>JAKBES010000377.1 GCA_021833665.1 Acidobacteriota bacterium
GAGGTGGAGCCGCCCCCCGCGTCCCCGGCAAGGTACATCTTCACCCGCCTTTTGAGCGCCGAGACGTCGCCCTTGCAGATGTAGCCGAGCACTCCGTGGCGGATCACGGATTGGCGAAGGCTGTCCTCGTCGTTGGAAGAATAGAAGACCACTGGAATCCGGAAGGTTCTTCTGTTCCCGCCCAGAAGGGTCGAGAGAATTTCGCCCGAAAGGCCCGGCATGTTGATGTCCAGCAGGATGAGGTCGGGCTGGGTTTCCCCCGCCGCGTGGGTGGCCCCGAAGGGCAGGTGATGGGTATGCACCTTGTATCCTTCCAGCTCCAGGATGTCACGGGTGGAGGCCAGGTGGTTCAGGTCGTCGTCGATGATCATGACGCACTTTTTCCTCGGCGTTTGGCTCATGGCTGTCCCCTTTGAAGGTTGCGGGTATCCGGATCGTGAACTCGGTGCCTTCGCCCGGCCGGCTCGCGACCGAGACGCCGCCGCCCAGCATCTCGGCCAGTTGCTTGGTGATGGAGAGCCCCAGGCCCGTTCCCTCGTAACGCTTGGTGTGGACGTTCTCCACCTGGCTGAAGGCCACGAAGAGCGCGTCAAGATCCTTCCGCGCGATGCCGATCCCGGAGTCGGACACACGGAGAAGCAGATCCCCGCCCTCCTTCCTCGCCACGATGCGGATCGTTCCTCGTTCGGTGAACTTGGCGGCGTTGCTCGTAAGATTGGTGAGCATCTGGCGGACCTTCACCGGATCGGTGTTGACCTGGACCGGCCCTCCCGCCACCTCCACGTACACGGAAACCGGCTTCTCCCCCAAGAGGATCCGGGTCGTGTCTCCGACTTCGGCGAGGACCTCTCCGATCTCGAAGGCCTCCGGCAGGATCATCATCTTTCCCGCCTGGATCTTGGAGAGGTCCAGGATGTTGGTGATGATGCTGCGTAGGTTGCCGGCCGTGGAGAGCAGGAGCCGCAGGCGGTCCTGGAGCTGGTCCACGTATCCGGCGCGGCACGAAATGGCCATGAGTTCGCCCAGTTCGAGGATGGCGTTCACGGGGGAGCGCAGTTCGTGGGTCACGTTGGCGATGAACTGGGCCTTCACCTCGCCCACGCGCTCCAGGTCCTGCGCCCTGGCCGTGGCGATCTCGCGCTGAACGGCCGTGTTGGCGAGGACGACGCTCTGCTGGAGGATCATCTGCTTCACGGAGATGAGGCCCACGAAGCGCCCGTCCCCCTCCACCACCACGATGTCGTCGTACACGTCCTCCGGGGGGCGGGCCATGGCCCGCTCCAGCACCGAGCCGATGCCTTCCTGCGGGGCCACCACCAGGGGATTCACGTCCGCGAGGGCCAGGATCTGCTTCCTCCCGTAGAGTTCAAAGCCGTAGCGGCGGAAGAGCCTGGCGAGGAGCTTGGAGCGCATGGCCAGCCCCGCCAGCCGCCCTTCCTGGAGCACCGCGAGAGCCTCCAGATTCGACTGCTGAAACAGCCGGTCCACCACGTCCTGCACCACCGCGCAGGCGTCGGCCGTCTCCCTGGACGTGATGAGCGTGCCCACCGCCGGTCCGCCGCCGTTGAAGTCCCCGCTGGCCATGAGCCCCTCCACCCCGAGGCTAGCCTCGCCCTATTGCGGCGTCATTGCGCCCCGGTTGCTTCCCGCGAAGATTACGCTCAGCGCGCAAGGGCCCGGTCACTCACCCAGGGGGGATGGAGGACACAGGGAAAAGCCGAGATGAGGAAACGAGGAGATGAGGACGGAGGGGGGCGCGCGAAGTCCACCGAGTGAGGCGGCCGAAACAAACAAACGGTGGACGTCACGCCGCGCCGAAGTCAATCGCCCGCTGAAAGGGAGCCCTAGTTCAGTGCCGCGCCGCTTGGCTGGCCAGGCCGCCTTCCTCTCATGAGGAGGTACCCAACGGCCCCTAGGGCGGCCGAGCACAGCGCAACGCCAGCTCCGTAGACGGCGGCGCCCCCGAACAGGGCGGTCATTTCCTTGAAATCGCCCTGATTCCAGACCACGAAGCCCGCGAAATTGCTCACGATATCAAAGAGAGGGCGCAGGCAGAAGAGCATCAGAAGCATCGCCGTAAGGAAAGGCCCCCTCTTCCCCAACGCGCGCAGGAGCACCACGCCGACCAGGAGCGACACGAGATCGAGGACGTAGGGCGCGGGTACGCTGATGGCGCCTTGCCCCCAGGTCATCTTCGGGGTATGGACATAGGCCACCAGATCACCTTGCCAGACATGGGGGATGAGGCGAACTTCCGTGATCTGTACTCCGGCCAGCAGGCATCCGAGATAATGCGACCCTTCATGAAAGGTCACATTCGTCACATACCAGACGGCGTAAATGGCCAGGATGGATAGGACCTCAAATGTCCTTGATCTTTTCTCCCGCCGCATGAGCATCACCAAAGGCAGGATGACGCAGAGCATCATGCAGACAAAACCAAGCGCGAATCTGTCACCGTTGCCCATGGCGCCCGTCCCCCCTCCGGCGCCATTGTCTCACGGTCCGCCGGCGAACAGCGCGCGGAGGCCCAATCACTCACCACGGCGAAGAAGAGCCACGGGCATTCACCACGGAGGCATGGAGGACACGGAGAGACATCGAGATGAGGGGATGAGGGGATGAGGAGATGAGGACGGTAGGGCGCGCGCGATACGGCGAAGCAGTCTCGCCCCACGTTGTTGCTGCGAGGAGCACAGCGACGAAGCAGTCTCCCCGCGCTGACCGCGTCGGCCTCCGGCCTCTAGCAATGACACCGTGGGCCGGCAACGGTGCCCGCCCCGCGGGCAAAAGGCTGGTCGTGGCCCCGAGCCGTGAAGCCCGTCCTGGCCCGTTTGCCATCGGTGGGTAGCGCCGCTTCGCGGCTCTTATCCACCCTACCGCTAGCCGGGCCTGTAGCTGAGACGGGCCCAGCATACTACCAAGCCGGAGTTATGAAAAGAGGGGATCGAAGCCAGCAGGAAGACGGTATGACACGCCGTCGGGTATAATCATGAGCGGAGGGCAACCCCACATGGCGGCGAAGCCGGGCGG
>JAKBES010000378.1 GCA_021833665.1 Acidobacteriota bacterium
CCGAGACCTACAGGCGCTCGGTCCTTCCCGCGGAGGTGCCCAAGCTCGCCGTGGAGGCCGCCTCGCCCATGGGCTGGAGGGAGTTCGTGGGAGATTCGGGTGACGTCCTGGGGCTGGACCGCTTCGGCGCCTCGGCCCCCGGAAAAGAAGTCATGGCCCATCTAGGATTCACCGCCGGGCACGTGGCGGAGCGCGCCGAGGCCTTGACGCGAAAGGGATAGCTCATGACAGATACGGCGGCGGAACCCTGCCTCTTCGTCATCCACGGCGGCCGGGGCGACCTGGCCCGGCGCAAGCTCCTGCCCGCCATCGCGAGCCTGGCGAACCAGGGCCGCTGGAACGAGGGATCCCTCATCCTCGGCCTAAGCCGCGACATCAGCCACGACGACGGGCGCTTCCGGCTCCTGGTGGCGCAGGCCATGGCGGACGCGGGGGTGGCCAGCCCGGGGCCCGCCTGGGAAAGCCGCTGCTTCTACCAGCCCATGCCAGACGATTCGGAGGCGCGCTACGACGGCCTGGCGGCGCGCATCCGAAGCCTCGAACAAGACTTCGCCCTGCCGGGCAACCGGGCCTTCTATCTGGCCCTGCCCCCGGACGCCTTCCCTGAAGCCATCCAAGGCCTGGGGGAGGCGGGGCTGAGCCGCGGCCCCGGCTGGACCCGCCTCGTCATCGAAAAGCCCTTCGGACGAGACCTGGATTCGGCCGTGGAGCTCAACGCCCTGGTCCACCGCTCCTTCGATGAGAGCCAGGTCTACCGCATCGACCACTACCTCGGCAAGGAGACCGTGCAGAATCTCCTGGTCTTCCGGTTCGCCAACGCCCTCTTCGAGCCCCTGTGGAACCGGGACCGCATCCAGAGCGTCCAGATCACCGTGGCCGAGACCCTGGGCATCGAGGGCCGGGCGGGCTACTACGACAGGGCGGGCGTCCTGCGCGACATGGTGCAGAACCACCTGACCCAGCTCCTGGCCCTCACGGCCATGGAGGTGCCCGGCGCCTTCACGGCGGACGACATCCGCCAGGAGAAGGCCAAGGCCCTCAGGAGCATCGCGCCTTTGCGCCGCGAGGACGTGGTGCTGGGCCAGTACGCGGCGAGCGCGCAGGACGGGAAGGAGCTTCCCGGGTATCTCCAGGAGCCGGGGATTCCGGCCGGCTCCGCCACACCGACCTACGCGGCCCTGCGCCTGCGCGTCTCCAACTGGCGCTGGCACGGCGTGCCCTTCTACTTGAGATCGGGCAAGCGGCTGCCCAAGAAGGTCTCCCAGATCGTCATCTCCTTCCGCTGCCCGCCCGTCTCCATCTTCCAGCCTTTCGACACCTGCGCCATTCATCCCAACGTCCTGGTCATGACGATCCAGCCCGACGAGGGCTTTGACCTGCACTTCGAGGTCAAGTCGCCCGGGGCGGGCGTGGCCATCCAGAGCCAAGCCCTGCACTTCCGGTACTCGGAGGCGTTCAAGCCCCTGCCCGACGCCTACGAGACCCTCCTCATGGACGTGCTGAAGGGGGACCAGACCCTCTTCGTCCACGCGGACGAGGCCGAAGCCGCGTGGCGCCTCTACACGCCTCTCTTGAGCATGGACCTGCCGGTGAGGCATTACCCCTGCGGCACCTGGGGCCCCCGGGAAGCTGCGGAGTGGCTCGCGGAGGAGCCCGGCGGGTGGTTCACCTCATGAGACCCGAAGCGGCCCTCTTTCCCGATGCTGAATCTCTGGCCTTGGGAGCCGCGGAGCGAGCGGGCGAGGCGGCGCGGGCGGCGGTGGGCGCGCGCGGGCGCTTCACTCTGGCCCTCTCGGGCGGGCGCACGCCGCAGCGCCTGTATGAGCTCCTGGCCGAGGGACGGGGCGGCCCTTTGGACTGGTCCAAGGTTCACGTGTTCTGGGGCGACGAGCGCTGCGTGTCTCCCGATGACCCGGACAGCAACTACGGCATGGCGCGGTGGACCCTTCTGGACCACGTTCCCGTCCCGCCGGAGCACGTTCACAGGATGCGGGCCGAGGACACCCCGGACCGGGCCGCGGCTTCCTACGAAGCGGACCTCCGGGCCTTTTTCGGAGGGCCCTCCGCCTTCGACCTGGTGCTCCTCGGGCTGGGGCCCGACGGCCACACGGCCTCGCTTTTTCCGGGGTCGGAAGCCTTGAACGAGCCCTTCCGCTGGGTCCTGTCTTCGCGAGCGCCAGAAGGGGTCGAGCCCGCCCAGCGCCTGACCCTCACCCTGCCCGCCCTCAACGCCGCCCGGCAGGTCATGTTTCTGGTGACGGGAGCCGCGAAGGCCGCCGTGGTGACGGACATTCTCAGGGACCCCGATTCGGCCGCGGCCCGGTACCCCGCGGCGAGGGTCAGGCCCACGGGGCGCCTCCTGTGGCTCCTGGACGAGGCCGCCGCCAAGGGGCTTTGACCGGTAGGAAACCGGTCTCACCATCAAGGCAACAAGGAGAGCATTGAGAATTTCGGATTTCAGATTTTGGATTTGGGATTTGTGGTTTGGGATTTGGGGTTTGGGGTTTGTGGTTTGGGATTTGGGGTTTGGGATTTAGAAAGGACACACCGCTCCAGGCACCCTAGGCGCCCCGCTTATTTTCCCCTTTTCCCTTTTCCCTTTTCACTTTTCACTTTTCACTTTTCACTTTTCACTTTTCACTCTTCACTCCTCACTCCTCACTCTTCACTCCTCACTCCTCCCTCCTCACTCTTCCCTATACACCTTGGCTCCACCCTGAACGAACTCCTTGCTCTTCTCGTCCATGCCGGCCTTGAGCGCCGCCTCGGGAGCCATGCCGTGCTCCTCGGCGTACTCTCTCACGTCCTGCGTGATCTTCATGGCGCAGAACTTGGGGCCGCACATGGAGCAGAAGAGGGCCGTCTTGGCGCCCTCGGCGGGGAGGGTTTCGTCGTGAAAGGCTCTGGCCGTTTCGGGATCGAGGGCGAGGTTGAACTGGTCCTCCCAGCGGAATTCGAACCTCGCTTTGGACATGGCGTCGTCCCAGCCC
>JAKBES010000379.1 GCA_021833665.1 Acidobacteriota bacterium
TGAGGTAGTAGCTGATGCCACCCTGGTCGTTGAGATAGGCCGTGTCCTCCAAGACCTCGCCCAAGTTCCTGAAGAGGGCGTTGAACCCCACGGTGAAGTCAGGAGCCACTTCGTACTCGGCACCCGCCAGAAATTCGTCGTCGTACTGGTTCTTGGTTCCGGGCAACACGCGGGTCGGGATGGCGCCGTAGGTATACGTGTTCACCACCTGGCCCAGGTACGTCGTGGTGTAGTACCGGGCATGGCCAGGATCCATGGTGTAGCTCGCGGCGATGGGAACGCGCTCGTAGTAGCGGCCCCAGTTGAGAAACGCTTTGGACCGCCCGTTCCCCGCGAAATCCCACGTGAGACCCAGGCGGGGAGACCAGGAATCGAAGGACGCGTGCTGCCCGTATTGAGGATTGAGCTCGTTGCGCTCCCACCGGACGCCGTAGGCAAGGCTCAGGCCATCCGCCAGGGACCACGTGTCCTGGGCGAAGCCCGCCACATAGGCACCGTAGGTCTTCCAGTGCGGATTCTGGAGGGAGGCCGCGGTGACGACGGCGTAGTCCCTCAACCTCGAAGAGAAGGGATCGGTGGCGAAGGGGAGGAGGCCCTGGACCCCGTACTGGACGCCCCCGGTATACCCGTTGTAGGCGTCCCATTTCTGGTCCTCCCACTGCACGCCGAATTTGATCTCGTGCCGGTGGACCAGGTAGGTGACCTTGGAATCGAACTGGGTGGAGTAGCGGTTGTCCCAGTCCATGATCCCCGTGCCCTTCCCCACGCTCACGTTGGGCGCCCAGTCGTAGCTGATGATCTGCGGCTGGGCGTACCCCGAGCGCTGCCAGGGGAGGACCTGCCCCACCGCCTGGATCCGGGCGATTTCCGTCTCCATGTAGAAGTTCTGCGTCCAGTTGGCGTACCACTTGAGGCCCGCCGCGAAACCCGACTGGTAGCGGCGGGTCATGCGCGCGGAGGGGTCCGTCACGGGCACGAGGGGCGCTCCGCCCAGGAAGTTGCCCACCCCTTCGTTGAGCCAGGCGTGCTGGGGGCTCGTGAGGATGCTCAGCTCGATCTGGTGGTTGGCGCTGGCGCGGAAATTGAACTTGGCCATGCCGATCCAGTCCCTGGTGGAGCTGTCGTAGCGGTAGGGCAGGCCCGTTTGGAGGCCCGACTGCACGTTGGTAAGAATGGACACCCCGGCGCTGCGCTGGGAGCTGTACGTGGGATTGAGGCCCGCGAAGAACCACAGGCGATCCTTGAGGATTGGCCCCCCCACGTCGAACCCGTAATCGTAGCTGTGATAGGGCTGGCCGCCCTGGGCGCCGGGGCTCACGGAGTGGGCATTGGCCGCGAAGGATTTGTCCGTGTCATACCCGAACAGCTCGCCGTGAACTTCGTTGGATCCCGACTTGGTGATGATGGTGAAGAGGCCGCCCGTGGAGGAGCCGTACTCGGCGCCCATGCCCGCGATGTTCACGGCGATCTCGCGCACGAAGTTGTAGTTGAAGGAGGTGGCCAGGATGCCGCCCACGGGATCGGTGAGGTTCATCCCGTTGATGACGTAGATGTTCTCTCCCCCCGTGGAGCCCTTCACGCCGGGATTGCTCACCCCGACGCCCGCCACCGCGTTGAGGCCCGAGTCCACGACGTTGGGAGCAAGATAAAACGAGTCCTGAACCTGCCTCCCCACGGGAACGAACTCCAGGTCGGCCTGGGTGAGGTTGGTGGTCAAACGGCTATGCTTGACGTCCAGAAGGGGAGGAAGGGCGCTGACTTCGATGGCCGTCTGGCCGGACTTGGCCAGGGCGAGACGGAGGCTCGCCGTGCCGCCCAGGAACACCCGCACCTTGGACTGGATCACCCTCGCGAAGCCCGGCATCTCCACGGACACGGCGTAATCGTTGCCGGGCGGCAGGTAGGGGATGAGGAACTCCCCCTCCTCATCGGTGGTCTGAACCCGGGGACCCTGCACGAGCGGCGACGTTACCGTCACCATGGCTCCCGCCAGGGGTGCCCCCGCCTCGTCCGTGACCGTTCCCGAGATGGCCCCGCTCGCCGCTTGGGCCGACAGCAACAGCGGCATTCCAGACGCCAGGAGTATCGCCACCAGCAACCGAAAGACGTCGCGCCTCATGGGCTCCTCCTCCCGTGTCACCTCTCCTCGGCCGGTCTCCCCGGCGGCGGTTCGATTCTGATGGGCATAGAATACGGAAGGACCGCGCATGCCGTCAAACGGCAGGCCGGCAGATGGCTCCACATCCGCCAGCCGGACCTTGCCCCTTGGGGGTGGATGCATGTCTAATGGGATGCGGCATGACACTCACACAGGAGGGGTCCCATGTCCGAATCTGCTGCCACATCCGCGGCAAAACCCTTGTACGCCGAGGACCGTAGGCGATTCATCGCCCGGCTCGCGGGCCTTGGCGCCGCCGCCACGGTCTTCCCCGAGACCCTGCTCACCCTTGCCCAAGAGAAAGGGGCCCTCACCCAGGAAGTGGTCCTCCAGGCCGAAAAGATCGCGGGACTTACCTTCACGGAGCCCCAGCGCAAGCAGCTCCTCAAGGGCCTGGAGAGCCTGCGCGCAGACTTTGAGAAACTCAGGAACGTGCCCCTCCCCAACCGTGTCCCGCCGGCCCTGAGATTCTCTCCTCTCCTTCCTGGCGCGCAGCCGCCCCAGGGACCTAGCTTCATCAAAGCGACGAAGGTGCATGCCGCCGAGGCTCCAGAGGATCTGGAGGACCTCGCTTTCATGACAGTCCTCCAACTCGCCGCCCTCGTGAAGGCGCGGAAAGTCACCTCCACGCAGCTCACGAAGATGTACCTGGCCCGCCTCAGGCGCTACGACCCCCAGCTCCACTTCGTCGTGACGCTCACGGAAGAGCGGGCCCTGGCCCAGGCCCAACGGGCCGATGAAGAGATCGCCGCGGGGCGGTACCGCGGGCCCCTGCATGGCATACCGTGGGGGGCCAAGGACCTCTTCGCCGTAAAGGGGTAC
>JAKBES010000380.1 GCA_021833665.1 Acidobacteriota bacterium
TACGTCCGATAGCTGCATTGGGGAACCAGTACGCGAACGGCGCCGGAGAAATCCGGCGCCGTTCTTGATTTAGGGCCTATCCGCAAAGAAGGTATGGCCACATCCTAGTTAGGGACAGGCCTAAAGATCTTGAAGCGCAAGGCCTAGGTAATCTTGCTTCCCGGGGGAACGTCTTCGATGAACTGGAGCAGGATGGGCTCGCCTTCGATATTCCCGGCCATGATCATGCCGTTGGACTCGACGCCCATAAGTTTGGCGGGCTGAAGGTTGGTGACGAACGGGCAGGTGCGGCCCACGAGCTGCTCGGGAGGGTATTTCTTGCCGATGCCGCCCACGATCTGGCGCCGCTCGTCTCCGAAGTCCACGATCATTTTGACGAGCTTGTTGCTCTTGGGGACGCGCTCCGCTTCGAGGATTTTCCCGGCCCGGAGTTGGACCTTGCGGAAGTCGTCGATGGAGATCCGCTCCGCGGCGGGCTCCGCCGGGATGGCCGCGACCGGGGGCGCCGCGGGAGCCGCCGGGCCGGCTTGAGGCGCGGCTGCCGATAGGTCGGACTGCTTCTTCTCTTCTTCCATCTTTCCCTCGTTGGCTCGTTGGCCCGTCGGCTCGTTGGCCCGAACTCTTTTGAAGTACTCCGCCTTGTCTACCCTAGGGAAGAGCCCCGAGAGCTTTCGCGCGGGGGCTAGCTGGTTATCTTCCCATCTCAGATCGGCGAACGCCATCCCCTCGAAACCGAGGGCGTTCGTAATGGCCGCGGCAGAGGCGGGTAGGGCGGGCGCCAGGGCGAGCGCGACCAGACGAAGGGCCCGGGCGGCCTCCGAGAGGGTGGCCAGCGCATCGGGCGTGCCCGGCTTGGCCCAGGGCTCCCGCTCCACCAGATACTTGTTGAGGTCCGAGATGAGGGCCCAGATCTCGATGAGGGCGTCCCGGGGTGAGAGCCCCTTCACCGCCGAATGGTAGCGCTCCATGGCCTGTTCGGCCCGGGCTTTGAGGCTTCCGTCTCCGGGCCCCACCTTTCCTTCGGCCTGGCGTTCCAGGAGGTTCGTGAGGCGGGAGGCCAGGTTGCCGAGGTCGTTGGCCAGGTCGGCGTTGATTCGGTCCAGAAGCGCCTCGTCCGAGAAGGACCCATCGGTGCCGATGGGCTTTTCCCGCAGGAGAAAGTAGCGCACGGCGTCGGCCCCGAACTCTTCCACGTAGGGCCACGCGTCCACCACGTTCCCGAGGGACTTGCTCATCTTGGTGCCGTCCTTCACCCACCATCCATGGCCGAAGACGTGCGCGGGCAAGGGCAAGCCCGCGCTCATGAGGAAAGCGGGCCAGTAGACGGCGTGGAACCGCAGGATGTCCTTCCCGATCAGGTGCACGTCGGCGGGCCAAAACGTCTTGAACTTCGTCTCATCCCCGGACCCGAAACCCAGGGCTGAAACGTAGTTGGAGAGCGCGTCGAGCCAGACGTACAGCACGTGCTTCTCGTCGCCCGGAAAGGGAATGCCCCAGGTGATGCTGGTCCGGCTGATGGAGAGGTCCTTCAATCCGCCCTCCACGAAGGCCCGCACCTCGTTCATGCGGCTCTCCGGAAGGACGAAGTCAGGGCACTGCGCGTAAAGCTTGAGGAGGGGTTTCTGGTAGTTCGACAGGCGGAAGAAGTAGGATTCCTCCTCCAATTCGGTGATCGGGTGGCCGAAGTCGGGACATGTGCCGTCCGTCACCTGGTTCTCGGGAAAGAAAGCCTCGCAGGCGACGCAGTAGGGCCCGCGGTAGCTCGCCTTGTAGACGTCTCCCGCGTCCATGAGGCGCTGCAAGATGGCCAGGACGCCGCGCTGATGTCGGTCCTGGGTCGTGCGGATAAAATCGTCGTGGCTGATGTTGAGGCGCTTCCACAGTTCGTGGTAGCGGGCCACCACCCGGTCTGCCAAAACGATGGGTGGCAAACCCTCTTTCGCGGCGGTCTTCTCCATTTTCTGGCCGTGCTCGTCGGTGCCCGTCAGGAAATAGGTTTCATCCCCCAGCAAGCGGTGGTACCGGGCGAAGAAATCGGCGCAGACCGTGCAATAGGCGTGTCCTATGTGCGGGTAGTCGTTGACGTAGTAGATGGGAGTGGTGATATAGAAGCGTCCCATGGAATCCTCTGAAGGAAGGCCTTCGCGGCCTCTGGAGCATGGAGCGGAAGGGATTTTGGGATTCTCTGCTCCCGGCTCCCCTTCTACCCGCTCCCTGTTTTTCAGCTAGTGATGCGCGCCGTGAGCCGCCACCTGGGGCGTGGCCGCGGGTTTGGCCTCGGCCTCCCGCAGCATGCGCTCGCCGTCGTCGTGAATGCGCTCCGCCGACTCCCGCCCCGCGCGGTAGATGGCCAGACCGTAAACGAGCGCCGCGAAGGCCAGCCAGGGTGAGCCGTGAGGCATGTCGCCCCAGAGGGAAAAGGCCACGGCCAGACCCGCAGCGGCCAGGGCGTATCCCAGGCCCTGCCCGACGCGATCGGCCGCCAGCGCACCCTTCAAGTAAACGGACTTGGTGCACTCTTCGAAAATCTCGCAATGGGCGCACTCTCGAAACTTGACTGCGTCCACCACGTCCTGTTTGAAGCAATCTTTCATCATGGTCCACCTCGTGCGAGAGGAGAAGTATAGCACAGCGGTGGCGCGGAAAAGGCAGGTGATGGGGTGGTTGGATGAGGGGGAACCCTTACCGGGGACGGGATCGGGTGTGGCCGGCTCTAGCAGGCTGCTGTGTTGCCGCTCCTAGACGATGTGCAAGGCATCGACGGCGTCGCGGCGCCTTGCATCCGGGCCCGTGGCGCTGGCAACGCGACCCACGGGAGTTTTTCAACAGCCTGCTAGCCCTCCTCGATGCGGCTCCTGCGCGCCTATGCTACGCCCCGCCCACCCATCTCGCCGCTACTGGCCTTTGTCCAGCAATTCTTTGTAGAACTGCTGGAACAGGGCGTGGAACTCCCCCGACTCTTCGGGGATGTTCCTTCGG
>JAKBES010000084.1 GCA_021833665.1 Acidobacteriota bacterium
TCCGATCTGGGCAATCGCTGGCCTCCTACGAGCAGGCCGTGACCTACGCCTTCGCGGAGACGGCTTCGGCCCTCGTGACCCACCAAAAGCTCGTGGAGGCGGAAAAGCAGCAGGCCCGCTCCGTGGCCGCCTTTGAAGAGGCCGTGCGCATTTCCAACCAGCGGTACGTGGCAGGCCTGGCGAGCTACTACGAAGTGCTTCAGGCGCTCCAGAACCTCTATCCGGCCCAGTTGTCCCTGGCCAAGATCAGGTTCCAGCGGCTCAGCAATTTCGTGACGCTGTACAAGGCCTTGGGCGGAGGGTGGCAGAATCCTGGCCAGACGAGACCGGCCTCGCCCGAAACCAAGGGACCGGCGGAGATGGCGCCCCCGCAATAATAAGAAGGCCCAGGCCGGGAGTATAATGCACCCCTGCCGGAGTTCATCACGCCATTCCAGGATGAGGCCCCCTGGCGCGGGCCCAAAGGATTGAAGGAGGGTTCATCATGAGAAAACTGATCATCGGGGCAGCGGTTGCGGCCATGTTGGCCTTGGGGACGAACCTCTTTGCCCAGTCCACCTGGGGCACCGACACCACTGCCGTGTACAAGCGGGACATGTTCACCCTCAGTCTGGGAGCCTTCGTCACGGGCCTGGACACCTCGGCCAAGCTGGACTCCTCTTACGGCCAGGGAACCACCATCGATTTCGAGAAGGTGTTCGGCCTGAGCAGCAACCAGACCGTCTTTCGCGCCGATGCGGCATGGCGCTTCACGCCGCGCCAGCAGCTCGTATTCAGCTACATGCAGATCAACCGGACGGGCAGCAACGCCCTTGACGCATCCTACGTGTGGGGGAACACCGTTTACCTGGCCGGGCTTCGGGCCGAAGCGAAGTGGGACACGACGCAGGCCAACGTGGCCTACCGCTTCTCCTTCGTCCAGACGGACAAGGGCGAGTTCGGCGGGTCCATCGGCGTGAGCTACCTGCAGCAGAAGGCCGCTCTGAAGGGGTGGGCTCAGGTCACCGGCGGAGCGAACCTTCAGTACTACGCACAGACGGAGGCAACCCTCGATGCTCCCGTGCCCGTGGTGGGGCTCTTCGGCACCTACGAGTTCACGCCGAAGCTCTCGCTCACGGGAGACATCCAGTACCTGGATGTGACCATCAGCGACGTCAAGGGGAAATACACGGATGCCCGCCTGACCCTGGACTACTACCCGTGGCACAACGTGGGCTTCGGCGTTGGCTACCTCTACGACAAGGTGGTCGTGGACTCCACCAAGAGCAGCTGGTGGGGCACCGTCGATTACAAGTTCGACGGATTCCTCGGCTATATGAGCTTCAGGTTCTAGCAGGCTGTTGAAAAACTCCCGTGGGCCCATGCGAGTTTCTCAGCAGCCTGCTAACCGCACCCACCGTCTTCCGAGTACCCCGCCGCCCCGGTTCCCCGGGGCGGTTTTTTGTTCACACCCCGTACAATCAAGGCTTGCCTGTTGCGAGGCAACGGCCCTCCTGGCATACTACGACGCAAGGGAGACATGGCAAGGAGAGGCCCCTCGTCCTCTCTCGGATTCGCCGATGTCACGGGGCGTTCAAGGGGGGAGGGAACCCGATGGCGGGCAAGCGGACGGGGCGCGCGCTCATGGGCTTATTGCTGCTGTGCTCCGCGGCCGTATTCGCGCAGCAAGCTCCAGCGGGGACGCCCTCGGACATTCAGCAACTTCGGCAGACCCTCCTGGACCAGCTCAGGCGCCTGGACGCCCTGGAGCGGAAGGGAGCCGCCGTGGACTCCCGGGAGGTGGACGCCCTGCGCGCCATCCTGTCCAAGACGGACCAGCGTATCGCGGCCTTGGAGGCCACCAGCGGAGTGCCCCCATCCGCGCCGTCGCGCGAGCAGGGTGAGGTGTCGCTGCCTTCAGAGAACGTCCCCGCTGCGCCGGCCTCCGCCGAAGTCTCTCCCGCGGTCTCGGGGAAGAAGGCCTGGGACAGCCCCATCGTTCCTTCCTTCTACGGCATCCTGAAGCCGCGGTGGGGATTCAGCGACCGGGGCCAGAGCGAGGTGGGCGATTCGAGCTCAAGGCTCGGCCTTCAGATGAGCTACCCCTTCGCCGGGCGGTTCACGACCTTCGCCAAAATTGAGCTCGGCCTTAATTTGGCCAGCCAGAACACGGTGTACATCTCGGGGGGCCAGCATGGCCCGCCCCAGGGCAAGGGCAAGGATCCCGTGTACACGAGGCAGGGGTACGGCGGACTCAGCACCCCCTGGGGAAGCCTGAGCGCGGGCAAGCAGTATTCGGCCTACTACGACGTGGCGGGCTGGACCGACCAGTTCATGACCTACGGCGGAGAGGCGTCGGGCGCCTTCGGCGTGGCCGACGGCGGCGTGGCCGGCACGGGCCGGGCATCCCAGGCCGTGGTCTACCGCCTGGACAAAGCCTGGTTCCACTTGGCGTTTCAGAGCCAGCACCGGAACATCGAATCCCACAACTCCCAGTGGTTCTGTACGGTGGGCAGCAGCGCGCGCTTCGACCTGGGACCAACCTGGAGCGTGGGGGCGGCCTACAACGAAGTTCGGGACGGCGTGGACAAGCCCGAGGGGATCCAGGCCAAGTCCGGCGACAAAGCCTTCATCGCCGGCGTGAAGTTCACTCGGGGACCGTGGTACGGGGCCCTCGACTTCGCCGACACGCGGCAGCACCAGAAGGACGACCGGGGCGTGTGGTTCGACGGGCACGGCGCCGAGCTGGCCGTGCGGTACACGTTCAACGAGCGGTGGGCGATCCTCGGCGGGTACAACTACCTCGTCCCCGTGGGAGGCTACCGGGGCAGGTTCCAGACGTCCTACGCGCTCCTGACCGCCACCTACGCCTTTCACGAGAACATGGTCTTCAGCGGCGAGTTCCGGTTTGACGACGGCCGAACGGCCAGCGGCGCCCGCTCCTTCCCGACCGTCTTCGCGCTGGGCCTGGATTTCGGCTGGTGATGGGCATCAGAAGGAGGAAAGAATCATGCGGATGAACGTCGTGATCATGGGTGTCCTGTCGGTTCTGTCTCTCCTGCCGCCCGCGTTCAGGTCTCAGACGCCCTCGCCCCCGCCGGCCCCGGCGCCCGCGGCCCAGGAGGCGGCGCCACAAGCCCAGCCCCCCGCCGCGCCGCCTCAGGCGGCTTCATCCCAGCCCGCGGGCAAGGAGCGGTTTCGAGGCACCATCGTCAACCAGGGGGGCCCGGGCTCGCGCTTCTTCCTGGGCGGCTGGTTCACCCTCGTGATCGACCAGTACACCTCCGACCAGGAAGCCCTCGTCCTCGCCAACGCGCTCAAGGTCGGCGGCCAGAAGGCGCTCATGGACAAGGTCTGGAAGCTCAAGCAGATCGGGTATTTCAAAGTGGAGAACAGCATGGGCTACCCGCTCTACGTGGCCCGGTCTAAGCAGACGCCCGCCGGGCGCATCATCCGGTGCATCACCAACAGGCCCATCGCCCCTCGGGAGCTGAATATGGGGACGCGCTCCCTGGACTACGCCTTCGGGTACATCGAGATCTTCATCCCCACCGAGGGCAAGGGCAACGGCACGGTCATCGGCGCCGCCTCCCTGGGGTTCACGGGCGCCAACACCATCACCGTGGAGTCCTACGGCCTCATGCCCATCCAGCTCATGGACGTAGCTGTCGAAAAATCCAAGTAGGCGCCGCGCCAAAGCGAAGAAGCCCCCGTAACCGCCGGGGGCTTCTTTGCGTTGCGGCGCGTTCGGCACGGTTCGCCGCTCGGGGGTGAACCTCCCCAGCCCAAAACGAAGCCAACCTCGCGCACTCCACCGCGCGCAGCGCCGGCCGCGGGAAAACCGGCATACCTGATGGAATGAATTCAGAGCGGTCGTCGTTGAATCATTTGTCCTATCCTATGTGTTAGGAAGCCCGGACCCTGGATGGTGCCATCCATCCATCGAGCGGCTGAGGAACTCGCCGTCCGCGAACGGTCGATAGGAGGCGGTCAAGGCCTGCGCGGTCCGTCCAAGACTGAATCGGGTTTGAACAGACATGAAGACCCTTTAAAAGGAGGCTGGCGATGTCGAATGAAAACTCAGCGGTTGCCATTTTCAATAACCACGAGGAAGCCGAAAAGGCGGTGAAGGAGCTGCAAAAATCGGGGTTTGATATGAAGAGGCTGTCCATCGTGGGCAAAGATTATCATACCGAGGAACACGTGACCGGCTACTATCACGCGGGCGACCGTATGAAGTATTGGGGCAAAATGGGCGCCTTTTGGGGCGGCCTCTGGGGCATTCTGTTCGGAGCCGCCTTCTTCTGGGTGCCCGGGATCGGCCCCCTGGTGGTCGCCGGACCGCTTGTCGCCGCCATCGTCGGGGGCTTGGAGGGCGCCGTGGCCATCGGAGGACTGAGCGCGCTCGGCGCGGGCCTGTACAGCATCGGCATTCCGAAGGACAGCATCATCCACTATGAAACCTCCATCAAGTCCGACAAGTTCTTGCTGGTGGCTCATGGCTCGGCGGATGAGGTGGCCAGAGCCAAAGGTATCCTTGAAGGCATCGGCCACGAGGTGACCGTCCATACTCCCAGCCAGGGATGACCGGGGAAGGCTCGCCACGAAGGCCGTGGGTCCGCCCCGGCTATCCCGGGCGGAGTTCCCGCTCGGCGATGCGTTGCCGTGGGCTTTAAGAAGGAGGTGAGAACGTGGACAGGAGAAGGTTGCTGATCAGTTTCTTTGCGGCGGGCCTGCTGGCGTCCGCCCTGCTCGCGCTTTCGGGGTGCGCGACCACGGGGGCGCGCATGTCCGGGGAGAAGCCCCAACCCATTCGTGTGGCCGCCATCGTCGAGTGGAGCAAAGAGGGCCTTCCCGCCGCGACCATCATCACCCGGCTTCGAGACTCCGAAACGGTCTACCGCCTCAGCGCGCGCCAGATGATCCGCTTGCATCAAGAAGGCGTTCGAAATACTGTACTTGACTACATGCAGGCCACCTATGTAGATGCCGTCAGGCGGGACCGGCGCCGCATGGACGTCCGGACCTGGAACCGGTACGACGACGGCTATCTGTACGGAGGCCCTTGGTACGGCTGGGACGGGCCTTCCTTCGATTTCGATGAAGAAGGCGGCGACATGGGCGACGAAGGGGATTAACTGGATCGATCTCATCGTTGATTCTCCCGAGAAAGGGGAAGCGCGGCCACTCATGCGCCGGCCCACATGAAGGGTCAGTAGGAGTCGCCGCCTTGCACAGATGGATTTATAGGTGCACTTACATTCCATTTCCACCGTTCAAGGCTCACAAGAAGGAGCTATCATGCGCAAGAAGTTCAGTGTTCTGTCGGTTCTCACGGGTCTTTGCATGGTTTTGCCCATGGCCTTGGCTGCTCAGGCCCAGGGAGCCAAGAGCGTCTCGCCCTTCGGCTTCATGGTGGAGAACGCCGGGATCCGCGTCGTCGTGGACGCCGAGGCCACCCGCCTGCAGGGCAAGAGCAAGTTCATCCCCCTGGTGGTCTTCGTGGGCTCCTCGGGAGCTCAAACCATCACCCTCGACCGCGGCGCTTTCACCCTGACGGACCCCAGCGGTGCCGTCCATCCCCTGGCCACCCAGGCGGAGATCTCGGACAAGAAAAATTACGGCTTGTTCAACGTGGCCAACGACTACACCTTCGTCCACAAGACCATCAACGCGGGCCCGGACGTCCAATCTTACAACGGCCTGGAGTTCCAGGATGACACCTGTTTCTTCCCCAACATCTCGGGCCGCCCGGCCCTCGTCCGGGACAACGTGCAGGTGCGGCCCAACGCCTTCACCGCGGCTCTCCTCTATTTCGCCAACCCGGCCGGGAAGGCGGCGGGAACCTACAAGCTGACCTACACCGATCCGGCTACGAAAACCTCGGTGGTCGTGCCCTTCGAGATCAAATGGAAGTGATGGCTTCACGGTAAGGCGGAGCGCGGCTTCCCCGCGTGGGGACGCCGCGGCCAAATCACGAAAGCCCCCGGCGTCTGCCGGGGGCTTCTTGGCTGCTAGCCGTTCCCGCCGTCCTTGGTCATGTCCGCCGCCTTGCTGGCCCGCCACGTCTCGATGGTTTTGAGGTGCAGCGCGTTCACGACGCCGAGCCAGCGGCGACCGCGAACGATCCTCAGCGGGGAGGGACGGGGTGCCGGCGGAGGTGCTCCAGCACCGCCGGCGCGACGTGGCCGAAGGCCTCCCTAGGCAGCCAGTGGCCCGCGTCCAGCTCCAGGAACCTGTACTCCCCCTTCATGTACCTCGCCGTGTCCTCGGCCCCCGCCCTGGCGATGGCCACGTCCCGGTTTCCCCAGAAGAAGAGGGTCGGGACGGCTACGTCGCCGTAGGCGACGGTACGGCGCCGCGCGGCCCGGTACCAGTTGAGCACCGCCCGGCGGGCGCCGTACGGCTTGAAAAGCCTGCGGTAGTCGGCCGCTTCGTCGGGACCCGCATTCCGCCACACCCTCTCAAGGGCCCACGCGCCCAAAGCAAGCTCGGGCAACACGGGGAGCTGGAAAAAGACCATGTACCAGCTCTTCTGCTTCTGCTCTGGGACGGTGCGGAGGGCCTTCCCGAAGGCCGCCATGTGGGGCAGGGAGAGTGCCGTCCAGCTTAAGAGGCGCTCGGGAACGAGCTGGACGAGGGTCCAGCCGCACCCCGCGCCCCAATCGTGGCCCACCAGGTGGAACGCTCGCAATCCCATCACATCAGCCAGGGCCGTAACGTCCGACGCCACCTGGTCCATGGTGTAGGCGCCCACGGCCCTCGGCCGGGCGCCGGGGCTGTAGCCCCGCAGGTCTGGCGCCAAACACCGGTAGCCCTGGGCCGCCAGGAGGGCCATCAGGGGCGCCCACATGGCGGAGCTCTCGGGGAAACCGTGGAGGAGGACGACGGGCTCGCCGCCCGCGGGGCCGGAGAGGCGGCACCGGAAAGACATCCCGGCGGCCGGCACATCTCGCACCTCCACGGCCGGCGCGCCAGAACATGGGTTCATGCCTGCGCCTTCGCCGCTCATGGTACCCCCAGGGTACCACGCCGCGAATGAGCCCGCTGGGCGGCCTGCCATGGCCGTGGACTCGGACGCTGCGAAGGCGTATGGTGAAACCGGGCTGCCTCCGGTGAGCCAGATACGTCGGCCGGCCCGCGCGAGGGTGCCTTCACATCACATGTACACAAGGAGGAGGATCGTCCATGAGAACGCTGAAAATCATCGTGACCACGGCCGTGGCATGCGCCTGCCTGGTGGCCTCCGCGGCTCCCTGGGCGCAAAACGCCCCCGCCTACACGCAGGCCCAGCTCGACCAGATGGTGGCGCCCATCGCCCTCTACCCCGACGCGCTGCTCTCCCAGGTTCTCATGGCGGCCACCTACCCGCTCGAGATCGTGGAGGCGGACCGATGGCTCCAAGCCAACCCGGGTCTTTCGGGACCGGCCCTGGACAACGCTCTCTCCCAGCAGACGTGGGATCCCAGCGTGATCTCCCTCTGCCAGGTCCCCAGCGTGTTGACCAAGATGTCTCAAAACCTTCAGTGGACCCAGGATCTAGGCAACGCCTTCCTGGGCCAGCAGACCGACGTCATGAATACGGCCCAGAAACTGAGGAATGAGGCCTACCGGTCGGGCAACCTCCAGAGCACGCCTCAGCAGAGGGTGATCGTCGAGCAGCAGGTGGTTCAGATCGTCCCCGCCAACCCGGAAGTCGTGTACGTTCCCGCCTACAACCCGGCGGTGGTCTACGGCGCCTATTGGTCCTATCCCACCTATTACTACCCCGCCGTCTACGCGCCGTCGCCGGGCCAGGTATTCGCCAACGGCATCATGTGGGGGGTGGGCTTCGCCATCGGCAACTCCCTCTTCGGTGGGTGCGACTGGCACGACCACAACGTCTACGTGAACAACAACGTGTTCATCCACAACAACATCTACCGTAACACCAACGTCTACAAGAACGTCAACGTCAATAAAACGATCAACGTGAACAAAAACGTGAACATCAACAACCACCAGAGCTGGAACCACAGCCCGGAGCACCGCGGAAACGTGCCGTACCACAACGACAACCTGAACCAGAAGTATCACGGGAACCCCAACGGCAAGGGCGATGAGCGCCCCGGCCAGGGCGGCGCGGGCACTTGGCAGGGGAATAGGCCCGGCCAGAATGGAGCGGGCACGCGGGACATGAACAAGCCCGGCCAGGGCGGCGCTGGCACATGGCAAGGGAACAAGCCCGGCCAGAATGGAGCGGGCACGCGGGAGATGAACAAGCCCGAGCGTCTTCAGGGCGAGCGCGCCCCCGTGGCGGAGTCCCACCCTAAGGGCGACGCCAAGAAGACCCCCGCCAATGCCAAGCCGCACCACCTGGAAGAAGGGCGCAAACGATAGGAATAGGCCGTAGGGGAGGGCCACCGTGCCCTCCCATCACGGCGGTGGCACCACCGCCGCGCCATCACCACCACGGACCGGGACAATGCCCCTCATGCTATCTACGAATCCCGGATCACGAGGGGCTTCTCCTCATCCCCTCAACTCGGCATTTCCTCATCCCCAAATAAAAGCGCGGAGAGCGCCGCACCGGGCCCTCTCAAACCGCGCTTAAGCCTGTTTCACGTCTCGCTTAATCGCGTCTCGCGTCTCGCCCCCTACACCTTCTTCACGGCCTCCTTGGTGGCCACGACGCTGGCCACGAGGAAGTCGCGGTTGAGGCGCGCGATGAACTCCAGGGTGATGCCCTTGGGACACACGGCCTCGCACTCCCCGTGGTTGGAGCACGCGCCAAAGCCCAGCTCCTCCATCTTGGAGACCATGCGCAAGGCGCGCTGGTGGCGCTCCGTCTGGCCCTGGGGAAGCAGGCCGAGGTGGCTGATCTTGGCCGACGTGAAGAGCATGGCCGAGCCGTTGGGGCACGCCGCGATGCACGCGCCGCAGCCGATGCAGGCCGCCGCGTCCATGGACTTGTCGGCCTTCTCCTTGGGGATGAGGATGGCGTTCGCGTCCGGGCCTGAGCCCGTGCGGGCCGAGATGAAGCCGCCCGCCTGGACGATCTTGTCCAGGGCGCTGCGGTCCACCACCAAGTCCTTGATCACGGGGAAGGCCTTGGAGCGGAAGGGCTCTGCCACGATCGTGTCGCCGTCCTTGAACTGCCGCATGAAGAGCTGGCAGGTGGTGGTGAGCTTCTGCGGGCCGTGGGCGATGCCCGAGATCATGAAGCCGCACGAGCCGCAGATGCCTTCGCGGCAGTCGTGGTCGAATGCCACGGGAGCCTCGCCCTTCTTGATGAGGCTCTGGTTCAGGATGTCCAGCAGCTCGAGGAAGGACATGTCCCCTTCCACGTGGTCCATGGGGTAGGCCACCAGCCGGCCCTTGGCGCTGGGGCTCTCTTGCCGCCAAATCTTCAGTGTCAGCTTCATTTGTAGCTCCGCTGTGCCAGGTGCACGTTCTCGAACTCAAGGGCCTCTTTGTGCAGCTCGGGGGCCTTGCCCTCACCCTTGAACTCCCACGCGGCCACGTAGGCGTACTTCTCGTCGTCGCGCATGGCCTCGCCGTCGGGGGTCTGGTGCTCCTCGCGGAAGTGGGCGCCGCAAGACTCGTCGCGCATGAGCGCGTCGTACGCGAGCAGCTCGCCCATTTCCAGGAAGTCGGCCACGCGTCCGGCCTTCTCCAGCTCCTGGTTGAAATCGGCGCCGGAACCGGGCACGAGGACCTCTTTCCAGAACCGCTCGCGGATTTGGGGGATCTTCTGGAGGGCCGTCTTCAGGCCCGCCTCGTTGCGCCCCATGCCTACGAACTCCCACATGACCTGGCCCAGCTCCTTGTGGAACTCGTCCACGGTCTTGGTGCCGCCGATGCTCAGCAGCTTCTTCATGCGGCCCGCCACCTCGGCCTCCGCTTCCTTGAAGGCGGGATGGTCCACCCCGGCCCTGGTTCCAGGCTTCACCTTCGTCAGGTAGTCGGCGATGGTGTAGGGGATAACGAAATAGCCGTCCGCCAGGCCCTGCATCAGGGCGCTGGCGCCCAGGCGGTTGGCGCCGTGGTCGGAGAAGTTGGCCTCGCCCAGGACGTGGAGGCCGGGCAGGTTGCTCATGAGGTTGTAGTCCACCCAGAGCCCGCCCATGGTGTAGTGCATGGCGGGATAGATGCGCATGGGCCACTTCCAGGGGTCCTCGCCGGTGATCCTCTCGTACATCTCGAAGAGGTTGCCGTAGCGCGCCTCGATGACGCCCTTGCCCAGGCGGCTGATGGAGTCCGTAAAATCCAGGTAGACGCCGCGACCGCCGGGGCCCACGCCGCGGCCCTCGTCGCACACCTGTTTGGCGGCGCGGGAGGAGATGTCACGCGGGGCGAGGTTGCCGTAGCTGGGGTACTTGCGCTCCAGGTAGTAGTCCCGGTCGTCCTCGGGAATCTCCCAGGGCTTGCGCTGCTCGCCGGCCTTCTTGGGCACCCACACGCGGCCGTCGTTGCGCAGGGACTCGCTCATGAGGGTGAGCTTGCTCTGGTGCTCGCCCGCCACGGGGATGCACGTGGGGTGGATCTGCGTGTAGCAGGGATTGGCGAAGAAGGCGCCCTTCCGGTGGGCGCGCCAGATGGCCGTCGTGTTGCAGCCCTTGGCGTTGGTGGAGAGGTAGAAGACGTTCCCGTAGCCGCCCGTGGCCAGGAGCACCGTGTCGGCGGCGTGGGAGGAGACCTTCCCCGTGACCATGTCGCGCACCACGATGCCCTTGGCGTGGCCGTCGATGACGACCAGCTCCAGCATCTCGTGGCGGGGATACATCTTCACGGATCCCAGGGCCACCTCGCGGCTGAGGGCCGCGTAGGCGCCCAGCAGGAGCTGCTGCCCGGTCTGCCCCCTGGCGTAGAAGGTGCGCGACACCTGCGCCCCGCCGAAGGAGCGGTTCGCCAGGTAGCCGCTGTACTCCCGGGCGAAGGGCACGCCCAGGGCCACGCACTGGTCGATGATGGCGTTGCTCACCTCGGCCAGCCGGTAGACGTTGGCCTCGCGGGAGCGGAAGTCGCCCCCCTTCACCGTGTCGTAGAAGAGGCGGAAGATGCTGTCGCCGTCGTTCTGGTAGTTCTTGGCCGCGTTGATGCCGCCCTGGGCCGCGATGCTGTGGGCCCGCCGGGCGCTGTCCTGGTAGCAGAAGGCCTCCACTTCGTAGCCGAGCTGGCCCAGGCTCGCCGCGGCAGCGCCGCCCGCGAGGCCGGTGCCCACGACGATGACCTTGTACTTGCGCTTGTTGGAGGGGTTCACGAGCTTCATGTCGAAGCGGTGCTTCTCCCACTTCTTCTCGATGGGGCCCGATGGGATCTTGGCGTCGAGTGTCATGGTGTCCTCCCCCCTAGCGGATGAAGCCCAGCAGGACCGCGACGGGCACGGAGACGAACCCCACGGCGATGATCACCGAGAGTCCCGTGGCCACGATCTTCCGCAGGCGGTTGTATTTGGGATGGTTGGCGCCGAGGGTCTGGAGCATGCTCCAGGCGCCGTGCCAGAGGTGAAAGGCCAGCATGATCATGGCCACGATGTAGATCCCCGAGATGAGCGGCACCTGGAAGGCCTCCACCACGTTGCGGTAGACGTCCGTGTCGCTGATGCCCGGCCCCACCTTCAGGAAGGTGAACATGAGAAGGTGGTACACGAGGTAGATGAGGATCAGGGGTCCGGTCCAAATCATGGTGCGGGCCGCGTAGCTCGTCTCGATGTCCTTCTTCACCGAGTAGCCCACGGGCCGCGCCGCCCAGTTGGCGAGGGTCACCTGCACCGCCGCGAGGATGTGCAACAGGACGGCGATGATCATGACCGTGCGCACCACCACCAGGATCTCCGCCGCGCCGCCGTGGAGGAAATGGGCGTAGCTGTTGATCTTGTCAGGCCCAAGGAAGATCTGGAGGTTGCCCACCATGTGTCCCAAGAGCCAGAAGAACATCATGACCCCCGTGACGGCCATGACGATCTTCTTCCCCACCGTTGTGTGGTAAAAGGCCAACATACCTGCCATCCCCAACTCCTATGCATGGAGGTCCGTTGCGGGCCGGTAACTGGGCGCGAGACCAATATAGAAGCCCATTATCACGCTCAAATGGATTTCTCGCAAGGGGTGCCGCCAAGGCCCGTGGCACGGGCGATCTGGCGCGGGACGCGAGACCGGGATGAGGGGATGCCGCGAGACCGGGATGAGGGGATGAAGGGATACCGAGATGGCGGGATGCCGGGATGAGGGGATGCCGAGATGCGGAGATGCCGGGAGGGGGAGAAACCCCTCGTGATCCTGGATTCGTGGGGTCGGGGCACGGTCCCCGACCGCGGTGGCAATGGCGCGGCGATGGTGCCAATACGGCGATGGGAGGGCACGGTGGCCCTCCCCTACATTTTTTCGTAGTTCCCCTTCTCCCTCAAGCCGTGTAAACTTTGACCCAATCAGGTCCTTCACGGGGAGGGGGTGGCATTCCATGTCCCAGAAACAGCAGCTTGAACGGATCCTGGAAATCGACCGGCGCATCAGGGCGGGCCGGTATCCCACGGCGGCCGGCCTGGCCGAGGAGATGGAGGTGAGCCGCCGCGTCCTCT
>JAKBES010000085.1 GCA_021833665.1 Acidobacteriota bacterium
CAGCACGCTGCCCAGGGCCGCGACGACAAAAGTCGTCAAAATGCCCCCCGTGGGCTCGCTCACGAGGCGCAGGAAGGCGAGAATCCCGGCCAGGAGCCCCACCTTCTGGGCCCGGCGGAAGTCCATCTCGTCCCGCCTCAGCCTCTGGATGAGGAGGGCCAGGAAGACGAGGGCGAGGAAGAACCACGTGGCCCCCGTCAGGAGGGGAAGGACCAGGTCCTGCCAGAGGTCCGGCGGAGCCTCCTCGGCGAAGGTGATGTCCCGCCCGAAGCTCGTCAGGAAGCCCGACTGGAGTTTGACGGTGTACTGGTAGATGAGGCCTGGCAGGTTGTTGACGGGCTGCTTCCAGGTGAAATCGAAGGTCTGCTGGCCCTCCGCATCTCCCTGCGTCGTGGCCGTGAGCGTGAGCCTGCCCACGTCCACCCCCGCGAAGCGCAGGGCGTCCTCGGCCACGGCCCGCGCCTGATCGGCCGTGAGCTTCTTGGGGGCCGCCTGTTTGCGGGGAGGAATGCTGAGGGCGAGGATCTGTCCTGAGCTGTCCACCTCCACCGTGAGGGGCGGCTCCCGCTCCTTGAACAGCCTGAAATCGGAGAGTTTCTGGGGGGGGTAGGCGTGGTAGATCCAGCGCTGGAGGGGGACCTGCTTGCGGGACCAATAGGAGGCGGCCCGGATGCCGAAGAGCTGCTGCATGCGCCGGATCTTATCCACGTCCAGGTCTTCGGTCAGGCGCAGGTCGAACCGCCCTGGGTTTTCCAGGAGGTGCTGGGCCGTGGCCTGCACCCGCGCCCTCACGAAGGCCTCGTCGAAGTGGTCCAGGCCCAGGGGCGCGTTGATCTCCGGGTTCACCCATCCCACGTAGGCCAGGACGCACGCTAGAGCCAGACACACCAAAGCCGCAGGATAAAACACCCTCTTCCACATCGGGCCCAGGATAAGCCCGCGGGGCGTTTCCTGCAAACGGGGACGCAGGGTTTGTTGATCATGGCCACGGGGTGGACTAAAATCAACCGTTCGGAAGGTTTGGAGGAAGGAGCGGCCTTGATCATTTTACTGAACCCGGCCATCACCGGTCCCCAGCGCCTGGCCATCGAAGCGGTTCTGGGGTCCAGCGGGGCCCTTCACCACACGCAGACGGGCCCGCGGGGCGACGTGATGGTGGTGACGGCCAACCCCGGGGGGCTCACCCCGGACCAGCTCCTGGGTATGCCCGGCGTGGCGGGGGCCATGCCCGCGGGGCAGGGGTACGTCCAGGCCGGCCGCGAGATGCATCCCGCGGATACGGTGGTGCGCGTCATGGGCGTGGACGTGGGCGGCTCCGCGTTCCTCCTGGCCGCGGGTCCCTGCGCGGTGGAATCGGAGGCCCAGATGGAGGCCTGTGCCGCGGCCGTGTCGGCCGCGGGGGGCAAGATCCTGCGGGGTGGCTCCTTCAAGCCTCGGACGAGCCCTTACTCCTTCCAGGGCCTTGGCGCGGAGGGCCTGCGCATCCACCGCGCGGCCGCCGACCGTCACGGCCTCCTCATGATGAGCGAGGTGCTGGACCGGGAGGACCTTCCCCTCGTGGCCGAGATGGCCGACGTGCTCCAGGTGGGAAGCAGGAACATGCAGAACTTCCCGCTTCTGCGCGCCCTCGGGAAACAGCCGAAACCGGTCCTCCTCAAACGGGGTCTGGCGGCCACGCGGGAGGAGTTCCTCCTCGCGGCCGAGTACATCCTCTCCGGCGGCAACCCCGGCGTGATCCTCTGCGAGCGGGGCATCCGGTCCTTCGACCCGAGCCTTCGCCACAGCCTGGACCTGGCCTCCGTGGTCATCCTCAAGGAGATGACCCACCTGCCGGTCCTCGTAGACCCCTCCCACGCCACGGGCCGGAGGACCTTGGTCACGCCCATGGCCCGTGCCGCCGCCGTGTGCGGGGCCGACGGACTTCTGCTGGAAGTCCATCCCGAGCCCGGCAGGGCCCTCTCCGACGGGCCCCAGGCCATCCTTCCCGAGGACCTGCTGAGGTTGAGCGCGGACTTGAAAGCCCTGGTCCCCGTGGTGGGACGGACCTTCGGCGGGGCGCCGTGATGCGCCTTTACAACAGCCTCACCCGGCGCGTGGAGCCCTTCCAGACCCTGGATCCTGGGATGGTGCGCATGTACACCTGCGGCCCGACGGTCTACGACGTGGCGCACATCGGCAACTTCCGCACCTTCCTCGCCGAGGACCTGCTCAAGCGCTTCCTGCTTTGGACCGGCATGAAGGTCCACCACGTCAAAAACCTCACGGACATCGACGACCGCACCATCGCCCGCGCCAACCGCGAAGGAGTGAGCCTGCGCGATCTCACCGACCACTACGCGGCCCTCTTCTTCGAGGACATGAAGACGCTCAATTGCCTGCCCGCCGACGAGTACCCCCGGGCCACGGACCACATCCCCGAGATGCTGGCCCTCGTGGCGCGCATGGAGCGGAACGGCCACACGTACCTCAGCCAGGGCTCGGTGTACTTCCGCGTGGCCAGCCTCCCCGAATACGGCGCTCTGTGCACGGTGGACCTGAGCGGCAACCTGGACGGCGCGCGGGTGGACAGCGACCACTACGACAAGGAGTCGGCCAGGGATTTCGTGCTGTGGAAGGGCGCCAAAGAGGGGGAGCCGAGCTGGGAGAGCCCGTGGGGCCCCGGCCGCCCCGGCTGGCACCTGGAGTGCTCGGCCATGAGCGCCAAGTACCTGGGCGAGGTCTTCGACCTTCATACGGGCGGGGTGGACCTGGTCTTCCCCCACCACGAAAACGAGATCGCCCAGAGCCGAGGCGCCACGGGCAAATCCCCGGCGCGCCACTGGATGCACATGGAGCACCTCCTGGTGAACGGGGAGAAGATGAGCAAGTCTCTGGGCAACTTCTACACGCTCAGGGACCTGCTGGACAAGGGCGCGGACCCCATGGCCCTGCGCTACCTGCTCCTCTCCGTCTCCTACCGGAAGCAGCTCAACTTCACCTTCGAGGCCCTGGACGCGGCCAAGGCGGCCCTGGGGAGGTTGCGCGACTTCGCCGCGAGGATGGAGGGCGCGGTTCCAGCTTCCGGGCCCAATTCCAGCTTGGCACAGGCCATCGAGGGGCACCGGCGGGCATTCAAGGAGGCCCTGGAGGACGACCTGAATTCGGCCGTGGCCCTCTCCGCCCTCTTCGATGCTCTGCGGGCCTGCAACGCGGCCATGGATGCGGGCGCCTTCTGCACCTCGTCCCAAACTTCCATGGCCGGGTTCCTCGCCGATTTCGAGGCGGTCTTCGGGATCCCCCTGAAGGTGGCCCACTCCCTCGAAGCGGAGGTGGAGGCCCTCATCGCGAAGCGCCAGGAGGCGCGGAAGGCCAAGGACTTCAAGGAGGCGGACCGCATCCGCGACGACCTCAAGGCCCGCGGCATCTTCCTCGAGGACAGCCCCCAGGGCGTCCGGTGGAAGAAGTCGTGACTAGGGGACTGGGGGACTGGGAAGAGACTTCGAGCAGTGGCCTGACTCCCTTCTCCCCGCTCCCTGCTCCGGAAAATTAAACATGCTGACGAACTGCGACGAACCTGATGTGAAAGCCAAACTCGACGAGACGGCCTCCGTGGCGCTCCTCAAGGCTGTTCTGGAGGCCGCGAAGGGGACGGGTGTCGCCCTGCGCCTGGCGCCCGAAGCGAGCTACCTGGAGCTGGCGGGGACCACGCCCGTGGCGGGCCATCCCAACCGGGCCCTCATGAAGGTCTTCCCCATCGGGCCCGGCCGCTGCGCCGCGTTCTTCTACAAGCGGAGCCGGGTGCCCTTCAGCCGCGACCGGTTCGCCTACGGGGCCGTCATCGCGGAGGAGGCGCGGTTCACCGCGCAGGCCGCGGAGGCGTGGTTCCGCTGGCTCGACTCGGGGTTCCATCCCGAGCAGGCGCCGGAGGGCCTCAAACGCGCCTTCGCGTTCACCGTGCCGGATTGAGGGATAGGGAAAAGTGAGGAGTGAGGAGTGAAGAGTGAGGAGCGGGACAATACTCCGTCTCGCGTCTCACCCTTAGACGCCTTCCCCGATTCACCTAAACAGCTTCAGAAATCTGAACAGCAGGAGCCCCATCAGGAAAATCAGGTAAAACCTGAGGAAGTAGAGGGCGAATTTGGTCATGGGCGTCATGGTCACGCGGGGCATGGGGAGGCCCCTGAAGGAAATTCGGAATTCGGAATTCGGAATCCGAAACTGGAGAAGCAGGATAGGGAAGGTGGTGTGAGGAATCCGCAAGGCGTGCTCATCATACCTTCACCCGGGTCGTGAGGCCCTTCATGATGTCGTTGTAGTAAATGACGCCGAGGATCTGGTCCTGGGTGTCCACCACGGGAATCATGCGGTAGTGGTATTTCACGAATAACTCGGCCAGGTCGTCCTTGAGGTCGTCCGCCTCGGCGGCCACCACGGGCGAGGCCATGATCTCCCCGAGGGCCACGTGGTCGGCCGAGAGGACCATCTCGCGCAGGTCCACCACACCCACGAGGGTGGGGCCGCTTCCGTCCACCACATACGCGTAGGAGATGGTGTCGGGCTCGCGGCCCGAGCACCGGATTTCGTCGAGGGCCCGGCCCACCGTCGCGTCGCGATGGAACGTGATGAAATCCGTGGAGATGAGCGCGCGGGCCGTGGCCTCCCGCTCGCTCAGGATGTGGGTGATTCGGGCGGCCTGGTCCTGGGGCAGGAGGGTCATGAGTTCCGTCATGTCATCGTGGGGGAGGACCGAGAAGAGGTCGGCCACCTGGGGTACGGAGAGCTCGGACAAGATCGTGCGTGCCCGCTCCTGGCGCAAATTGGCGATGATCTGCCGCTGAGCCCTGGGTTCGGCTTCGATGAGGGTTTCGGCGGCCTTTTCGGGCTCCAGGGCCGAGAAAAGGGCTTGCTGCTCCTCGCCCGAGAGCTCTTCGAGAGCGTCCGCCAGGTCTTCGCCTGGCAACTCGTCGATCTGCCGCCTCGTGATGGAGAGGGAGACCTTGTCCGTGGCCGCGGCGTCCTCCACGGAGAGGGGCTGGATGTATTTCCAGGAGATGAGGTGGTCCTTGACCCAATTGAACCGCTTCAGGCCCCACCGGCGCAGGAAGCCGTTGAAGGAGATGTCCACGTGGACCACGAGCATGCGCCCGCGGGATTCGAGCAGGTGCACGTCGTTCACCACTTCGGTCCGCCGCCCGTCCATGTCAAGAACGGTCTTGCCCATAAGGTGCTCATCCAGCATGATCCACCCCTGCTGGTCCACGAAGGGCGGATATGCCCCGCCCCCCTCGGCGGGCTTGACGAAGATGGCGTCGTCCTCGGTCTTGATCACCCGGTCCCAGGGCACGAACTGGGTGGGCTTGCCCCACCCGTATTCCATGTAAATGCCCACCGCTTCGGGATAAGGCTCCGTGAGCCTGAAGACGAGGTCCGAGACTTTGCCGACGCGGTCCTTGATCTTCCCCGCGCAAACGGGGCGCTTGAGAAGCTCGGAGAAGTAAAGGAAGCGGAAGCTCCCGATCCCCGCCGGAAGGTCGGGGACCCCGGGCATTTTTTGTGCGACGGCGATCATGGGGACCTCCTCATGAGCCTCTCCAAGAGGCCTGGAAAGAGGGTGGTGAAGGCGAACAGGGTGGACATGAAGGTGACGAAGATCACGATAGACCAGTTGGCGATGTTCTGCCACCGGGTGTTCACGTGTTCGCCCATGAAGGCCGGTTCATTGAGGATGAGGATGAGGAAGATGAGGGCCGAGGGCAGGAGGGTGACGGCCACCACCTGGACGAACATGGTGATGGTCACGAGGGGGGCGCCCGGGATGAGGACGATGGCCCCCGCCGTGAGGAGCATGCCCAGGTAGAGGACGTAGAACCAGGGCGCCTCGCGCACGCTCTTGTTGAGGGAGTGGGCCCAGCCGAAGACCTCGCCCACGGCCCACGAGGTGCTCAGGGAGATGCACAAGGCTCCCAGGAAGCCGGCGTCGAAGAGCCCGACGGCGAACAGGGTCCTCGCGAGATGGCCCTGGCCCGCGGGGAGGAGGGGCACGAGGGCCTCGGCGGTCTGGGCGGCGTCCTCGATGAGGATGGGGGGCTTGTGGAAGTAGAAGGCGGCCCCCGTGGCGATGATGATGAAGGCGGCCACGATGCACGTCATGAGCGAGCCCGCCAGCGTGTCCAGCTTGCCGAATTTGATGTCGTGGATGTCCAGCCCCTTGTCCACCACGGAGCTTTGCTGGAAGAAGATTTGCCAGGGTGCGATGGTGGTGCCGATGTTGGCCAGGATGATGAAGATGATCTCACCGGAGAGCCCGCCCGGGAAATTGGGGAGGACGAGCCCCTTGAAGACCTCGGCCCATGCCGGCGCCGTGGGCGTTTTCATGGCCCAGAAGGCCGCCGGGATATACACGAGGTTAAAGGCGCAGAACAGGAGGGTGAGCTTCTCGAAGGTCCAGTACTTGCCCGAGAGGACCACGAGGAAGAGGATGGCCGTCACGCCCAGAAACGTGATCCATGGGGGGACGCCGAAAAGGCTCATGGCCGCCATCATGCCGATGTACTCGGTGATGAGGGTGAGCCAGTTGACGATGGCCAGGTCCGCGAGGGAGAACCAGCCCCAGAAGGAGCCGAAGCCCTCGAAGATGGCTTCCGCGTGCCCGCGCTTGGTGACGGCGCCCAGGCGCACCGTCATCTCCTGCACGTAGTAGGCCATGGGCACGAGGATGAAGAAGATCCAGAGAAGGGAGAAGCCGTACTTGGATCCCGTGACGGCGTAGGTAGAGATGCCTCCCGCGTCGTTGTCCGCCACCATGGTGATGATGCCGGGCCCCAGGACGGCAAAGAAGACCAGGATCTGCCGCCGCCAGCGGTTTACGAGATGGATGCTCTTGCTGATCCAGTACATGGTCCGCCCGTATCAGACATGGGAGAACTCCCGCATGCTCGCGCGGCGGACAGCGGCCGGATGTGATGGGGCGTGGGTCATGGCGCGTCTCCGGCATCCGGTGGGGGACCGGTCCCGAGCGCGCCGACGGCTGGGCTAAGGGCAGAGAGGGGCGGCGGCCGGTTCCGGGATACTGCTCTGAGCGCGAGCGCTCGGAGCTTGGTCCCCGCAAGTCATGGTTTCCGAGGTACTGGGCGGTTCCATAGTTCCTTTCCCGTTCCGTTCACGAAAAACCACCCGCGATACCCGCGGGCCGAACACCGGTAATCTACAGCAAAATGCCCCCTTTAGCAAGGGCCGGGTGCCCGCGTGTCCGGCGGCTACCAGGCTGCCGGGCCCCGCAGTTGCGCCGAGCCGCGCGGGCAGCTATACTGCGGCAATCGAAGCGTGCGCGTTCGAGGGGGAGGGATGGGGCGTGGAGCAGGAGAGCCCGTGCGAGTACTGGTGGTGGACGACAATGCCCTCATCCGCAAAATGATCCGCGCCGTTCTGGATGAGGAGGGGGTGGAATGCCACGAGGCCGCCGACGTGGCCTCGGCGCTCTCCGCCCTGAGAGACTTAAAGCCCGACCTCTGCTTTCTGGACCAGTACATGCCCGACGGCGAGGGGTTCTCCGTGCTGAAGGCGCTGCAGGCTTGGCCCCAGGGCAACCGCCCCCGCGTCTATCTCCTGACGGGCAGCGCCGACGAAAGCATCGCCTCCCAGGCCCGCCAGTTGGGAGCGACGGGTGTCCTGTTCAAGCCCGTCGACCCCAACCTCCTCATCCAGAAGGTACGAGAGCGCTGACATGGTGCAGTTCAGACACGCCCAGAAGGAGATCCAGTTCAAGGTCGTCTATTACGGGCCCGCCCTGGGCGGGAAGACCACGAACCTTGAGGCCCTCCACGAGATCACGGATCCGCAGGGGGACTCCCAGCTCGTCTCCCTGAAAACCGCCGAGGACCGGACCCTCTTTTTCGACTTTCTTCCCTTCGACCTGGGAGAGATCCAGGGCTACCACATCCGGTTCCAGGTCTACACCGTGCCCGGCCAGGTCCACTACAACACCACGCGCAAGGTGGTCCTGGCGGGGACCGATGCCCTGATTTTCGTAGCCGATTCCCAGCCCGGCCGCGCCCAGGAGAACTACATCTCCTGGGAAAACATGAAGGCCAACCTGCTCGCCAACAAGATGGACCTCTCCCAGACACCGGTGGTCATCCAGTGCAACAAGCGGGACCTCCCCGGGATCATGACCCCCGAGGCGGTCCTCGCCGCCATGAAGGCCGACGGATTCCCCGTGGCTCTCGCCAGCGCCTTGAGCGGCGAGGGGGTGGTCCAGACCTTCATGACCTGCGTGGAGCGCTGTCTCGTGCTCTTCGCGGAGCGCTTCAAGCTCGGACAGAAGGGTGCCACGCCGGAGCGGTTGGCGGAGGGCGTCCGGGCCGTATTCACGCTTTTCGCCGAGAAGCGGCGCAAGGGCTACCAGCCCGCGGACAGCCGCGTGGCCGTCTCCGCCGAGGTGCCCGTCCACGGCCTCTCCGAGGAGGAGCAACTGGTGGCGGCCCTCCAGTCCACCACCCAGCTCGCCGAGGAGTACCAGGAACAGCACCTCCTGAGCCGGATGTACCAGGCCCGCCTGAGAGAGATGACGGCGCTCTACGAGATGGGGGGCGCCCTCGCGGACGCCACGGAGGTAGAGGCCGCCATCACCGGTTGCGCGCGCCGCCTGTCGGAGGCCCGGCCCAACTGGAAGGTCTCGGCTTTTGCCTCCAGGGGGGGCTCCATCACTCCCTTGGAGTGCTTCGGCTGCGCCGAGGATCCCCTCTGGGGCGCCGACGCCCCCGGAGCGGGGAACCTCGCCCTGGGGCTGCTTCAACGCAACGAGCGCATGCGCCTTGACGACCTGCAGGACCGCCTCCGTCAGCTCAAGGCCGACCCTCCTCCGGACGTGGGGGAGGCCATGGCCATTCCCTTGGGCCCGCAGGGCGGCCCCATGGGGTACTTCATCGTCTACTGCCCCCCTGATGAGCCCTTCAGCAAGGACGAGGACCGGTTTCTGTCGCTCGTGGAACAGGTTATGACCCCTCGCCTTCAAACCCTCGCCCTCGTGTGCGAACTGGCGGACGCCAACGAGCGGCTGGAGGTGAAGGTCATGGATCGTACGGCGGATCTTCAGTTGGCCCTTGCCCAGCTCACGGAGCTGGACCAGCTCAAGCGGGCGTTTTTGAACAACGTGTCCCACGAAATGAAGACGCCCCTCACGAACATCCGCTCCTACGCCGATCTGCTCAAGCGCTACCCGCAGCAGCGAGAGAAAAACGCGGAGGAGTACCTGGGCATCATCCACGAGGAAACCGTGAGACTGGAGACCATGGTCAACGACCTGCTCTCTTACACCCGCATCAAGGAGCCAGCCCGCGGGGAGTTCTGCGACCTCGTGGCCGTTTTGGACGACGTCATCCACGTCGTTTCGCCCCAGGCCGACGCCAAGCACCTCACGGTGCAGGTCCAGAAGGAGCGGGACACCCTCTTCTACGAGATCAACCGCGAGGACGCGGTGGTCCTCTTTCGACAGATCCTGGACAACGCCGTCAAGTTCTCGCCCGAGGGGGTCAAGGTCAAGGTCTACCTCCTTCACGACGCGCGCAAGGTCATCTTCGCCGCCCGCGATTACGGCCCCGGATTCCCGAAGGACCAGCGGGAGCGCCTGCTGGAGCCCGAGGAATCGGGCAAGCCGCAGGTTCCGAGCTACAAATCGCCCGGGCTGGGCATGGGCCTCTTTCTCGTGAAGGAGGTCTTGTCCAAGTATGGCGGCATCATCGCCATCGAGAACATGGAGCCCGGCAGCAATGTCCTGGTGGAGCTGCCCAAGGCCCAGTGAGCGAAGCCGCTCACCACCAAGGCACCAAGACGCCAAGAAAAATTTCTTGAAAGAAAAACATCCATCAAGAACGCTCCTTCCTCCCTGTGATACCGTAAAAGAAGGAGGGCCCATGCGTTTTTTAGCCACGGCGTCCAAAGGACTGGAAGAGGTGGTGGCGGGCGAACTTCGGGCGCTGGGGCTCCCCGTCCTCGACGTGGCCCCCGGCCTGGTGGCATTCAAGGGCCGGATGGAAGACGCCTGGCGGGCGTGCTTGTGGCTCCGGGCGGGCCGGAGAGTCCTCCTCCCCCTCGGTTCCTTCGATGCCCCGGACGCCGATGCCCTCTATGAGGGGGCGAAGGCGCTGCCCTGGGACGAGTATCTCGCGGCAGGGCGGACCTTCGCCGTGGAGGCGGCGGTCCGAGACTCGGCCTTCAACCACTCGGGCTACGTGGCCCTCCGAGTGAAGGACGCCATCGCCGACGCCCTGCGCGAGCAGCGGGGCGCCCGCCCCGATGTGGACCGGCGGGACCCGGACGTCCGCATCGTGGTCCACATCGCCGGCACCCGCGCGGACGTCAGCCTTGACTGCTCGGGCGGCCCCCTGCACAAGCGGGGCTACCGCATCAGGCCCGTGGCCGCCGCCCTCAACGAAACCCTCGCGGCGGGTATTCTCCTGCTGGGCGGCTACGATGGCACCGTCCCCATGGCCGACCCCTTTTGCGGCTCGGGAACCCTCTGCATCGAGGCGGCCCTCATGGCCACGAGAACGGCCCCGGGCCTCCTCCGGGCCGAACCCTTCGGCTTCGAGCGCTGGCCCTCCTTCGAGCCCAAAGCCTGGCACGCCATTTTCAAGGAGGCCGAAGGGGCTCTGCGCGATGCCCCTGCTCCCATCCTTGGCGGTGACGCGGACGGCTCCGCCGTGGCGGCGGCTTCGGCCAACGCGGAGCGCGCGGGAATGGACCGGTGGATCCGCCTTAAACGAGGGGACGCCCGCGACTTCTCGGCTCCCGCCGGCCCCGCCGGTCTCATCGCCGCCAATCCACCCTACGGTGACCACGTGGGGGCCGGCGAGGACCTCGCCGGGCTGTACAGCGCCTTCGGCGACGCCCTCAAACGGCGCTGCCCCGGCTGGAGGGCCCTCCTCCTCACGGGGGACGGGGCCCTCGCCAAAGCCGTCGGCCTGCGTCCCAAGCGAAAGATTCCCCTCTTCAACGGCCCCATGCCCGTCAAACTCCTGGAGTTTGAGATGTACGAGGGCACGCGCAGAAGATCAGGCGGGGGAGCGGCCGAGGCCGTGGAGCGTGAGCGAGGCGCGAGACGCGATTAGGCGAGACGCGGGGATAGGCACGGGCCTCCTCTTGGGTCCTTCCTTTCCGCTCCCCGAATTCCGCTTTCCGCGATCCGCTTTCTCCCGTCCCCTGTCCCTCGCCGCCGCTTTCCTATACACTCTTTTCTTGGCCGGCGGAGGTTTAGCCGGCCCGAGGGAAACGGCGGACCCATGACCACCTTCAGAATTGCCACACTGGCCAGGCTCGTGGACGGCTGGAAAGAAACGAGCCAGGTCCGAGCTTTGATTCTCGATCTGGCGGAACGCGCCGAGGAGGGGAAAAACCTCTTCGCCGGGGCTCCCCTTCCCGAAGACCTGGTGGGGAACCGGCTCCCCGCGGGCATCGCCAGCGCCTGGGCCTTCGTCGTCCGCCCCGCCACCAGGCTCCCCGCGCACACGCACCCCAACTCCGTCCAGCACACGGCGGTCCTCTCGGGTGCGGGCATGAGCCACATCGGGCGGCGCAGCGCCATCCTCCAGCCCTTCGACCCGGCCTACCCCGACCGGAGCATCTACGTGATTCCCGAGAACACGCCCCACGCCTTCGAGTCCTTCCATGAGCCCCTCGTGGTCCTCTCCTTCCACACCGTGTCCGCCGCGGACCTGGTGGAGGTGGACGTGGAGACGGGCGACCGGCGGAAGTACATCTGAGGCGCGGCACACCCGCAGAGGCTCCCTTGACCCATGACCATCCCCACCCCGACCTGGACCGGCGCCTCCTCTGGAGCGTCCTGCTCAACGTGCTCATCACCGCCGCGGAGGTGGTGGGAGGCCTCATGTCGGGGAGTCTCGCCCTCCTGGCCGATGCCCTCCACAACCTCAGCGACGTGGTGGCCCTCGCCCTCGCCCTCCTGGCGCGCGTGGTGGGGCGCCGTCCGCCCTCGGCCCAGCATACCTATGGCCTCAAGCGCGTGGAGGTCCTGGCGGCCCTGGTGAACGCCCTGGCTCTCTTCCTCATCACGGGGATCATCGCCCGCGAGGCGCTTCACCGCCTCCTCAAGCCCGAGCCGGTGAAGGCGGGCCTCATGCTGGCCGTGGCCGTTGTGGCGTTGGCCGCCAACCTGGCCGCCGTGTTCCTCCTGCGGCACCACGACCATGACGACCTTAACGTCAAGAGCGCCTTTCTCCACCTCCTCCAGGATTCCCTGGCTTCCCTGGCCGTGATCTTGGCGGCGCTCTTCTCGAAAACCTCCGTTGGGCCCTACCTGGATCCCGTGGCCTCCCTGGTGGTGGGCTTCGCCGTTCTCTACAGCGCCATTTCCATCGTCTGGGAGTCCGTGGGGATGCTTGTGGAGGCCGTACCGCGCGGGCTCGATCTGGATGAGCTGGTGCGAAGCACCGGCGACGTTTTCGCCCCCGCCCGCCTCCACCATGTTCACATTTGGGAGGTGGGTCCCGGCCAGCGCGTCCTCACGGCTCACGTGGCCGTGCCCGACATGGACGTCT
>JAKBES010000086.1 GCA_021833665.1 Acidobacteriota bacterium
GCCATGGTGCAAGGGCGCCGCCGGGAAAGGTGGATCGAGTGAGCGGACCTCTCCTCGTTCCTCTCTGCTGTCCCAAGTGCGGGAGCGACCTGGATGGAGGCCCCCACGCTCTGATCTTTCTCTGCCTTCCGTGCGGCCTCGCCATACACGCCTCGGATCCACGCCGCCCCTACCCCTTGAGCTTCGCCGCCCCGCTTCTGCGCCAAGCGGCGCCCGACCTCTACGCACCCTTCTGGAAGGTGGACGGGACCTTCTCGTGGACGACCTCCGACAAGCAGAAGGAGCGCGTCTACGCCAACCAGCGTCCTTTGGGCGCCCTTTTCGTTCCCGCCTTTTGGAGTCCCAAGGCCGCCTACTACGACAACCTCACCCTGCGGTACGCGCTGCAGGGAGGGCCCCAGCGGCTGGACGGAGCAGCGGGTCCCGTCCTTGACGGCGCGAGGCCGCCGGAGGTGCTCGGGGAGCTCGCCAGGCTCACCTGGCTGGCCTATCTGGACCGGGCCGCCGACGTGACGGGCGTTGATGGACGGTTCCAGGTGGATGCCCTGGCCTATGCGGCCATCCCTTTCTACCGGGACGGCTCACGCTTCCTCGACGGGATTCTGGGCGTCCCCGTACCCGAAGCCTATTTTTCTGGTTAGGCGCGCCCCGCCATTTTCCGTGGCCGGGAAGCGCTATGATATGATCGCTCCAACGGGAGGGCACGGGGATGGAAGAGATCAGGACGCTGTGCGATGTCTACTTTCATAACATCGAACACCTGCAGCGGCCGGACCTGCTCATGGCCAAGCGAAACGGGGCCTGGCAGAGCTGGTCCACGGAGCAAGTGGCGCGGGCCGTGGAGGATCTGGCCTACGGGCTCATGGGATTGGGAGTCAAGCCCGGCGACAAGGTGGTCTTGATCTCCGAAGATCGTCCCGAGTGGCTCATGTCCGATTACGCCATCCTTACCTCGGGCGCCGCCACCGTGCCCCTGTATCCCACCCTCAACGCCCAGGAGAGCGCGTACATCGTCAACGACAGCGATGCCCAGGTGGCCATCGTGTCCAACCTGGAGCACGCGGCCAAACTCCAGTCCCAGCGCGGCGCTCTCAAAAGCCTCAGGGACATCATCATCATGGATGCGCCCGCGCCGGGAGACGGGAGCCTCCTTCAATGGGATGAAATCCTTGCTCGCGGCCGGGAGTTCGCCGCGCGCGAACCCGGGCTGCACCGGAAGGCCGCCTCCGCGGTCACCCCCGAGGACCTCGCCACCATCATTTACACCTCCGGGACCACGGGGGTACCCAAAGGCGTCATGCTCGTCCACAGGAACTTCGTGGAGAACGTCCGGGCGGGCTTGCGGCGCCTCCGCGTGAGCCCCGCAGACCGAGCCCTCGAGTTCCTGCCCCTGAGCCACTCCTTCGAGCGCATGCTGGGGTACGTCTACTTCTGGCAGGGCTTGAGTATCGCTTACGCTGAGAGCATCGAGAAAGTGGCCGACAACATGGGCGAGGTTCGGCCCACCATCATGGCCGCCGTGCCGCGCTTTTACGAAAAGGTGTACGCCAAGGTCATGGAGGGGGCCGCCCAAGCGCCGTTCCTCCGGAAAGCCCTCATCCACTGGAGCGTCAATACCACCACGGCGTGGGCGGAACTCAAAGGCAACGGCAAGAGCGTGGGACCGTGGCTGGCCCTGAAGTACGCCATCGCCAAGCATCTGGTACCCAAGAAGCTCCAAGCCCGCACGGGAGGCCGGATGCGGTTCTTCGTTTCGGGGGGCGCGCCTCTTCCACGCCACCTGGCGGTTTTTTTCTGGGGCTGCGGCCTGAAAATCTGTGAGGGGTACGGACTGACGGAGACGACCCCCGTGGTGACGGTGAACGCCGAGGAGTCGGTCCGGTTCGGTTCCATCGGACGTCCCCTGGATAATGAGGAGGTCCGTTTCGCCGAGGACGGCGAACTCTTCGTCCGCGGGCCCAACATCATGAAGGGCTACTACAAGCTGCCCGAGGCCACCGTCGAGGTCCTCAGTCCCGACGGGTGGCTCGCCACGGGCGATATCGGCCACCAGGACGCCGAGGGGTTTCTCTACATCACCGACCGGAAAAAGGAACTCATCGTCACGGCGGGCGGGAAAAACATCGCGCCCCAGCCCATTGAGAATCTGCTCAAGACCAACAAATACGTGGTCCAGGCGGTGCTTATCGGCGACCGCCGCCCCTACATCACGGCCCTCATCGTGCCCAACTGGGGCAACGTGCTCGAGTACGTGAAGAGCCACGGCGTGAAGGTATCCGATGTTCCCAAACTCTGCGAGGAGCCCCACGTGAAGCACCTCTTCGAGCACGTGCTGGAGCGCGCCAACGCCGAGCTGTCGCGGTACGAACAAATCAAGAAGTGCAAGCTTCTGCCCCGCGAGTTTTCACAGGAGGAGGGAGAGCTGACCCCCACGCTGAAGGTGAAGCGGCGGGTCATCAACCAGCGGTATGGCCAGCAGATTGAAGAGCTCTACGCCTCCACCGTGCCCGAAGCGGTCTCCTGCGCCTGAGGAACGCGGGGCCGGCGCCCCTCCAGAAAGCCTCCTGAGGCTGTCCGGCCTGGGGATGGCGCGCGCCCGAGCTCTGGCGGCGGAGGGGATCGGCGGCGTGGAGGATCTCCTCTGGTGGCTTCCCTTCCGTTACGAGGACCGGAGCCATCCCGCGCCCGTGGGGAGTCTCAAGGCCGACGTATGGGCCTGCGTCAGGGGCACCTTGCTCGCCGTCCGGGGACGGCGCACGGGGCGGAAGGGCGTCCACCTGACGGAAGGGCTCCTGTCGGACGACACGGGTACCATCCACGTGGTCTGGTTCAACCAGCCCTGGCTCGCGCAGTCCTTGGAGACCGGAACGGAGATCTTCGCCTACGGGAAGGTCTCCCTCTTCGCTACCCGGCAGGGGAACCGGCTTCAACTGGATTCCCCCGAGGTGGAAAAGATCGGAACCACAAGCGGTGAGAACGCCCATGCGGACCGCATCGTCCCTGTCTATCGAAAACTCGCGAGCCTCACCTCCAAGCAGATTCGCACCGTCATGTTCAAATTGGTTTCCCGCGGACTCGCCCTGCCCGACGCACTCCCCGCGAGGCTTCTGGGGGAGGAAGCGCTGCCTGAGCGTTCCGGGGCTTTTGCCGCCATCCATTTTCCTGGGGCCGGCATTTCGGTGGAGGATCTGGAGCGGCGCTCCACGCCCGGCCAGCGGCGGCTGATCCTTGAAGAGCTCCTCGGCCACCAATGGATCCTGGCCCGATCCAAAGCCCAGAGAGCGGCGGTGGAGGGCGTGGTGATCGGCAAAATGCCCCGTACGGGAGCCTTCCTTCGGAGCATCCTGCCCTTTCACCTCACGGAAGCGCAGAGGCGAGCTCTGAGGGAGATCTTCGACGATCTGGCGGGCCCTTCTCCCATGTACAGACTGCTTCACGGAGACGTGGGGAGCGGGAAGACGATCGTGGCCTTTCTGGCCATGGCCGCCTGCGCCCACCAGGGATCTCAGGCGGCCTTCATGGCGCCGACGGAGGTTCTCGCCTCTCAGCAGGCGCTCAGGCTGCGGGAGCTTCTGAGCGGTACCTCCTTTGACGTGGCCCTTCTCACGGCCGCCGTCAAGGGTAAGGCGAGGGAGGAAACCCTCGCCGGCTTGGCGTCCGGCAAGATTTCGCTCGTGGTGGGCACCCACAGCCTCTTCCAGGAGAAGGTTGACTACGCCAGGTTGGGACTTGTGGTCATTGACGAACAGCACCGATTCGGTGTGGAACAGCGGGCGCGCCTCGTGGCCAAGGGGGCCAACCCCAACGTCCTGGTCATGACCGCCACGCCCATTCCCAGGAGCCTGGCCATGACCCTGTATGGCGACCTCGACCTCTCCGTGCTGGACGAATTGCCTCCGGGACGTCTGCCCATAGTCACCGCCGTCCGCGGCGAGGAATCGCGCCACCGGATGGAGGCCTTTCTCCGGGGGGAGATGGATTCGGGCGGCCAGGTCTTCGTCGTATTTCCCCTGGTGGAGGAGTCGGAAACATTGGATATCAGGGCCGCCTCCGAGGCCTTCACCCGTTTTCAGGCAGGCCCCTTTCGTGGATACCCCGCGGCTCTATTGCACGGCAAAATGTCCGCCAAGGCGAAGGACGGCGTCGTAGACGAGGTTCGCCGAGGGCGCGTGAAGCTCCTGGTGGCCACGACCGTCGTGGAAGTGGGGGTTGACCTTCCCGAAGCTTCGGCCATGGTCGTGGAACACGCCGAGCGGTTCGGCCTGGCCCAGCTCCACCAGCTCAGGGGCCGAGTGGGACGGGGCGGACAGAAGGGATATTGCATCCTCATGCACTCACCGTCCGCCTCCCCAGAAGCGCTGGAACGCCTCGCAGTGCTGGAGAAAATGAAGAGCGGGTTCGACGTGGCGGAGGCGGACCTCCTTCTCAGGGGAGGGGGCGACCCTTCGGGCGTGAGGCAGTGGGGAGGGGGAAGCTTCAGAATCGCCAACCCCGCGCGAGATTTTGATATGCTTGAGCGGGCACGGACATGGGCGTCGCGTTTGGCGGCGCCCGATTTTCCTTGGGAGCCCGCAGAAAAGGAGCGGTTTCTAGCATGGGCGGATGGCTGGCAATCCCGGCTAGGATCCTACAGCCGAATCGGATGAGATGGCCCCTGGCCCTTGGGTCGGGGATTCTGCTGTGGGGGCTCTCGTTGCCCCCTTACGGCGTGGGCGTCCTGGGCGTTCTGGCCTTCGTCCCGCTCCTCTGGGCCCTTCCCGGCGAGCCCCTTCCCCGAGTGGCCGCGTGGGGCTGGCCCGCGGGAGTGCTGTGGGAGTTCGCCACCCTTTGGTGGCTCATTCCGACGCTGGTGCGCTACGGCGGTATCTCCGAACCCGTGGCCCTGGCCCTCATCTTGGGCATGTGCGCGGTTCTGGGCCTCTACATGGCGGGGTTTCTCTGGACCATGGCCTGGCTCATCCAGCGGAGAGGGACCTGGGCCATCGCCCTGGCGCCTTGCGCATGGGTGCTCTGGGAGTGGCTCCGGGGCCACCTCTTCTCGGGCATGCCCTGGTGGGGCCCCGGATACGCCCTGAGCCTTTATCCGTCGTTCCTCCAATTGACGAGGCTCACGGGTATTCTCGGGCTCTCCTTCGTGGCCCTCGCCGCCGCGGCCGCCGTGACGCTTTGGATGAAGGAGCACGAGCACCCCGTGACTCAGGCCTATGTTCCGGCCGTGCTCCTCTTGGTGGCGGTGGTGTTCGCATGGGGGTACTGGTGGAGCGGACAGCCCATCGGCGAGAAGGCCACCATTCCCGTGGGCTATCTGCAACCTGACATCGCTCAGGACGTGAAGTGGGATCCCGCGGACGCCGATCGGACCTTGAAGACCACCTTGGACCTCGCCCTGGCGTTCAAGAACTACGGCCTCAAGCTCATGGTGTGGCCTGAGAGCAGCACGCCCTTTGAATGGGACTCGGACGAGGCCTACCGCAAGAAGGTGGGCGAGGTGGCCGCCGAAACCGGGTCGGACATCCTTCTGGGCAGCGTTCTCGCCCCTGAAGGCGGCGGATATCAGAACGGGGCCATCCTCGTGGCCCCCGACGGGAAGGAAGCGGGGCGCTACATCAAGACCCATTTGGTGCCCTTCGGTGAATATGTCCCTTTTAGGCATTGGCTCTCTTTTGCGGGCCCCATCGTGAACACCGTGGGCGACTTCGAACCCGGAACGAGCCTCGCGCCCCTGGTGACTCCGGCGGGCCGGGTCGGTGTCACCATCTGCTTTGAAGGCATCTTTCCCGACCTGGTGCGCGAGGAGGTGCGTGAAGGTGCCCAGGTTCTGGTCAACATGACCAACGACGCCTGGTACCAGGGCACGCCCGGTCCGTTTCAGCACTTTCTCTTGGAGCGCGTGCGCGCCGTGGAGACAGACCGCTACCTGGTTAGAAGCGCCAACCGGGGTATATGTGGCGTGGTGAATCCCAGGGGCGTTCTCGTGGCCACCACCACGACCGGCGGCCCCGCCTCCTTCTGGGGCCTGGTCTCGGATCGAAATACCCGGACCCTCTGGACGCGCGTGGGCAACCTTTGGCTCATTCTCGCGGCGCTGGCGCTGGTCCTCGCGGCCGTGCCCCGCGTACGCCTCGGCCCGAAAGCCAAGCCGGCCGCGTTATGAGCCGAGGGGTCTTCAAGGCGGGCCGCCTCGCGGTGGCCGTCTTCCTCTGGCTGATTTTGGCCGCGGGCGGACTGCGCGAAGGCCTTCAGTGGGCCCTTCAGCGCTCCATGACCAGGCTTCTCGGCGTGGCGGCCCCCCACGCGCAGGTCCACCTCCTCGGCCTCTGGGCGGAATCGTCCTTGGGGGAGGGGACGATCGGCGAAGTCCCCGTGCGATGGCGGGGGGCACGTGTGAACCTCGTTGGGCCCGCGAGTCTGGACTCCCTCGAACTGGGGCCCGCCATCGCCCCGATCTTGAAGGTCGAGGACTTGCGCCTGGACCACTTATGGCCCCTGGTGGCGGGGCGTGCGGCGGAGGTGGCCGTTTCGCCCCTGAGGCCCGAGTGGAAGCGCTTGGCGTCTCCTTCCGCTGCGGGCAAATGGAGCCTCAAGCTGCCCCTCCGGATCAGCACCCCTTCGCTCCTGGTGGCCACCCCCCTGGGGCGTTGGGAGGGCCCCGCCGCCATCGAGGGCGAAGGCCTGGGCGGGCGAGGCCGCTGGAGCGGGGAACTCCGAAGAGACGGAGCCGCTCTGGATGTGTCGGGCCGGTGGTTTTCGGGAGGAGTGGAGGCCGAACTTACGGACCAAGGTTCGGGGGACGATCAGACTCACGGGCTGATTGCCTGGAGCAACCAGGGACTGAGGCTGAGCCTGGACTTCCGCAAGGGTGAAGAACAATGGAGCGCAGACGCGGCGGGAGGCGGCAGGAGTCCGGTCCGCGTCTCCGTGGTGTATACGCGGCCTGGCAGGGCGTCCCAGTTTTTGGCCTTCAGCCTCAATCTCGCGGACCGCCAGCCCGGAGGGTGGCCCCTGGTCCATGACCTTGTGGGCCGCATTCCCTTGCCAGAGATCGGGCTCGGAGCCTTGGGAATCCTCAAGGAAGGCTCCCTCTCCGCCGATCCTCAAGACGTGAGAAAGGCCGGAGAAACGTGCCTTGCCCTTCTGGTCCGCGGAAGGGTCAGCAGCCCCGACGGGAGCTACATGCTCAAGGGGGCCCTCCAGGTACGCGAGCGCGCTTCGGGCGGAGCAGAGGCCTCTCTGGAAGGATCCGCTGCCGGTGTTCCCACTCCCAGGCTCGATTCGGCGCCCGTGTCGGTGTCCTGGGGGTTGTGGGCCCGCCGCGATCAAGGAGGAGTGTCCCAAATCGAGGCCAACCTCAGGTCAGACCGGACCGCGGCCACCGTGCAAGCCCGATCCTCCGGGAACGGGTGGTCGTGGGAAGGCACGGTGCGTGACACGGCGGGCTGGCTCGAGGCTCGGGGAGCTTGGAGTGGAGGGCGGTGGCGGGGTGAAGGGCACGGCGAGCTTTACAAGGACGTGGGCGCGGGGTTGGGATGGCCCCTGCCCTCCGGGCCCCTCCGGGGCAAGATCTCAGCCGAGGGCGGAGCGTCCGGCGTGATCAGCGGGCTGTTGCAGGCGCAGGGAAACGGCTCGTGGCAGATTTCCATCAACCAAGGGGATTGGACCGCCGAAGTCAGGAACGGCCAGGTGTCTGGGCCGCAGACCTCCCTGCACGGTCTGGACCTTTCGGCCCACGGACGGGGCTTCCCGTCCCTCATCCCCGGTCACGCCCTCGTGCTTGAAGCCAAGGTACTGGCGTGCACGATTTCGGGCAATGACTTGAAAAACCTGGAAACTCGCATGCAGGTCCGGGATGGAGCACTTTCCGCGCGCCTGTCGGGCGACCTTGCGTTTCTCGACGGGCGGGCGCAAGCGGTGGTGCGCAGGGAGCCCGGAGGCAAGGGACGATGGACCCTTGATTCGGGCCACGTGGATCTGGTGGGCGGGAACGTGGTGTTCAATGGAGTGAAAGGGCAGTGGTCAGGCGAAGACGACGAAGAAGCCCGCTGGACGTCTGACGGCGCCCGCATCTATGGCGAGCCCTTGGCCAGCGTCAAGGGCACGGCCCACCTGGATCTTGATCACGGAGCGGTTGGGCTCTCCGCGGAGGTGGCCCACTGGGGCGGCATGGTGGACGCAGGTGTGACCTTGGGCCGTGGCGCCGCTCCTGACCTGCTGATTAAAGTCTTGGGGATTCAAGCGTCCGTCGTGCCGCCGTACATCCACCAGTGGATCGCCCTTCCCCTGGGGATAGCCTCGGGAACCGCCAGCGGCAGCGTGATGATTCCCTTGAATAGCCCCACCGAGGGCCTTCACTTTGACGCCGCGCTCAGGGACGCGGACGTGGAGCTTCCGGACAAGAGGCGCACCCTGCCCAAGGTCTCTGGAACCCTTACGGGACTCCTCCAGGGGAACACATTCACCATGGCGCAGACGAACATGTCCATGATCGGCGGCAAGATTCCCCTCGCCTTCGCCCTGGTTTCTGAAGGGGGGAGCACCTCGGCCGAATTTTCTACTCCGTCCGTCTCCGCCCCGGTCCTCCAGGAGGCGCTTCTGGATTTCCTCCCAGAGTACCTGGGCTACGGCACCCTCGAAGGCGAGGCAGGACTCGCGGGAACCCTTCGCGTGAAGGGTGGCGATGAAACCATCGAAGGAAATATCGCGCTGTCGGATTTCTCCTTTGTTTCCGAGGACAGGGTCTTCCGCCTCAAGGGGGTGAACGGCACCCTGCCGCTTCTCCTCCACCTTTCGGGTGAGGAACCTGCGTTGGAAGGGTTCGCCATTCCTTCCCGCTCCTCCCAGGGGCCGTCCTTCGACGCCTTGGCCGGCGCTCCCATCGACGCGCGGGCGGTGACGGTGGACCGCTGCCGGTACAGTGTTTTTTACGCGGAGAAGCTGCGCCTTTACGCGGGAACCTCCGATGGCTCCCTCTGGGCGAGGCTTGCGGATGGCACCATCTGGGACGGCGGCCTGAGGGGGCAGCTCCGCCTTATTCTGGGGTCGGACGGGGTTCGCTACGCGGGCCAGATGCTCCTGTCCGAGACCAGTTTGCGGGCCTTCTGCGAGCAGTCGGGTGCGCTGAGGGGCTTCATCTCGGGCCGCTTCAACGGGAGCCTCACCTTCGGAGGAGACAACGTGGGTCTGGGACAGCTCAAGGCCCTCGCGGATCTTTGGGTAGACCCCGAGGCGCCGGAACCCCGGCTGATATCGAGGGATTTTCTCGTGAAGATGGGCGGCGAACGCATCCGCCACCTCCTTCACAGCACCACCATCGAGTACGACAAGGCGGGCCTCAGGTTCGGCCTCACGGGCGGAATTCTGACGGTCTATGAGCTGGATCTTTCTCACCAGGCCAACCCGGTCAAGGCGCTCATGATGAAGGATGTTTCCTTCGATGTGCGGATTCCGCAGCGCAACAGCATCGGTCTCCAGCAGCTCCTGAGCCATATCAAGGCGCTGGAGGCCTCGGGCGCCGTCTCATCGCCGCCAGGCCGAAAGGGCAGAGGGAAGTGAGCCGTGACAGAAACCAAAAAGCGGGCCGCGGCATTGGGGGAAGCATTGCGCAAGGCGTACCCGGAGGCCCGGTGCAGCCTTCACTTCGAAACGCCCTTCCAGCTTTTGGTGGCGACCATCCTTTCGGCCCAGTGTACGGACGAAAAGGTCAACCAGGTGACGCCCGCCCTGTTCAAGCGATGTGCCACCCCTGCGAGCCTCGCTGCCATGGCCCAAGAGAACTTGGAGCGCATGATCCACGCCACGGGATTTTTCAGGAATAAGGCCAAGGCGCTCATCGGGGCCGCGGGCATGATCGCGCGGGATTTTGAGGGTGAGGTGCCCGGTGGCATGGACGATCTCCTGCGCCTTCCCGGTGTGGCGCGAAAGACCGCGAACGTGGTTTTGGGAAACGCTTACGGACGGGCCGAAGGGGTCGTGGTGGACACCCACGTGGGCCGGCTCGCCCGCCGAATGGGCCTCACGAAGGAAAGCGACCCGGCCAAGGTCGAGGCGGACTTGATGCGGCTGTTCCCGAAAGAGGAGTGGGTGGTCCTTGCCCACCGGCTCATCGCTCACGGCAGGGCTGTGTGCCGCGCCAAGAGCCCTTCGTGCGGCGCGTGCTCCCTCGCGCGTCTGTGTCCCAAAGTAGGTGTGCCGGAGAGCGCGGGTTCGCGTTCCTGAAATAATTGCGCCCTTCACGACTTCTACTGAATCAAGGAGGCGCGGCATGGGTGCCAGAATCTTCGACAACATCACCGAAACCATAGGATCTACCCCCCTCGTGCGCTTGGGCCGGATGGCCGAGGAGGGCATGGCTGAGGTGTGCCTGAAGCTTGAGTTCTTCAACCCCGGCGGGAGCGTGAAAGACCGCATCGGGTCGTCCATGATCGGAGCCGCCGAAGCGAGCGGGCTCCTGAAGCCCGGCATGACCCTTGTGGAGCCCACGTCGGGGAACACGGGCATCGCCTTGGCCATGGTGGCCGCGCAGCGCGGCTATCCGCTTACCCTCGTCATGCCCGACACCATGAGCCTCGAGCGGCGAAAACTCCTGCAGGCCTACGGAGCCAAACTCATCTTGACGCCCGGCCCGAAAGGAATGAAGGGCGCCATCGCCGTGGCCGAGAAGCTGGTGAAGGAAACGCCCGGCGCTTTTATGCCCGCCCAGTTCGACAACCCGGCCAACCCCTGGATCCACCGCAACAGCACGGGCGTAGAGGTTCTGCGAGACACGGGAGGCAGGATCGATGCCTTCGTGGCGGGGGTAGGAACGGGTGGCACCGTATCGGGGGTCGGCAAAATGCTTAAGGCGGCCTTGGGAGAGAAGGTCCTCGTGGTGGCGGTGGAGCCCAGCGACTCTCCCGTCCTCTCGGGCGGCGCCCCCGGTCCGCACAAGATTCAGGGGTTGGGAGCAGGGTTCATTCCGAAGAACTACGACCCGGAGGTAGTGGACCGAGTGATTCGAGTGGGCTACGAAGACTCGCTCGGCCTGGCGCGCCGCCTTGCCCGCGAGGAGGGCATTCTGGTGGGGATTTCCTCGGGGGCCATCCTCCACGCGGCCCTCCAGGTGGCCAAAGAACTCGGCCCAGGAAAACGGGTCGTGAGCGTCGTCTGCGACAGCGGGGAACGGTATCTGTCCACGCCCCTCTTCCCGTACGAAGAACCGCCCGTCTTCCAGCCCGATTGAATCACATGCGGCCCCCTCCCTCGCGAGGGACGCCGCCACGGGGTCCTTGCCATTTAGCCTTGCCCGGCATACACTCTTGACCCTAAGCGTCGCGGCTGCGGGCCAGGGCAGGGCACCTTGGCTGGCGAACAAGGGCTCGGGCCAACGGGCGGCGCGGACGCATGAGGGGGCGGTCACGATGGCCAAGAGAATTCTCGTGGTGGAGAGCGGCATCCCCGTCGTGCCCTTCGAGCAGAGCCTTCTGCTGCGCAAGGAGCATGAGTTGGTGAGGACGTCCACGGGAGCGGAGACCATCGACAAGGTCCGAGAGGTCCTGCCCAATCTCATCGTCCTGGACGACCACCTTTCGGATATGAGCGTGACGGACCTGGTGCGCCAGATCCGCGAGCTTCCGGGCGGGCGGCACGCCAGCATCCTCCTGCTGGGAGGAGACGGGACGGCCGTTGAGGGAGTCAACCTTACCCTTCAAAAGCCCGTCGTGGGCCAGGACTTCAACGATGTGTGCCGCCGTCTCCTCTCCATCGAAGCCCGGAAGGATGTTCGCCTCCTCGTTTACGTGAATGTGCAGGGGTTTTCGCAGAACAACATGTTTTTGTGCAACTCCCTCAATCTGAGCGCCTCCGGCATCCTCATTCTCACCGCCCGGAAGCTCAGGATGGGGGAAGTGGTGCAGCTCCAGATCACCCTTCCCCGAGAACGGGAGAAGATCAAGGTCTCGGCCATGATGGTCCGGGAGGCGGGCGAGGTGGATTCGCGGCTGAACGCGTACGGCCTCGCCTTCCAGGATCTATCCTCCGAGGACCGAGAGCGCATTCGCGTGTACGTGGACGAAGAGCGGGCGCGCAACAAGGCGCTGTCCCAGTAAACCACCCTTCCGTGCACCTGCCGCGCCCAGGAACGGGCGGGTCGAGTTCAGGGTCCGACGTTCACCGCGACAACTCTTTGAGTGCCAATCGTAGAAGGCTGGGTATGGGCGCCTCAGGGGCCTCCTGGCGGGCCCGGAGGAGAGCCTGGCGGGCGGCCTGAGGCTTGTAGCCCAGGTTTTCGAGCGCCAGGACCGCGTCGGTGAGATCGTGAGGAAGGGATTCGGAGCCGGTCTGGGGGGGAGCGTCGCCCGCGTCCATGTCGTCGAGCTTTTCTTTGAGTTCGAGGCAAATGCGCTCGGCGGTTTTCTTGCCCACTCTGGGGACACCCTGGAGGCGCCTCGTGTCGCCCGATCGGACGGCGTTCACGAATTCGTCCAGGGAGAGGCCAGAGAGCACCGCGAGAGCCGTCATGGGCCCCACGCCTTGGACGGCCATGAGCTTTCG
>JAKBES010000087.1 GCA_021833665.1 Acidobacteriota bacterium
GGGAGGTTCGCCGACAATGGCCCCTGGAGCTGAACATGATTCAAGCCCTTCGTGTCCCGGCCCTCGGCGCCAACTCACCGAACCCCTCTCGGGTCTGGGCGTGGTGGTGCGCGGGCATGTCCGGAGGGTGCGGGGCCTAATCGACCCGCATGCGCGTGAAGCGAGCCCTCCGGAAGCGGAGGGCTTTTTTGTTGGGCGGAGCGTTTTGGAAATCGGATTGATGCGGGGTTGTTCCAGGAAAGGGGGCGAGGAATTTTTCGCAAGGTCAAGGAAGCCGAGGGTTGACGCGGAGACGTACTTGGTTGTGTACGCCGCACAAGGCAACCCGATGGCTGACGCAGCGATTGCGGAAAAGAACCGCCCCACGGAGGCTTGAATGGACAAGATACTGTTGTCACAGAAAGACATGCCCAAACAGTGGTACAACATCCTCGCCGATCTTCCTTTTCCCATGGCGCCTCCCGTGAGCCCCGTCACGGGCCAGCCCGTGACCCCCGACGAGATGCTGCGCATCTTCCCCGGGCCGCTCCTGGAGCAGGAGATGAGCCCCCAGCGATTCTTTGAGATCCCCGAGCCCGTGATGGAGATCCTCTCCCTGTGGCGCCCCACGCCGCTCATTCGGGCGCACCGGCTGGAGAAGGCCCTGGGCACGCCCGCCCGGATCTATTACAAGTACGAGGGCGTCTCCCCCGCGGGGAGCCACAAGCCCAACACGGCCGTGCCCCAGGCGTACTACAACAAGATCAGCGGCATCAACCGGCTCACCACGGAGACGGGCGCGGGGCAGTGGGGCAGCTCTTTGGCCTTCGCGTGCCAGCAGTTCGGCATGGACCTGCGCGTCTACATGGTTCGGATCAGCTTCACGCAGAAGCCCTACCGGCGCACCTTCATGCGCCTCTTCGGGGCGGAGGTGGTGGCGAGCCCGAGCGAGCTGACTCAGGCGGGCCGCGACATGCTCGCCGCGCATCCCGACACGCCGGGCAGCCTCGGGCTCGCCATCAGCGAGGCCGTGGAAGAGGCCGCGGGGCGGCCCGACACCAACTACGCCCTGGGCAGCGTCCTCAACCACGTCCTCCTCCACCAGACCATCATCGGGCAGGAGGCCATGAAGCAACTGGCCCTGGCCAACGACTACCCCGACTTCATCTACGGCTGCCACGGCGGCGGCTCCAACTTTGGCGGTATCGCCCTTCCCTTCCTGCGGGAAAAGTTCGCGGGGAAGGACGTGACGGCCATCGCCGTGGAGCCCGCCTCCTGTCCCACGCTCACGAAGGGCACATTCGCCTTCGACTACGGTGACACGGCCAAGCTGACCCCCATCATGCAGATGTACACCCTCGGACACGACTTCATGCCCCCGGCGGTGCACGCCGGCGGCCTGCGCTACCACGGCGCCGCGCCCATCGTGAGCGCCCTCCTCAACCACGGCGTCATTGGCGCCGAGACGGTGGACCAGTCGGACATCTTCAAGGCGGCCCTCGTGTTCGCGCGGACGGAGGGGATTATCCCCGCCCCCGAATCGTGCCACGCCATCGCCGCGGTCATTCGCAAGGCCGCCCAGCTCAAGGAGGAGGGCGCGTCCAAGACGATCCTCTTCAACCTGAGCGGCCACGGCCACTTCGACATGGGCGCCTACGAGGCGTACCTCGACAACACCCTGGAAGACTTCGCCTACCCCGCCGAGGCTATCGAGGAATCTCTCAAGCACCTGCCCGAAGTGAATCTGTAGGCCGCCCATCACCTGGCGGACATTCTTGTATCTCAAGGGCGCCGGGACCGTTTCCGGCGCCCGTTTTCCTCCTCGCCCCATCGCGATGAGGCCTGATCCCGGCCTGTCCGAGCGAAGACCCGGCGGGCGGGGGCGCAGACGGTGCGGTTAGGGTTCGGCCACGAGCCTGTAGCCCACGCCCGGCTCGGTGCGGAGGTACCGCGGCTGCGCGGGAGTGGCTTCGATCTTGCGGCGAAGCTGGGCCATGTAAACGCGGAGGTAGTGGGCCTCGAACCCGTATTCGGGTCCCCAGCCGGCATTCAGGAGCTGCCGGTGGGTGAGGACCTTGCCCGCGTGCTTCACGAGGGTGGCCAGGAGGCGGAATTCGATGGGCGTGAGGTGGACCTCCCTCCCCGCCACGGTCACGACCCTCGCCGCCAGGTCCACGCGGAGATCGCCGGTGATGAAGACGGGGTCCTGAGGCGCGCCGGCCTTGAGGGCGTGCCGGAGGGCGACGCGAATGCGGGCCAGCAGCTCCGCCGCCCCGAAGGGCTTGGTCAAATAATCGTCGGCGCCCGCGTCCAGGGCATCCACCTTGGACCCCTCCGCCTCCCGGGCCGTGAGGACGATGAGGGGGACCGAGCTCCATTCGCGCAGGTCCCTGAGCACGTCCATTCCGTCCCGGTCCGGCAGGCCCAGATCCAGCACCACCAAGTCGGGCCGCTCCAGGGCGGCGCGTTTGAGGCCGTCCTGGGCGCAGGAGGCCTCGGTGGTTCGGTACCCGTGGCTGTCCAGGGTGACCCTGAGGAAGCGCCGGATTCCCGGCTCGTCCTCGATGACGAGGATGAGGGGGGCCGTGGGGCTCATGACGAACCTCCCGCGTTGCCGGGAGGGGCCGGCTGGCGGGCCGTCCCGCCTTGCTCTCCGGCGGGCAGGGTGACGACGAAGGAGGCTCCTCCTCCGGGCCGGTTGGAGGCGGTGATGGCGCCCTGGTGGGCGGCGGCGACGGCATGGCAGATGGCGAGCCCCAGCCCCGCCCCTTCGGTCCGGTCCGAGGCACGGTAAAATTTCTCGAACACCCGCTCCTCGGCCCCCGCCGGAAGTCCCGGGCCGCGGTCTTCCACGGCCACGCGCAGCGTGCCCCCGTCCGCCGTGGCCCGAATGTCTACAGGGCTCCCCTCGGGGGTGTGGCGCGCCACGTTTTCCAGGAGGTTGACGAATAACTGCTCCATGAGCCGGGCGTCGATGGCCACCATGGGGAGGGACTCGGGCAGATCCACCGTGATCTCCCTGCCCGACAGCCGAGGCTTCACCCGCTCCAGGGCGGGGCCGACCACCTCCTCGATGGGCTGCATTTCCCGGTTCGGGGCCACGGAGCCCGATTCGAGCCGCGTCATGTCCAGGAGATTGGCCACGAACCGGCTCAGCCGGAGCGATTCGTCGTACACCGACTGGGCCAGCTCCCGAACTTCCTCGGGTCCCAGCCCCCCCGACGCGATGGCGCTGGATGCCCCCACGATGGAGGCCAGGGGGGTCCGAAAATCGTGGGAGACGGAGCTGAGAAGGGCGCTGCGCATTCGCTCCGATTCTGCCTCCATCTGAGCCTTTCGGGCCTGCTCCGCCAGGAGGGCGCGCTCCAGGGCGAGGGCCGTTTGTCCCACCACCGCTTCCATGCGGTGGCGGCGGTCCGAGGCGTTATCTTCGGGGTTCCGCCGGGGGCGGATTCCCACCACTCCGAGGATTTGGCCCGAGGCCTCCATGGGAACGTACAGGGCGTCGCTGCCCGGGAGGGTGTCCGTGTCCTGGCCCGCGGGCTGCCCGTGCTGAAGGGCCCACATGGCCACGCTCACCTCGCTGCTCCGAAACGCGAAGGAGGCGTCCTTCTCCGACAGGAGGGTGAGGCCCCCGAGCCCGTCCGAGAGGAAAACCGCGGCCTGGGCGCCGTAGAGATCCGAGAGGTGGCGAACGGCCACGGCGCCCACTTCCTTGGAGTCCCGCGCGCGGGCCAGCTCCTGCGTGAGGTCCACCATGGCCTCGGTTTTCTGCTGGGCCTCCCGCGCGCGGTCGGCCTGAAGCCGCGCCCTCGCCGCCAGGTTGCCCGTGAGGAGCGCCACCACGAGCATCACGAGGAAGGTGATGAGGTACTGGGAATCGCTCACGGCGAACGTGAGATAGGGCGGGACGAAGGCGAAATCGAAGAGGGCCACGCTGAGGATGGAGGCCAGGATCGACGGGCCCACGCCGAAGCGCGTCGCCACCAGCACGACGCCCAGGAGAAACACCATGGCGAGGTTGACGGGCTCCACGAAGGGGTTGAGGAAGGCCGAGACCAGGCCCGCGACGCCCACCACCCCAACACCGGATAGATAGGGTGACCAGGCCCTGGCCGTCCGGCGGCTTCCTCGAATCCGCGCCAGGCGCTCCTCCGCGTTGCCTCCGATAATGTAGACGTCGATCCCGCCGCTGTTTCGGATCACGGCGTCCACGAACCCGGGCCGGAACATTCTCAGCCAGTCCGCGCGCGGCGGCTTGCCCAGGATGATCTTGGTGACGTTCCGCGTCCTGGCGAAAGCCAGGATCTCCTCCGCCGTATTCTCGCCCGAGAGGGTCACGGCCTTGCCCCCGAGCTGCTCCGCCAGACGCAGCGTGCGTTCCAGCTGTTCGCGGTCCGATTCGGCAATCCTGCCGTGGGCGGAGGTTTCCACGTACAGGGCGATCCATTCCGCCTTCAGGCGCGAGGCCAGCCGTTTGGCGGACCGCACCAGGTGCTGGCCGTAGGGGCTGGACCCGAGACACACGAGAACCCTCTCGGCCGTGGGCCAAGTCTCGCCCACGGCGTGGTCCCTGCGGTAGCGCTGCATCTGGACGTCCACGCGGTCGGCCGTGCGGCGCAGCGCCAGCTCCCTCAATGCGATCAAGTTGCCCGGACGGAAAAAGTTCCCGAGGGCCTGCTCGGCGAGCTGGGGGAAGTAGACCTTCCCCTCCTTCATGCGCTTGATGAGTTCGTCCGCCGGCAGGTCCACGAGCTCCACCTCGTCGGCCTCCTCGAAGACCGAGTCCGGCACGCGTTCCGCCACGGATACGCCGGTGATCTGGGCCACCACGCCGTTGAGGCTCTCGATGTGCTGGACGTTCATCGTCGTGTAAACGCTGATCCCGGAGGCGAGGATCTCCTGGACATCCTGCCAGCGCTTGGCATGGCGGGAGCCGGGCGCGTTGGTGTGGGCGAGCTCGTCCACGAGGATGAGCCCCGGCTTTCGCTCAAGGGCCGCGTCGAGATCGAACTCGGCGAGGTCCGTGCCCCGGTAGCTCAGCAGCCTTGGAGGGACCCGCTCCAGGCCCTCCAGGAGCGCCTCCGTCTCGCTCCGGCCGTGGGTTTCCACCCATCCCGCCACCACGTCGAGCCCTTCGGCTTTGCGGGCCCTGGCCGCCTCCAGCATGGCGTAGGTCTTGCCCACGCCCGGCGCCGCGCCGAAGAAGACCTTCAGCCGGCCTCGCTTGCTGCGGTGCTCCTCCTCCTGGACCCTGGCCAGGAGTTCATCGGGATCGGGGCGGCCGTCCATGTGCATTCCCGGGGAGGGCCTCCTTGGAATGATCCCGATTATGGCACATCTCGCGGCCCGCCCGCCTCGGGAGCGGCAGGTGCCGGCGGGGCCCCGCGGTCCAGGGCCAGGTTCAGTTCTAGCACGTTGACGCGGGGCTCTCCGAGGATCCCGAAGGTGCGGTCCTCGGCGTGGGACGCCACCAGGTCCTCCACCGATGACAAGGACAGGCCGCGGGCCTTGGCCACCCTGGGAGCCTGATAGTAGGCCGCGGCGAGGCTGATGTCGGGGTCGAGGCCGCTGGCGGAGGCGGTCACCAGGTCCACGGGAACGGGAGAGGTGTTGCCGGGATCGGCGCGCCTCAGGGCCTCGATACGCGCCTTCACCTGCTCGGCCAGGACCGGGTTGTTGGGGCCCAGATTGGAGCCCGTGGAGAGGGCCGCGTTGTCGGGGAAGGGCGAGGTGGCCGAGGGCCGTCCCCAGAAGTACCGGGGGGCCGAGAAGGGCTGTCCGATGAGAGCCGACCCCGCGACGCGGCCCCCGGCGCGCAGGAGGCTTCCCGAGGCTCGGCCGGGAAACGCCAGGGCCGCCACGCCCGTCACCGCCAGCGGGTAGAGGACGCCCGTCAGGAGGGTCAGGACCAGGACGGACAGGACCGCCGAAAGGATGTTCCGTTTCATGCAGGGCCTCACGCCAGGTGGAGGGCCACGAGGGCCATGTCGATGAGCTTGATGCCGGGGAAGGGGAGAAGGAGCCCGCCCACGCCGTACAGGAGGAGGTTGCGCCGAAGGAGGGCCGCGGCGCTCGCGGGCCGGTACTTCACGCCTTTAAGCGACAAGGGGATGAGGGCGACGATGATGAGCGCGTTGAAGATGACCGCCGAGAGGATGGCGCTCTGGGGCGTGGCCAGGTGCATGACGTTGAGCGCCTGAAGGCCCGGGTAGGTGGCGGCGAAGGCCGCGGGAATGATGGCGAAGTACTTGGCCACGTCGTTGGCGATGGAAAAGGTCGTGAGGGCGCCGCGGGTCATGAGGAGCTGCTTGCCGATGGCCACCACCTCGAGCAGCTTGGTGGGGTTCGAGTCCAGGTCCACCATGTTGCCCGCCTCCTTCGCGGCCTGGGTCCCCGAATTCATGGCCATGGCCACGTCCGCCTGGGCCAGGGCTGGAGCGTCGTTGGTGCCGTCCCCCGTCATGGCCACCAGGTGTCCCTTGGCCTGGTACTCCCGGATCAGCCCCAGCTTCGCCTCCGGCGTGGCTTCGGCCAGGAAGTCATCCACCCCGGCCTCCGCGGCGATGGCGGCGGCGGTGAGCGGGTTGTCACCCGTGATCATGACCGTCTTGATGCCGATTCGCCTCAGCTCCAGGAAGCGTTCGTGGATCCCGCCCTTCACCACGTCCTTGAGGTGGACGGTGCCCAGCACACGGGCGCCGTCGGAGACCACCAGGGGCGTTCCCCCGTTCCGGGCGATGGCGTCCACGTCCCTGCGAACCTCCGCGGACAGCGCCCCTCCCAGGTTTCGGATGTGGGCCTCCACGGCGTCCGCCGCGCCCTTGCGGATCTGGCGCCCGTTCAGGTCCACGCCGCTCATGCGGGTGTGGGCGGTGAAGGGGACGAAGGCTGCGCCCAGAGCCGAGATGTCGCGGCCGCGGATGCCATGCCGCTCCTTGGCCAGCACCACGATACTCCGGCCCTCGGGGGTTTCGTCCGCCAGGGAAGCGAGCTGGGCGGCATCGGCCAGGGCGGCCTCCGTGACGCCCGGAGCCGGCATGAACGCCACCGCCTCCCGGTTCCCCAGCGTGATGGTGCCCGTCTTGTCCAGAAGGAGAACGTCCACGTCACCCGCCGCCTCGACGGAGCGGCCCGAGAGGGCGATGACGTTGGCCTGGATGAGCCGGTTCATGCCGGCGATGCCGATGGCGGACAGGAGGCCGCCGATGGTGGTGGGGAGCAGGCAGACCAGGAGGGCGAGCAGGGTCGCGATGGTGACCGCGGTCCCCGCTCCCGCGGCGCGCACGGCGTAGAGAGAGAAGGGCATGAGGGTGACCGTGACCAGGAGAAAGATAATGCTCAGGCCGGCGAGAAGGATGTCCAGGGCGATCTCGTTGGGCGTCTTCTGGCGCCGGGCCCCCTCCACCAGTGCGATCATCCGGTCCAGGAAGGTCTGCCCGGGATCGGCCGTGACCCGCACCACCAGCCAGTCCGAGAGGACGAGGGTGCCTCCCGTGACGGCGCTCCGGTCTCCGCCGCTCTCGCGGATCACGGGGGCGCTCTCCCCGGTGATGACGGCCTCGTTCACGGAGGCCACCCCCTCGATGACCTCTCCGTCGCAGGGAATCTCGTCGCCCGCCTCCACGAGGACCGTGTCGTTCTTGCGAAGATTGGCCGACGGAATGACGGCGAAGTGCCCCCCGTGCCTGGGTTCGGTGAGGAACTTGGCGGGGATCTGCCTGCGCGACCTTCTCAGCGATGCGGCCTGGGCCTTGCCCCGGCCTTCCGCCATGGCCTCGGCGAAATTGGCGAAGAGGACGGTGAACCAAAGCCCGAGCGAGACGGCGATGACGAAAAAGGGTGAGTCCTGGCCGTGCCCCCTGAGGGCCTGCACCGCCAGGAGGGTCGAGAAGGCGGCGCCCGCCTCCACCACGAACATGACGGGGTTGCGCACCATGTGGCGGGGCGAGAGCTTGAGGACCGAATCCCACACGGCGCTCCGGACGAGGGCCGGATCGAAGATGGGAGCGGGTTGGCCGGGATGGCTCATGGGGTCGTTCTCCTGCCGGATTACCTGGCGTGCGTCAGAAACTCGGCGATGGGTCCGAGGGCCAGTGCGGGGAAGAAGGTGAGGCCGCCCACGATGATGACCACGGCCAGGAGCCACGCCACGAACAGCGGTGAATGGGTGGGCAGCGTCCCCGGCCCCGCCGGGGCCGCCTTCTTGCGGGCCAGCGATCCGGCGAGGGCCAGGACGGGGAGCTTCACCAGGAAGCGCCCCGCCAGCATGGCAAGGGCCAGGGTCATGTTGTAGAAGGGCGTGTTCGCGTTCAGTCCGGCGAAGGCGCTGCCGTTGTTGTTGCCGGCCGACGTGAAGGCGTAGAGCATTTCCGTGAATCCGTGGATGCCCGGGTTGGCGGGGCCCGCGAGCCCCGCCTTGGTGACGCTGGCCAGGGCCGTGCCCAGGAGCACCACGAGGGGCATGGCCAGGATGCCCAGGGCCGCCATCTTCATGTCGAAGGGATCGATCTTCTTGCCGAGGTACTCGGGGGTGCGCCCCACCATGAGGCCCGCCGCGAAAACCGCCACCACCACGAACAGGAGCATGCCGTAGAGTCCCGATCCCACGCCGCCCAGGACCACTTCGCCGAGCTGCATGAGGAACAGCGGCACCAGGCCCCCGAGGGGCGTGAAGGAGTCGTGCATGGAGTTCGCGGCGCCGCAGGAGGTGGCCGTGGTGAGGGCGGCCCACGTGGCGGATCCCGCCACGCCGAACCGGGCCTCCTTGCCTTCCATGTTGCCGCCCGGTTGCAGCGCGGAGGCCGCCTGGTTTACGCCGAGCCTTCCGAGGACGGGATTCCCGGCTTGCTCCTGCGCGAGGCAGACCAGCATGAGCGGGACCAGGAGCAGGAGCATGGCCGCCAGGAGGGCCCATCCCTGGCGCCGGTCGCCCACCATGATGCCGAAGGTGACGCACAGGCCCGCCCCGATGGCGCCGATGGCGATCAGTTGCAGGAGGTTGGAGAGGGGCGTGGGGTTTTCGAAGGGGTGGGCCGCGTTGGTGTTGTAGAATCCGCCGCCGTTGGTGCCCAGGTCCTTGATGGCGACCTGGGAGGCCACGGGGCCGAGAGGCAGGACCTGCGCGGAGACGGTGGCGGCCTCCATGACGGGGTCGCCCCGGGCGTCCAGCACGGGCTTGCCCGCCGCGTCGAGCTTGGGCTGAGATACGGCGGCGGGCTGAAGGAGAGGCACCGTCGCCGATCCCGTGAAGGTCTGCACGACGCCCTGCGACACGAGGGCGAGGGCGAGAACGAAGGACAGGGGCAGGAGGATGTAGAGCGTGCCCCGAACCACGTCCACCCAGAAGTTGCCCAGGGTGTCCGAGCGGCGCCTCACGATGCCCCGGATCAGGGCCACGAGGACGGCCATCCCCGAGGCCGCCGAAAGGAAGTTCTGAACCGCCAGGCCCGCCATCTGGGAGAGCTGGCTCATGGTGGTCTCGCCGGCGTACCCCTGCCAGTTGGTGTTGGTGGTGAAGCTCACGGCGGTGTTGAAGGCCGATTCGGGGGAGACGGGGCCGAAGTGGAGCGGATCGAGGGGCAGCCAGGCCTGGACCCGCTGGAGGGCGTAGAGCACCAGGAGGCCGGCGAGGTTGAAGAGGATCATGTCCCTGGCGTAGGCCTTCCACCCCGTCTCTTCCGCGGGATTCACCAGGCAGACCCTATAGATGAGTCGCTCCAGCGGGCCGAGGACCCGGTCCAGGCCCACGGGCTTTCCCTCGTAGACCCGGGCCATATACCAGCCCAGGGGCCGGGCCAGGGCCAGCAGGAGCCCCACCAGGAGCCCCACTTGGACGAGGCTGTTGGGGGTCATTGCAGGCTCTCCGGCTTGAGCAGGGCGTACACCAGGTAGGCCAGCAGGGCCGCGGCGATCAAGGCGCCCAGGGCGTTCACGCCGCGCCCTCCTTCTTGCCGAACCGGTACAGCAGATAGATCACCAGCAGGCCGATGCCGCTTGACCCAACCGCGTAGATCACGTTCACGGCGTCACCTCAGAGGCTTTCCAGCAGATCCGTGAACTTCCAAAGGAGCCAGAAGCACAGGCCCGCCAACCCGATCATCGCTACGTCCATGGCGCGTCCTCCAACCACCAGTCGTAGCCCAATCTAGGGCGGCGGCCGTCAAGGAGGCATAAAGAGGCGGGCCGGGCACGTCAAGAAAAGGTCAAGGCTCGATTCCGCTCATGGGGTACGGAACTGGCGAAAGCAATGGGCCGCGCGGGCCCCCTGTTTTCAATGGGGGGAGAACACGGTACACTTCCCCACGCTGAGGTGGCGCCTATCCATGAAGACGGAAAATAAATACATCATCGCCTTCACGGCCATGCTCGGCACCTTCATGGAGGTGGTGGATACGTCCGTGGCGAACGTGGCCCTCCCGCACATGGCGGGAACCTTCTCCGCGGGGGTGGACGAGATCACCTGGGTCATCACGTCCTACCTCGTGGCCAACGCCGTCATCCTCCCCCTCACGGGCTGGCTGGGGAACTACTTCGGCCGCAAGCGGATGTACCTCTTCTGCCTCTGCACCTTCACCCTCGCATCCCTGGGATCGGGTGCGGCGCCGAGCCTGTGGTTCCTCATCCTCATGCGGGTCATTCAGGGGCTGAGCGGAGGGGCCATGGTCCCCATGTCCCAGGCCATCCTCCTGGAGTCCTTCCCCAAGGAGGAGCACGGCAAAGCCATGGCCATTTTCGGCGTGGGGGTGGTCTTCGGGCCCATCATCGGCCCTGCCCTCGGCGGCTACATCACCGACACCTGGGCCTGGCCGTGGATCTTCTACGTCAACATCCCCGTGGGCATTCTGGCCGTCCTCATGGGCTTCCTCTTCATTGAGGATCCCGAGTACATGAAGCGCCCGGAGGGGAGCGTGGACTACGCCAGCTTCGTGTTCATCGCCACGGGCCTGGGCAGCCTGGAGGTGGTCCTCAACCGGGGCGAGCGCTACGACTGGTTCGACAGCACCTTCATCAAACTGTTCGCCTCCACGGCGGTCCTGGGCATCACCCTCTTCATCTGGCGCTCCTTCACGGCCGAGCGCCCCCTGGTGGATCTGCGCGTCTTCAAGAACCGGGAGTTCGCCACGGGGACCCTGCTCATGTTCCTGCTGGGCTTCGGCCTCTACGGGTCCTTCGTCATGCTCCCCCTCTTCGCCCAGAATATGCTCGGCTACACGGCCACCTGGGCGGGCCTCATCCTCTCGCCGGGAGGCCTGGCCTCGCTGCTCGCCATGGTCATCGTGGGCCGCCTCGTGGGGAAGGTGGACCTGCGCCTGCTGGTGACCGTGGGCGTCCTCATGAACGTGCTCTCCCTGTGGCTCCTGCGCTTCGTGGACCTGAACGTGGGCTTCTTCTATCTCATGAGCTCGCGGGTGTTCCAGGGCTTCGGGCTCGGCTTCCTCTTCGTGCCCATCACCGTAGCCGCCTATGCCCGCATCAGTCCGCAGAAGATGGGCACCGCCACGGGCCTCTTCAACCTGCTGCGCAACGAGGGCGGCTCCGTGGGCATCGCCCTTTCCACCACCTTCCTCGCCCAGCGCTCCCAGTTCCACCAGGAGCGCCTCATCGAGCACCTGACGCCCTTCAACCCCATCTACACGAACGAGCTCAAGGCCCTGGCCCAGGGCCTCTTCCCCCGCGCGGGCCTCGACCACGCCACCCTGGACCAGGTCTCCCAGGGCCTCGTCTACGGCATGGTCCAGCGCCAGGCCGCCGCGGGCGCCTTCGTGGACGTCTTCTGGATGCTCACCCTCATGTTCGCCGCCATGCTGCCCCTCCTCCTCCTGCTCAGGGGACGAGGCGCGGGCGGCGAGGTGATCGCGCACTAGGCGAAGGTGATCGGGGGATCAGGTGATCGAAGGCCCGGGGGCGAACGCCTCCGGGTGTTTTTGTGTGGTGAGGAGGACACCTGCCTGAAGAAGGACCTCGGAGAACGAGAACGTTCGGACCATGCAATCGGCAAGCTCAAGTGGATAAGGGGCCGGGCGCTGCTTGGTTGACGCGCCGGGTGGACGCTCACCAGCCTTCTCCCCGTGGGGCGAGCACACTTGGCGGCTCTTGGCGGCATCGCGAGGGGGCCGGAGGCCGGCGCGGTAATCCCGGCCTGCATGGGGGGACTGCTTCGTCGCTACGCTCCTCGCGGTGACAGTGCGGGGCGAGACTGCCTCGTTGCCTCGCGCGCGCCGTTCCATCCTTATCCCCTTACTTCCTCATCCCTTCATCCCCTCATCTCCTCATCTCGATTTTTCTCCATGTCCTCCGTGCCTCCGTGGCGAATGCCTTGTGTTTCGTTTGGCCGTTAAAGGGCGCGGCGGAGCCTTCGGGCGAGGCCACGGCGGCGGGGGTCGGGGTGGTGGAGGGAGGGGGCGAGCTGGGCGGGGGCGACTTCGGGACGGCAGCCGGCGCCGGCGAGGCGGCAGAGGGCCCAGAGGGCGCCCGTTTCGAAGGGCTCTTCCACGAGGTACTGGGGCAGGAGCGGGCCGAACTCGGCGCGCAAG
>JAKBES010000381.1 GCA_021833665.1 Acidobacteriota bacterium
CTCCTGGAAGCTACTGGTCAGATGGCCACTAGTGTAGCGTCTCTGAAATAGTGGGACCAAGTTGCGATTGCCCGCACTTGATACTAAGGGAGATCAAGTGCGGGCAACGGTGCGTATCGAATTGATGGATGGAGAAAGGGAACGGCTGGAGGCGATGTCTCGCAGCCGAACTTTGGAAGGGCGTCTGGTGTTGCGGGCGCAGATCATCCTTCTGGCTGCACAGGGGCTTTCGAATCGTGGGATCGGCGAGGAACTCGGGATCGACTACAAGACCGCCATGCGATGGCGCAACCGGTTCATCAGCCAGCGATTTGAAGGCATCGAGCATGAACGGCCTGGGCGCGGGCGGAAGCCACGGATTCAACTCGAAGAGGTGCTGGAAGTCGTGCGGAAGACGCTTCAAACCAAGCCAGACGGAGCGACGCATTGGAGCCTCCGCCGGATGGCCCTAGCGACGGGCCTGAGCAGAGCGACGGTACACCGGATCTGGCAAAGCCGCGGCCTGAAGCCCCACCTGACGGAAACATTCAAGCTGAGCAACGACCCCGATTTCGAGGCCAAGTTGGTGGATGTCGTCGGACTCTATCTGGATCCGCCCGAGCATGCGATTGTGCTGAGCGCCGATGAGAAGAGCCAGATCCAAGCCCTGGATCGCAGCCAGCCTGGGCTCCCGATGAAACCATGGCGCTGTGGGACCATGACCCACGACTATAAGAGAAACGGCACCACGACGTTGTTCGCGGCGATGAATACGCTGACGGGCAAGGTGATCGCAGAATGTATGCCTCGCCACCGGCACCAGGAGTGGTTGAAGTTCCTGAAGCGGATCCATCGCGAGACACCGAAAAAGCTGGATCTCCACATCATCTGCGATAACTACCGGACCCATAAGCATCCAGAGGTGCAGAAGTGGCTGGCGAGTCATCCCCGCTTTCATATCCACTTCGTGCCTACTGGATCCTCATGGCTGAACATGGTGGAACGCTACTTCCGCGACATCACAGAGAACCACATCCGGCGCGGCGTATTTCGTAGCGTCAATGAACTTGAATGCACGATCCTGGAGGCCGTCGATCAACACAACGAGGCCCCCAGGCCCTATATCTGGACAGCAAAGGCCAACGATATCCTCGCCAAAGTCATTCGCGCTCGTGCAGCGCAGAATGGTCCACGTATTTCTGGGAACCTACACTAGCAGCATCTTTTTCAACCTGACCTTCACATTTACCCTGGACCTAAATTCGGGTACCGGCCACCACCCGCAAGCACATTACAGGTTCTCAAGTCTCAGAGGTTCTTTCCCATGGGGAAGATTCGGGCCATGGAATTCTGGCGGGAAAGAAATTCCCTTTTTGGCGTTCGGAAACGTCTTTCCGGCGCGTATCGGATTTGAATCCAGGCCCGCGTTGGTTGTGGCCGTACCCTTTCCGATTTCGATTCCGGAGCCCTTTTTCTCGGAAGGGACCGCGTTCGATATCTCGACGGCCAACGCATTCCCCAAGTGATTTCGCTGGTGATCCGATGGCGTTATCGGATGTCATCGGATCGCGTCATGGCCTGCGAAAAGGATCTGCAAAAGGAGATGCGAAACGCCCGGTTTTATGGGTTCCAAGTTGAAATGTGCCGGGTAAGCCTTGGGCAGAATTCTGCCCAAAAATGGCATGAAATGATTGAGGTTAGGTGTTGTGGGAAGCATTGGGCACAATGCTTCCCAATTAAGCATGGAAATAATTAAGGTTCGTGCAACGGAGTTGCGTGACGTGTCAAGGAAAACCCCCCCTCCCTGAGCGCGAGCTGGACGCCCCCGATTTCCTCCCGGATCTCACCCGCCTGAAAGCCCCTCAGACGGTCTTTCGAGCCCTCCCAAGGGTGAACCCGCCCGCTCTGCCGACGCCCCTTCCTGGAGGGAATGACGCCGCCGTTTTTCCGGGCCAACGGCCCGCCCCCCTGCTGCCCGAACCCCGAGGGCTCCCCTCCGCTTTTGGCAGGCCCCGCAGAAGCCCCCGGCTCCCCTGAAGATCTCCCGCTGCCGTCACCCATCGGACCCCCCGCAAGGCCAGGGGTCCGATGGGTGACCGGAGCGTACGCCGCTTCTATGCGGTCCTGAAAGGCTGGGGTGGGTCCGGTCCTTCAATGGCGACTGCGAGGGCCAGGGACGTGCCAGGGCGCTTTCCCTGGCACGCCCCTGGCGCAGTCGGCCAGCCGGAACGCCGGGGAATTTCAGGGATGGGGAGAGCCCGAAACGCTCGCGTTCACATGGCCTCAAGAACGCCGCCGTGTTCGTGCGCTGTTCTTTGTACAGCCGCTTAAAAAAGCACCCCCAGCCCCCAGGGCTTCAGAGGGGGCAGCGGCTTGGGTTGTGGTACTGCGGCTAAAGAAAGAAAGGGATCAGGAGGGGATATCCTCCGGTTCGGGTTCGGGTGCCGGAAGCGTGGGCCGCTGGCGGGATTCGAGTTCGCGGCGGGTGCGTTCCAGCTCCTCCGCGAGACGCTTTTCGTCGGGAAGGACCATCTGGTATTCCGCCGCCATGACCTTGTTCGGCAGGTTGTCCAGGGCGTAGCGGGCCTCCTCGGCGCCTTTGGCGGCGCAGAGGATCAGGCCCACGGGCGGGTTCTCACCCTCGCGCATCCAGTGCTCGCGGGCGTAGTTCAGGTAGAGGTGCATTTGGCCCGCGTCGGCGTGGCTGAACCGACCGCCTTTGAGGTCGATGATGACGAGGCACTTCAGCCGTCGATGGAAGAAGATCAGGTCCACGCGGAACCAGGTGTCATCCAGCCGAAGGCGGCGCTGGCGTCCCACGAAGGCGAAGTCATCGCCCAGCTCAAGCAGGAAGTCCGTGAGGTGCTGGATGAGGGCGTCCTCCAGGTTCGATTCGGAATACTGGTCTTTGAGATCCAGGAATTCCAGGACGAAGGGGTCTTTGATGGCCTCCTCGGGTGTCATCGCAGCAGCGCG
>JAKBES010000382.1 GCA_021833665.1 Acidobacteriota bacterium
GAGGAGGAAGCCCATGGCCCTCCCCGTCCAAGAGACAATGTCTTCCCCCCGTGAACCTGAACCATAGCCGAAGCCACCCGCATTTCAATCGCGGAATTTGGGTGAACGAAGAGCCCTCGGCACCGCTTCGACCGTGGGCAGAGCATTCATTTTCCCTTTAGCTGCTTGACTTTACGCGTCCGTGATCCCATCATTAAGCGGGGTAGCGCGGGGCGCGGGGGAAGCATCCTGAGAAGTGGCCCACAACACGCCGTCACCCGAAACCGGGGGTGAACACAGGGCCCATCCACGCGGACGGGAGGGGAGTGTAACCATGGGCACATTCTGTTTCAGAGGTCGACGCTGGCTGTGCGGGGGCGCCGCCCTCGCCATTCTCCTTATGGCTGCTGTTCCCGCCGGGGCGCAGAAGGTCAAGGCGTCGCGCGATGCACTGGATGACTTGACGCGCGTGAACACCGAGATGTGGTTGCCACCGCAACTGGAAGATGTGAATACCCTCCGGGCGAAAGCAAGTCGCGAGGAGGGGCAAAGCCTATCATCCGTGTTCTTGGAATGGGACAGGTTCCTCTCCGAGCAAGGGGGCGGCTGGTCGATGATCGTTGATCGGCTGGCCGGGCGCCCCGCCCTCCTGTGGGGGAAGGGTATCGCATGGATACCCGGCACTGCGAATTCCATTCGAAGCGAGGACCTGGAGCTTCCGCCTTTGGTGAAGGGCAAGGACGTGCCTCTTGGGAAGGTGGCCGCCATAGCGCTGGCTTTCATCGACGCTCATTATGGCCTCTTCGGGGTGGAAAGCGCGGATCTCCGGCTCAATCCAATGGCGTCAGGACCAATGCTTGACTACATCTACTTCCTGGATTTTGATTGGACCTACCACGGTATTCCCGTGGAACGCGCCCACCTCGTGTTTCGGCTGAACCACGGAAACCTCGTCCAGATGGGAGAAGAATACATCAGCTCGTCCATCCAGTCACTGGATCACAGGCCTGATCTGGACGCTCAGACGGCGTGGCAAATTCTTTGGGGATACTTGGGCGGGCAGACTCCCGAGGACGAAATCTTGGAACCGGGACGGCTGTTGGTGGTTCCGTTTTCCGCTGCCGGGTCAGCGGAGAACCGGGCCGTCATGCCGGGACAAGGCATGGGGTACAGACTCGTCTACGCGCTGCTGTTCCGGCGCCATGGGGTGCTGGGCACATGGGAGGCTCGGGTCGATGCGCACAGCGGAGAGATCCTTTCCTTCTTGGACCGAAACGATTACGGGGCCGTGACGGGCGGCGTCTATCAGACATCCAACCTGGACACGGAGGCAGTGCGCCCCCTGGGTTTCATCAGCGTCAGCAACGGCACGACCAAGACCTGTGACGCGGGCGGCAATTATCCTTATGCCAGCGGTTCGGCCACGGCGAGCCTGACGGGCTCATACGTTAAGGTCGTCGATTCCTGCGGGACCTCGTCGCTGACCACGAGTACGGCGCCCGGCGACCTGGCATTTGGAACGTCCGGCGGGACCGATTGCACGACGCCCGGGGTCGGCGGCGCCGGGAACACGCACGCTGCGCGAACCACCTACTATCACCTCACCCTTTGGAAAGAGAAGGCCATGGCCTGGCTGCCCTCCAACACCTGGCTTCAGGGGCAGCTCACGGACAACGTCAACCTGAATCAGACCTGCAACGCCTACTGGAGTGGCACGTCGGTCAATTTCTTCAAGAGCGGAGGGGGCTGTTCGAATACGGGCGAACTGCCCACGGTCTTTCTCCACGAAGTGGGACACGGGCTGGACGACAACGACGGGAGCCCCTCCTCGACGGTGGGCTCCAGCGAGTCCTACGCCGACATCAACGCCCTGCTCATGACCCACGACTCGTGCATCGGTGTCAACTTTAGCCCCGGCGTCCAATGTTCCGGTTACGGCAACCCCTGCACTGCCTGCACGGGTATCCGCGACGCGGACTATGCCAAGCACACCTACTCGACGAGCCCGGCCGTTCCCATCCAACTCATCGCGACAACCGGATACCACTGCTCGAGGAGTAGAACCTACCCTGGGCCCTGCGGCTATGAGGGCCACTGCGAGTCCTACATCATGTCCGAGGTGGGGTGGGACCTGGCAATGAGGGATCTGCCCGCTAGCGGCTACGATGTCGCGACCGCGTGGTTTATCGCCGACCGCCTCTTCTTCCTTTCGAGGCCGACCTCGGGCGACGCCTACTCGTGCCCGACCCTGGCGACGGCCAACGGCTGTGGGACGAGCAACTGGTACGAGACCTACCTCGCGGTGGACGACGACAACGGCAACCTGAGCGATGGGACCCCGCACGCCGCAGCGATCTATGCGGCTTTCAACCGCCACGCGGTGGCCTGTTCAACTGGAAATCCCACCAGCTACTCGGCCTGCCCATCCATTGGGCAGGCTACCGTCACCGCCGTGCCGGCGAATGCTTCCGTGGCCCTCTCGTGGACCAGCGTAACCAATGCGGTCTCCTACGAGGTCTACCGCAATGAAAGCTCTGCCAACGCGGGCTATGCCAAGATCGCCTCCATCACCGCCCCGGCGACGGCCTATACCGACACAGCCGTGCAGAATGGTATCGCCTACTTCTACAGGGTGCTGGCGCTGGGATCGACATCGGCCTGCTTTGGGCCCATCAGCGGCTCCGTGAGCGCCACTCCCACACCCTGCACCCCGCCGGGGGTGCCGACGATAGCCGGCGTGAGCGCGCCGGCGGACAACGTACTGCGGGTGAGCTGGACGGCCGGCTCGCTCACCGGGGCCACCTACAAAGTCTACCGTGCGACGGGCGGCTGCCCGGGTACCAGCTACGTACTGCTTGGCTCGACCGCGGACACCTTCTACGACGACGCGCCGGTGAGCGGCGGCGCGACCTACGCCTACAAGGTGAGCGCCGTGGACTCGACAGGCGGGTGCGAGTCGGCT
>JAKBES010000001.1:0-13478 GCA_021833665.1 Acidobacteriota bacterium
CTCCACCCTGATCTTGTCCAGGGTCCCACGGTAGAAGGGGATCTCGGCGGCGAGGCCGTTCAGGAGCAGGTTGCCGGTGGGCGGCGTGTAGATTTTGTCCGCCGAGGCGCACAGATAATAGCCTCCATTTCCGGCGTATTCGAAGTATGCCCACACGGGTTTCTTGCTTGCCTTGAATCGATCCACCGCCTCCCGAAGCTCCTGAATTTTGGCAAAACCCGAGGGGAACGCGCCCACGTCCAGGAGAAGGCTTTTGATGCGGTCATCCTTGGCGGCGCGGTCCAGGGCCGAAACCAGCTCGTAGACGGAGTAGACCTTGGCGTGAAAGATCTCCGTCATGAGGGGATTGGGAAGAGGCTCTTGGAGAGGACGGTCCATGGCCAGGACGAGGGTCGAGTCGGGCTTCACGGAGACGGCCTTACCCTTCATGAGGGCCCCCAAGCCCGCCATCACGAGAAATCCTCCCAAAATCAGGAGGGCCACGATGGCCAGAAAGATCAGCAGTCCCCATCGAATCTTCTTAGGCGGGGCAGCCTGTGCGGTGGTTTCCGGCATGGACGTCTCCTCAAAGGACAGTGTGTCGGCTCTTCCGAACGCCTGGAACTGGCCCCGCGGGCCGAAGTGTCTCCTATTGTACGAAAAATCGCGGCCCGATGTTATTCCGCCCCTTCTCCCTCTCCCACGAGCCGCGCGAGGCGGCCCGAGGAGATCCCCAGGAGGCGGGCGGCCCGGCGGCCCTCCCCCCCGCAGAGCCTGAGCACCTGCGCGGCTCGCCACCGCTCTTCCGCCGCGAGCCAGGCCTCCGGGTCCCCGGCGGCGGGGAAGGGCGGGGGGGCCTGGGCCGATGACGGCTCCGACGTGGATCCTCCAAACAGGCCGGCCTCCATGAGCCCGTCGGCGCCGCATAGGATGGCCGCGCGTTCGAGGCGATTCATGAGCTCCCTCACGTTGCCGGGCCAGGGCTGGTCCTTGAGGTAGGCTAGTGCTTCCGGATGCAGCGCTAGGTTGGGACGGCCCATTTCCCTCCTGAAGTGGGCCACGTAATGGTCCGCCAGAAGGGGGATGTCCTCGGGGCGCTCCCGAAGGGAGGGCACGCGGATGGGGAAGGCATTGAGGCGGTAGTAAAGGTCCATACGGAAAGCCTTGGCGGCCACCATGGCCTCCAGATCCCGGTTCGTGGCGCAGAGGATGCGGACGTCCGCAGGAATGGGCCTCACGCCCCCAACCCGAGTGAAAGTTTTCTCCTCGAACACCCGAAGGAGCTTGGCTTGGAGGTCCGGGCTCATTTCACCGATCTCGTCCAAGAAGATGGTTCCGTGGCGGGCGAACTCGAACCGGCCTATGCGGGTCTCGTGGGCCCCCGTGTAGGCCCCCTTTTCATGGCCGAAGAGCTCGTTCTCCAAGAGCGTTCCGGGGATGGCGGCGCAGTTCACGGCCACGAAGGGCTCCCGCGCCCTGGGGCTCGCTCGGTGGATGGCCCGGGCGAAGAGCTCCTTGCCCGATCCCGTCTCGCCCAGGAGCAGGCCCGTGGTGTCCGTGGCGGCCAGCTTGAGGGCCGCCTCCTGCGCCCGCCGCATGACGGGGCTCTCGCCGATGAGGTCCTGGAAGGCCGGCGAGCGCGTGAGGTCGGCCGAGAGCGCGTCGTGCACCCGCTCGGCCCGGTTCACCTCGATGGCACGCCGTACCACGATCAAGAGGTGCTCCGGATCCACGGGCTTGGCCAGAAAGTCGGCGGCCCCCACTTTCATGGCCTCCACGGCCACCTCCACGGACCCGTATGCCGTGAGCATCACCACGGGCGTCAGGGGCCACCGGGCCTTGCTGGCCCTAAGGAGGTCCAGACCGCTATGGACGGGCATCTTGAGGTCGAAAAGGGCCAGATCGTAACCGCCTTCTTCCACGAAGGCCATGGCGGCCTTTCCCTCTCCCGCTTCGAAGGCATCGAATCCCGCCCTCCGCAGGGTCTCCGCCAGGGCTTGTCTCAAACTCGCGCGGTCTTCAGCCAGGAGAACGCGCACGTCACGTCGCTCCCGGGGGGGCGATCGCCTTGAGCCGCGCGTCGATGTCGCTCATGCGATCCTCGTCGGCCTTGATCCAGCGCCGCAGGTTGTCCCGGACCGACTGCATGTCCGCCACGTCCTGCCGGAGCATCTCCGCCAACAGCGCCTCCGTGGTGTAGGTCCCCTCCACGGCGGCGAGGCGGGCCTTGAGCTCGGCCACCTTCGAGGCGAGCCCGTCCCGCTCCTTCAGAAGGGCGGCGCGCTCGTTTTCGGCCGCCCTCTGGGTTTTCGTCGGAGTGTTTTTAAGCTCCAGGAGGAGGTCGAAATCGCGGTCCCAGGCCAAGGCCTCGTCGGCCCCCGCAGCCTTGTCCACTCCAGCAGGGGCCTCCTGGCAGAGCGCCGAAGGGGCGGGGAGGAGCAAGACCAGGCAGACGCTCGGGACGAGCCACGGCTTCCTCATAGAGTGAGTATACCGCAGCCCCGCGCATCTGGCATTTGGACGGAACACCCTGTTCCTGCGATATACTGTTGCTTTGGAGGCCGGCATGGAAACGAAGCTGGATGCCACGGCCACCGTCAAGGGCCGGCTCACCACGGAGGACGAGCTCGTGGTGGAGGGCACCGTGGATGGCGACATCCAGTCCACCTCCCTCGTGACCGTCGCGCACGGGGGCCGCGTTACGGGTAAGATCCGGGCCCGGGACGTGGAGGTGGCGGGCGTTGTGGAAGGGGACATCTGGGCCAGCCGGCACGTGCACCTCGCCCCTACGGGGCGCATCCAGGGCGACGTGAGCGCCATCCAGCTTCGCGTCGACGACGGCGGCGTCATGCAGGGACGAGTCCTGACCGAACAGGCCGGCGGGCCCGTCTCGAAGGGCTGAGCATCTTCCATGGGACACAAGTCCATCCTCACCACTTGGGAAGCGGGACGCTACTGCGGGGTCAGCCCCTACTCGGTCCGGCATTGGGTTCAGACGGGCAAGCTCCGGGCCTACACCACCCCCGGCGGCCACCGCCGCATTCGCCGGCAGGACATGGACGCCTTTCTCCTGGCCCACGGCATGCCCCTACCCGCCGAATTCCGGGAAGGCGCGCGCCGGGTCCTTCTGCTCGTGGAAGAGGGGAGCGGACTGGCCAAGGACATGGAGGGGTGGTCCGAGGCTCTGGACGTGCGCGTCGCGGCCTCGGCCTTCGATGCAGGCCTTGCCCTTGGGACCTTCGACCCACACCTCTTCATGGTGGACCTGGATGCCTCGGCGTGGGACGGCCTGGAGGTCTGCCGCCGCGTTCATGCGACCCCCAGCACGGCTCACGTGCTGCTTGCGGGAATCTCCAAGGAGGCTTCGGTTGAGCTGCTGGAGGCGGGGGAGGAGGCAGGGGTGCTCCACTGCTTCGCCAAGCCCCTCGACCTAGAAGAAGTTCGCCGGTTCTTCAGGAGACTGTTCCCTTACGCCCCGTGGATCCCCCCCGTCACCTGAGGGCCGCGTCCAGCTCCCTGTAAAGGGCCAGGTGGGCCTGGGACATGCGCTCCATGGTGAAATCCCGGACCCGGAAGTGGGCCGCTTCCACGAGGCGCTGGGCGAGGCCCGGTTCAGACAGAACCCGCCCCACGGCCGCCGACAGGGCCACCGGTTCCCCGGGAGGCACCAGGAGCGATTCCACGCCGTCTCTCAGAATCTCCCGGGTTCCGCTCACGTCCGTGGCCACCACGGCCACGCAACACGCGGCCGCCTCCTTGATGACCCCCGGCGACCCCTCCCCCGAGAGGGAGGGGAGGACCAGCACATCGAGCGCCGCGTAGAGGTCTCCAGGCGTCTGCAGATAGCCCAGCAGGTGCACGGGGACGCCCATCTCCAGGCCCTGGGCCTGAAGCGCGGGACCCAGAGGCCCATCGCCCGCCAGATAGAGCTCCACGGCGAGACCTTGTGCTCGCAGATCTCGCAGCGCATGGACGAGCAAGGCGTGGCCCTTGTGGGGCACGAGGGCCCCCACGGAGCCCACGGCGCGCACCGCGGGATCCATGCCGAGGCGCGCCCTCGCCGCTTGTCGGGGAGGCAGTTCCCGGAATCGGGCCAGATCAACTCCGCTGTGGATTGTACAGACGCGCCTGGAGTCCAGCCCCTGGGCGACCAGGCTCGCGCGCACTTCCTCGCTTACGGCGACCAGGGCGTCGGCGGACCGGTATTTCCATCGGGAGAGGCGGGACCGCAACGGGAAGGAGACCCTTCGGCTCGCCACCACCTTGGGCCTGGGGTGAAGTCCCTTGGCAGCCAGAAGCGCCAGACTCAAGGCGTGGGCCGTGTGGGCATGCACCAACGCCGCTTTCGACTCCGCCATCCACCGCTTGAGCTGCAGGGCCGACCAGAGGTCCCACTCCCCTCGAGGCCTCCAAGGAACCACCTGAAGACCCTCACCCCACGCCCGCTCCAGAAGAGGGCTCCAGTGCCGCGCCACCAGCGTGCACCTGCACCCCATGGCCTCCAGATTGCGGATCAGTCCCAGGGTCTGCACCTCCCCTCCCCGCATGGAGCTTTCCGTGTTGAGGTGGAGAACCTGGCACTTGATGTCCTCGCTTCGCTCGCTCAGCACGTGCACCCCCCCGTCCGCTGTCGCCCGCTCACAGCCCGTGTTCCGCTGCGGTTCCAGATCGACTCTAACCCCGTGGCGCTGGCTCGTGCGCAAGTATCCCCGAAGGGCGCTTCGGAGCGCAAGGGTTAGGGCCGGTGGACGTCAGAGGGTGGGATAGAGGGCCAGGATTTTGTAGACGTAATGGCGGGTTTCGGGGATGGGCGGCACGGCCTTGAGGGCCTGCACCCGTCCGATGCCAGCGTTGTATGCCGCCAGGGTCAGCTCCAGGTCGCCCTGAAAGGCGTCCAGCAGCTTGCGCAGGTAGTGGACCCCGCCGCGGATGTTATCTTCGGGCACGTAGGGGTTGGCCACCCCTTCCTCGCGCTGGGTCTGAGGCATGAGCTGCATGAGGCCCTGAGCTCCCTTGGGGGAGAGTGCGTTGGGGTTGAAGTTGCTCTCCACCTTGATGACCGCCGCCACCAGCTTCCAATCCATCTGGTACTCCTGGCAATATCGAGCGATGAGGTCGCGGTAGGGCAGCTCCTTGGGCAATTTTTCTTCGGGCTTGGCGAGGCCGGGCGGCGGGACGTAACCGGGGTAATGGTGCTGCACAAGGGAGGCCGGAATTCCCAGGGCGCCGCCTCCAGGCAGGGTCAGGAGCGCTTGGCCGTCTTGCTCTTCGTACCGCTCCACGACCAAGGAGCGCTCGGACTGGAAGACCACAAGCTCCATGGCCCGGGAGCCCCCGGAGACCCACAAGAAGACCGCGACCAGACCAAGGCGGAGCACGAGCGCCTTCACGCCAGCTCTCCGAGAGATGCCACAAACCGGTCCTGGCCGCTGGAGTAGAAGGCCCCGTAGCGGGGGTCCAACAGGACGCGCTTGCCATCGGAGGCGGCAAGGTCTTTGAAAATAAGGGAAAGGGTGGGAGACGTCACCCCCTCCTCGCCGAGAAAACCGGCCAACCCCGTCAGAAGCCGGTAGGTCAATTTCCGGGGGACCTCCGCCTCCACGGCCCCGCCCAAAAGCCGTTTGAAGGTGGCCTTCAAGAGGCTCGGCGTGGACGGAGGGACTTGGTTGTACCTCTGGAACTGTTCCTGGAACCGCTTGCGGTGTTCCGTGCTCACGTAGTCCATGACCGCGAGGGAGGGGCTGGCGGGATCCTCCGTGAGGTAGAGTGCCACGTAGGCGCCTGGGCGGTCCCATTTGACAGCGGGGTCCACGGGATCCAGCGCGCTCCCGGTCACCAACCCGTATCGGGGATCCAGGCGGAAGAGGGAGGGTGTCTGCCGCGTCTGGAGGTACCGCCTGAGGCGAAGCGCCAGATCTCGCAGGAAGGAGGCGGTCCCGCTCGGGGCATGGACCAGGAGAAAGGCCTCGCTGCGCTGAGATAGGGCGTCCGTCTCCTGGAGGAGAAAGAGGCTGAGGGAGGCGGGCGGTTCTCCAGCCGAAGGCTCCCAGGCCGCCTGGAATCTCGCCTCCTTGAGGGCTCGGGCGGGCGGCAGGTAGCCCGACCGCACGTCCGTCTCATGGAGTTTGAGGCAGGCCAGAAAGTCTTCAAGAGGGATGTGGTCGAACCGCAGGGTGGTACCGGACGGCAAGGACGCCTCCTCTCACACCCTACTATGGCCGCCGGGGAGGCTCCTGTCAAACGCTACGTCCCGAACCTTGTGACAGATCAGGGCAAGGGCCGTTCCCTGGGGAGCTCAAACGAGGGTGGGGTCCCGAAACCGCCGGATGGCACCCACGAGGCCGGCGCCGAGGTGCCGAAGCTTGGCCGCCACGGCCGGATCGGTGAACGCGCCTTCGGACGAGAGGGCACGCTCCGCCTGGGCCACCGACACCTGGTCCGGGGGGGTCCAGCGGTGGAGCGATCGTGCGACGGTTCTGAGCGTGATGAGGGTCGCGCCCGCGCCCTGGTGGCCCCCCGCCGTGGCCACGAGACCCACCCACTTGCCGGCCGTCTGTTCGAAGGCGAGGTAATCCAGAGCGTTCTTGAGGAGGCCGGAGACGGTCCCGTGGTATTCGGGGGAGCCCCACAAGAACGCGCTGGCACGGTGTGCGGCGGCGGCGAACTCCGCCACGGTGGGATCGCCCGACGGGGCGGTCCCGCACATGGGAAGGCGATGGACCCATCCGTCGCCCCAGACAGGCACCCCTCCGGCCTCCGCCGCCCCTTTCGCCGCCTCCTCAAGGGCGCGGTGCGTCACCGATTCGAGACGGAGGCTGCCGCATAAGATGAGGATTTCCAGGGGTTCCGCCATGGTGGCTCCTGCAGAGCAAGGATACGACGGGAGGCGCCGAGGCACAATCCGGGAAGGCCCACGGGATCAAGGGCAGGGACCTGAAGCGCCCCTGCCCAGGCACAACTCCTTGACTGGCATTGACTTTCCAGGCTCCGCTCGTTAGGCTAGATGCCATGGAGAGGGTGTACGGAGCCATCCAGTCCCGCGTCGGCCAAGTGAAGGCCGCCCTGGCCCAGGCGGCCCTTCGCCGGGATCGGGATCCTTCCGGGGTGGCCCTCATGGCGGTCGTCAAGACGCGCTCTCCCGAGGAGATCCGGGAGGTGCTCGCGGCGGGAGTCACCCTGCTGGGGGAAAACCGCGTTCAGGAGGGAGCAGCCCACCTCGAAGCACTCGGCCCCGGGCCGCGGAGGTCCTTTCGGCTTCATTTCATCGGCCGCCTGCAGACCAACAAGGCCCGCAAAGCGATGGACATGTTCGATTCGATCGACGGAGTGGACTCCCTCCACCTGGCCCAGCTCCTCTCCCGGCTCGCTCAGGATGCGGGGTTGGCTCGGGACCTCCTGCTGGAGGTGAACCTGGGCGAAGAGAGCCAGAAGGGGGGGGTGGCACCCTCGGCGGCGGAGGCCTTGGCCGAGGCCGTGCACGGCCTGCCCGGTCTCAGCCTCACGGGCCTCATGGGCGTGTGCCCCTATGCCCAGGACGCGGAGGCCTCCCGCCCCTACTACCGTGATCTGCACCATCTTTTCGACAGACTCCGCCGGGGTCATCCCCAGCCCGGCACCTTTCGATGGCTGTCCATGGGGATGAGCCACGATTTCCACGTCGCCGTCGAGGAGGGCGCCACCCTGGTCCGGGTGGGCGAGGCCCTTTTCGGCCCGAGGAGGCCCGCATGACTACTCGCAAAACGCTGTCCCCCATCGAAATTCAATCCAACGAATTCAGGCGCGTCTTTCGAGGCTTGGACCCGGAGGAGGTTAGGCTCTTCCTTCAGGCGGTGGCCGAATCCCACCAGGCCCTCATCATGGAGAAGAACCAGCTCGCCCAATCGGCGGAGCACCTGCAGGCTGCCCTGGACGAGTTTCGACGACGCGAGAACGTCCTGAAGGACGCCCTCTACACGGCGCAGCGCACGGCCGACGAAGTGAAGACGCAGGCCATGCGGGAGGCCCAAAGCATCGTCCAGGAAGCCCAGGTGCGAGGCGAAGCCTACGTCCAGCAGGCCCAGCTCAGGGCGCACCAGATGGAGCGGTCCATCTTGGACCTCAAGCTGGAGCGCGAGAACGCCCTGAGCGCCTTGAAAGACCTGGCCCACCGTACCCAGAATCTCCTCGAAGTCCTGGAAGACCGCGAGGCGGGAGTCAACGTCACCACGTTCTACAAGGACAAGGAGAATTCGTGAGCGACGCCTTCGACCTCCTGGTGGGCCCCATCGGGTGCTTGGTCACGTGCGACGCACCCGCCCCCAGGCTGGCGGAAGCACTGAAGGAACTCCCCGTGATCGCGGGAGGCGCCGTGGGCGTGAAGGATGGCGTCGTGGCCTACGCGGGCCCCTATTCCGACGTATCCGATGCCCCTGCCAAGGCCCGCCTGGACGCCTCCGGCCGAACGGTCCTGCCGGGACTGGTGGACCCTCACACCCACATCCCCTTCCTCGGGGACCGGTCCTCCGAGCTGGTCATGCGCCTCCAGGGCAAGACTTACATGGACATCGGCAAGGCCGGCGGCGGCATCCTGAGCACCATGGCCGCCGTACGCAGGTCCTCCCGGCAGGAATTGTTGGCCTCGGCGCGAAAGGCGGCGGCGGGCCTTCTGCGCCACGGGGTCACCACCTTCGAGGCCAAGAGCGGCTACGGCCTTGAGATGGACGCCGAGATCAAGCAACTGGAGGTCCTCCAGGATTTGGCCTCGGAAGGCGCGCAGTCGGTGGTGCCCACCTTCCTGGGGGCCCATTTCGTTCCCCCCGAATTTCGGGACCGCCCCGACGACTACGTGGAGCTCCTGTGCGCCGTCCTCCTGCCTGAGGTGGCCCGGCGGGGCCTCGCCCGGTTCTGCGATGTCTTTTGCGAGGAGGGAGCGTTCACCCTCCAGCAGTCCAGGAGGATCCTGCTGGCGGGCAAGGCGCTGGGGCTCATCCCGAGGCTCCACGCGGATGAAATCGTGGACACGGGGGGCGCCGCTCTGGCGGCAGAGGTGGGAGCGGCGAGCGCCGACCACCTCATGGCGGCCTCCGGCGACGGCATCGCCGCCATGGCCGAGGCGGGGGTCTGCGCCACCCTCCTGCCCGGCACCTCCTTTTATCTTCGGAAGGCCTACGCCCCGGCCCGCGCCTTCGTGGACGCGGGCTGCCCCGTGGCCCTGGCTACCGACTGCAATCCCGGATCGTCCTATACGACCAACCTGCTCCACGTGGCCACCCTGGGGGTCTTCGGCCTGGGACTCATGCCCGAGGAGGCCCTCTGGGCCGTCACCCTGAACGCGGCCTACGCCTTGCGGGAACAGGAGCGCGCGGGATCCATCACCGTCGGAAAGCGGGCGGACCTGTCCCTTTGGGACGTTCCGTCCTATGTGCATTTGTTCTACCCCTATGCCGAGAACCCGCTCGCGGCCGTGGTTTGCAGGGGCCGCGTGGCGTGGCGGTTCACCTGATGCCGCGGGCCGCCGCGTCGTCCATCATGGAGGTGCCATGAGCCGCACCGTTGTCGTGCTCGCCGCGGGCCAAGGAACCCGCATGAAATTCCCCCTCGCCAAGGTGTTGCATCCCGTGCTGGGCCGCCCCATGCTCGCCCACTTGCTGGAAGGTTTAACCCCCCTGGGGGCGGATCGGACCCTGGTGGTGGTGGGACACCAGGCCGAAGCCGTCGCCGCCGTGGCTCGCGCCTACGGTGCGGAGACGGTTCTCCAGTCGCCCCAGCGGGGCACGGGCCACGCCCTCATGTGCTGCCGTGAGGCGCTGGCCTCCGGCCCCGAGGGCGACGTGCTCCTGGTGGCCGGCGACGTTCCCCTCCTGCCCGTGGAGGAGGTGGCCCGGTTCTGGTCCGACTTTGAGGAGCGCGGCCTGGAGGCCTCGGTGGTGGGCCTCCATCTTTCCAATCCTTTTGGCTACGGGCGTCTCATCAGAGACACGGACGGATCCTTGCTGCGCATCGTGGAGGAACGCGATGCGTCTTCTGAAGAAAGGGCCGTCACGGAAGTCAATTCGGGGGTCTATTTCTTCAGGACACCTCGCATTCTTGATCTGCTGGAAGGGCTGGAGGCGAGCAATGCCCAGAACGAGTACTACCTCACGGACGTGTTCGCGCGGTTGGCGGAGCGGGGTAAACCCGCGGGGCTCTTCCTGGCCTCGGACCCCGAGCGGTGGCTGGGGATCAACTCGCAGCCGGAGCTCGCCCGCGCCACCAAGCGCCTTCGTCTGGACGTGCTGGATCGCTGGATGACGGAGGGCGTGACGGTGGTGGACCCGGACTCGACCTGGATCGAGCCTACGGTGCGCCTGGGACGCGGGGTGACTCTCCACCCCTTCGTGCGGCTGTGCGGAGCGTCGGTTCTGGGCGACGGCGCGGAGGTGCGGTCCTTCTCCTGCATTACCGACACCGAGCTGGGGGAAGGAACCCTGGTGAAGGAACACTGCGTCCTGGAGGCCACCAGAACCGCCGAAGGGTGCATCCTCGGCCCCTTCTGCCGGACCCGTGAAGGGACGGTCCTGTCGGGCCGCGTGCATCTGGGCAATTTCGTGGAAACCAAGAAAGCACGCCTCGCGGAAGGCGTGAAGGCCAACCACCTTTCCTATCTGGGGGACGTCACCGTGGGGGCGGGCTCCAACATCGGGGCGGGTACCATCACCTGCAATTACGACGGAGTTCACAAGCACCCCACCGTCCTCGGCGAAAGGGTCTTCGTAGGCAGCGACACCCAGCTCGTGGCGCCCGTGACCGTCGGAGACGGGGCCTACATCGGGGCTGGAACCACCGTCACCAAAGACGTCCCGGCCGGGGCCTTGGCTATCTCCCGGGTCCCTCAGAAGACCATAGAGGGGTGGGCGGAGAGAAAGAAGGCCCATCAAGGAGCCGGCGAGCCAACCAAGACACGATAGAGGTAGACCGGGCGGCGATTCGGAACATGGAGTTCGAGCGCTCCGCCGAGAGGATTCAAGCATGTGCGGAATCGTGGGATATATCGGCCCAAAGGACCCGGTCCCCGTCCTCATGGACGGCCTCAAGCATTTGGAGTATCGCGGCTACGACTCGGCGGGGGTGGCCGTTCTGGACGGGAGCACGCTCGCCACGGAACGTGCGGCGGGCAAGCTGGCCAACTTGGCCGACAAGCTGCGCCTCCACCCCCTCAAGGGTTCCTATGGCGTGGGACACACCCGCTGGGCCACCCACGGACGGCCCACGGAGGAGAATGCGCACCCGCACACGGACTGCACGGGGCAGATCGTCGTGGTTCACAACGGCATCATCGAGAACTACCTGTCCCTCAAGGAAGAACTCAAAGCGAAAGGCCACCTGTTCCGCACCGAGACGGACACGGAAGTGGTGGTACACATGCTGGAGGACGAAGGACTGGACCTGGAGCTGGCCATGCGGAAGGTGGCCCAGCGCCTGGTGGGCATCTTCGCGCTGGCGGCCGCCAGCACCCGGGACCCGGGGCGCATCGTGGCGACGCGCCAGGGCCCACCCCTGGTGGTGGGGCTGGGAAGGGACGAAAACTTCGTGGCCAGTGACGTTCCGGCGATCCTCCATCACACCCGCGACATGGTCTTTCTCAACGATGGTGAAATGGCCGTCCTCACCAGGGACCAGGTCCGATTTTCGACCTTGGGCGGGGAACCCCTAACCAAGAGCCCAACGCGCATCACCTGGGACCCCATTCAAGCCGAGAAAGCCGGCTTCAAGCATTTCATGCAGAAGGAGATCTACGAACAGCCGCGGGCCATCCAGGACACCCTCGTCGGGCGATTCTCCCTCGATACCAGCCAGCTTTACCTGGAGGAGCTCAATCTTCCGCCGGAAGCGGCCCGCGCCATCCGGCGCGTGGTTCTCGTGGCCTGCGGAACCTCCTGGCATGCCGCCTTGTGCGGCCGGTACATGATCGAGAAGCTGGCCCGCCTCCACGCCGAAGTGGACTACGGCTCCGAATTCCGCTACCGGGATCCCATGGTGGACGAGGAAACCCTCTGCGTTTTCATCTCCCAGTCCGGGGAAACGGCCGACACCCTGGCGGCTCTGCGGGAAGCCAAGGCCAAAGGCGCCCGAACGGCGGCCATCTGCAACGTGGTGGGCAGCATGATCACGCGTGACGCGGACGGAGTCCTTTACACCCACGCGGGACCCGAAATCGGGGTGGCCTCCACCAAGGCCTTCACGACCCAGCTCGTGGCCCTGGACTTGCTGGCCCTCTATCTTGGCCAGACGCGAGGCGTCCTCTCCCTAGCCCAGGTGGCCGGCCACCTTCAGGCCCTCACCCTCCTATCGGGCCAGGTGGAGCAGGCCCTCGGGCTCGAAGCACGCATCGAGGAGATGTCTCGCCACTACAGCCGCTACAACGACTTCCTCTACCTCGGCCGGGGCATCCAGTATCCCATCGCCCTGGAAGGGGCCCTCAAGCTCAAGGAGATCAGCTACATTCACGCGGAGGGCTACCCTTCGGGCGAAATGAAGCACGGCCCCATCGCCCTCATCGACGAAAACCTTCCCGTCGTGGGCATCGCCCCCAGGGACGCCGCCTACGACAAGCTGGTCTCCAACCTTGAGGAGGTGAAAGCCCGGGACGGAAAGGTCATCGCCATTTGCAGCCAGGGGGACACCAAGATCGCTGCCCTGGCCGACGAGATCCTGCCCTTGCCGGACACGGATCCCCTCCTCATGCCTGTCCTGACGGTCATCCCCTTGCAGCTCCTGGCCTACCACATCGCCGTCAAACGGGGCTGCGACGTGGACCAGCCCCGCAACCTGGCCAAGAGCGTCACGGTGGAGTGAGGGCAAGGGCTTCCATCCGGCTCGGCGCCGAGAGGAAGATCCAGGACCGACGTTGACCATTGGTTTCCAAGCAGCGGAGGCATGAATGGACCCGAACACGCTGGAGATTCAGGTTGAGGACCCGGCGGGACCCGATGCGCAGCGGCTGATCCAAGCCTTCGCGCATGAGCTGGGCGAGCGGTACGGAGACGAGGGCCCGGTAGTCTTTTCGCCCGAGGATCTGAAAGGCCACGGGCGCGCGTTCCTCGTGGCCCGATTGAAGGGGGAAGCCGTTGGCTGTTTTGCCATCGGGCCGTTCGGCGCCCAGGAACCCAAGGTATCCGAGGCGAGAGGTCTCTTTTTGATGCCAGCCATGCGCGGCCAGGGCCTTTCGAGGACCCTGTTGCGCCACCTGGAAGAAAAAGCCGCCTCCATGGGCTACACGACCATCCGGCTCGTCACGGGGCTCCGGGAGTCCGAGGCCATCCACCTTTTCGTCAAGGGCGGCTACAGCCGAATTCCGCGGTTCGGCCCCTACGCCCAGCGCCCGCTGAGCGTCTGCTTCGAGAAGCGGCTTTAAAGGGAGGCTGACACACGCCCATGAGTCGCCCCGGTTGGGCCGCGGCCCCGGGACGCAACGCGAGGCGGCCGGCGGGGTCGTGCCGCTGAGTCGTTCATCTCCTCATGTGCTAAAGCGGACGCGCTGC
>JAKBES010000001.1:13488-51235 GCA_021833665.1 Acidobacteriota bacterium
GCGCTGCATGAGCTTCTCGGCAGCTCGCTGGCGCTCAAGGCGCCCGGCGCGCAGCCAGCGCGCCCTTGAATAGAGACACGGGCATCCGGAGGGCCAGCCAGGCCAGAAAACCCTGGTAGGAGAGGTTCTGCATGGGGACTTCGAGGTAGCGCTCGAGGACCCGCCGGTCCCCTGCGAAGATCCTGAGAAGCAGGTCGGGGAACCGATGCATCAGCCTCGTCACGAGGAGGGAGTAGCCGAGATTCCTTCCGAACTCCGAATGGCACCGCGCCGTATAGCCCCTGGCACCCGCGCAGAAATCTTCATGGCCGCGGAGGCTCTCGTGAACCGATTCGGCCGCGAGCTGGCCCGATCGGATGGCGTAGGCGATTCCCTCGCCGTCAAAGGGATCCACGAAACCCGCCGCGTCCCCGGCCAAAAAAAGCCGGTTGGCCGCGAGGGTTCTGCGAACCCCGCCGCACGGGATGAAGTGCCCCCGTGGCCTGAGGTCCCTCGCCGGAATGCCCAGGCCCTCACAGAAGCCCTCGAACGCCTCTCGTGGCCGGGGGAACCGATCTCGAAGGCCCCCCACGCCCACGGAACAGTAAGAGCCATGGGGGAAAACCCAGCCGTAGCCGAAGGCAGCTACCCCGAAGTGGATGTCCACCAGTCCCGGCGGGAGGGGCGCGGTGGCGGCGGGGACCCTAGCCTCCAGGCAGATTCCCGACTCGGCCGGCGTATCTTGAGGTCGGACCCGCTGGCAAAGGTTGCCGTGGGCTCCGTGGGCCAGGATGGCGGCACGGGCCCGCACCTCTCCCGCCGGCGTCCGCAGAAGGACGGTGCGGCCCTCGTCCTGAACGTCCCTCACGTGCGCCGTCCTGTGTTCCGCCCCGCTCTCCTGCGCTTTTTGCAGGAGGAAGGAATCGAAGCGCTCCCGGCTCACCAGGACGGCGATCCGCTCCGAACACCTCCCCTCGGAGGACAGGGCGCCGTAGCACACGCGGGCTCCGTAGCACTCCGAGTCAAGCAGGTGGAGGGGAAGAGAGAAATCGAGATAGCCTTGGGCCCGATGGGAGACCGCTCCTCCGCACGTCTTTTCACGGGGCATGGCGGCCTTGTCCACGAGGAGGACTCGAAGGCCGAGCTGGGAGGCGCGCCGCGCCGCGGAGCTGCCCGCCGGGCCCGCTCCGACGACGGCCAGATCGTAGGCTGCATTCGATGGCATGCTAATCTCCTCACACAGCTCCGCCACCGGCGTGAACTTGATCGTATCACGCCCGAAAAACCACGCCGCCGGGGCGCCGTATTCCCCGCGAGGCGAGGGGGGGCCAGGGCTGGGGCGCGCTAAAGGATGACGGTGCGCCTGGGCCGGGCCAGGGCTTTTTCGATCTCCCCGGGGTCCCTCGGGGCGTGCGTCATGCGCTCGGCGCCCTGAGGCGTAATCAGGACGTCGTCCTCGACGCGGACGCCCAGTTCTTCCGAGGCGATGTAGGCGCCCGGCTCGATCGTGATGACCACGCCGGGCTCGAGGGGAACCTCGTTGGAGCCCGCATCATGAGGTTCGAGACCCAGGTAGTGGCTGGTCCCATGGAAGAAGTAGGGCGCCAGTCCGGCTTCCGCCATGACCTCCACGGCGGCCCGGTGGACGTCCTTGATAAGGACCCCCGGCGCGGCGGCTGCAAGGGCCGCCTCTTGAGACCGCAGAACCACGTCATAGACGGACCGTTGGCGCCGGGTGAAGCGGCCCGACACGGGGTAGGTTCGCGTCACGTCGGCGCAGTAGAGGTCCTTGCGGCAGCCGATGTCGCAGACCACCAAGTCCCCCCGCGACATAATGCGGCGGTTTTTATCATAGTGCAGGGCGCAGGTGTTGGGGCCCGATCCGACGATGGAGGGGAAGGCCGTGCTCTGGGCTCCCAGGGACGTGAACGCATACTCCACCAGGGCCTGCACCTGATACTCGGCCATGCCGGGACGCAGGTGGCGCAGGATGGCCTCATGGGCTTGGTCGGTGATGGCCATGGCCTCGCGCATGAGCGCGATCTCGCCTGGATCCTTGACCCTCCGCAGGGCTGCTACGAGCTTACCTGCGTGGTAAAACCGGAGGTGGGGATGGCTGGCGGCCAGGCGCTGGGCGAGGTGCTGAACCGGGCCCACCTGTCCCGGGGGGGAGTCGTCGGGAAGGTTGAGAAAGACGATCTCGGCTTCATGCAAGGGCCGGGCGAGGATCTCCTCGATCTGCTGGAAGGTGCCGATCAGAGGCAAACCCGTGAGGCGGGCCGCTTCCTGGCGCCTCGCGTCGGGCTCGCAGGCCTCCGTGAAATTGCCCGCGGATAGGACTTTGCCCGTCCACCGCTCCCGGGTGGGATCGGTGGCGGGGAGAAGGAGGACCTCCGTGTCCCGCGCGCGGGATACGGCGAGAAAGTAAAGGGAATCGGGACTCTGAACCCCCGTCAAATAATAGAAACCCGCGTCCGGACTGAACGTGCGCAGGCCGCGCTCCTCGCCCGAGAAGATGAGGGCCATCGCCGGACGCCCTGAGGCCGCGCCCCTGATGGCCTCCTTGAAGCGCTCTCGCCGGAGGGCGAAGCGTTCCCCGGGCGAGGGAGTCCGGGGGCCGCCTTTTCCCGCTCGGGTGCGAGAGGCGGCGGGGCGTCTCACGGCTTGCTCCCCTGCTTGGAGGCCGGTTCTGATGCGGGCGGGGCATCGGCCTTGCCGCCCAGCTTGACGGTCCCCTCAATGAAGCCCCCCTCCAGGACGGAGAGCGCCGGGGCGGCCATTTCCAGCTCACCCGCGATGCGCCCTTTGGGGTGGACCTCCAGACGGCTCTTGACGCGCACCTTTCCCTCTACCCGGCCATAGACGACCAGGGTGTTCACGTCGATCTCGCCCGAGACTTTGCCCTTCTCTCCGACCACGAGCCGGTCCGAGCGGGTGATTTTCCCTTTGAATTCCCCGTCCACGCGAAAGGTTTGGGAGAAGACCAGCGTCCCCTCCACGGCCACGCCTTCGCCCAGCATGCCCCCTACCTGCGGCGTCTCCGCCGGCCGTTTCATCATCATCGCGACTCCCTCCGCTGTCCCTGGAGCCATTGGAAGAGGCGGTGCAGCTCCTGCTCATCTCGAAATCGCACCGAAACCTCTCCGCCTCGCCCGCGCCGCCGGATCTCCACGGGCATGCCCAGCTCCATGGAGAGGCGCTGGGCCGCCGCCGCCGTGTCCGGATCCACCGCGCGCTTGCCTCGGGCCTTGGCCTGAACGCGCCGGTGAAAGGCCTCCGCTTCTCTGACCGAGAGCCCTCGCTTGAGAACCTCCTCCAGGAGGGCCTCCTGCTCTTCCCGCCGCTTCTGGGACAGGATGGCCTTGGCGTGACCCGTGGTGATCTGGCCGGCCTCAAGGGCGTCCAAGGCCATCTTGGGCAAGTGAAGAAGGCGCAGGGTGTTGGCCACCGTGGCCCGCTCCTTGCCAACCTTCCGCGCGACCTCCTCCTGGCTCAGGTCCAGATCCTCCACGAGCACCTGGTAGGCGCGGGCCTGTTCAACCGGGTTCAAATCCTCGCGCTGGAGATTTTCAACGAGCGCCAGCTCGAGCATTTGGGCGTCCGCCGTCTCCCGGACGATGACGGGCACCCGCTGGAGGCCCGCGCGCTGAGCGGCCCGCCACCTCCGTTCTCCCGCGATGATCTCGTATTTGCCGTTGCTGGGCCGCACGAGAATGGGCTGGAGGACCCCGTTCGCTCGAATAGAGCGGGCGAGGTCCTCGAGGGCCTCCGTCTCGAACCGGGCCCGAGGCTGGCTTGGATTGGGCTGGAGGCGATGAACCTCAACCTCCAGAACGCGGCGGGGCTCGGACCCGGGGGCGTTGAGGAGGGCGTCGAGGCCTCGGCCGAGGGCGTTTTTAGCATTCATGGGCCATAAACTCCTGCGCTATCTGAAGATAGCTCTGCGCACCCCGTGAGGCGATGTCGTAGAGAATGATGGGTTTGCCGAAGGAGGGAGCCTCCGCCAAACGGATGTTTCTGGGGATAACGCCGTGATAGACCTTATCGCCGAAAAACCGCTGGACCTCCGAGGACACCTGCCGTCCCAGGTTGGTTTTTTGGTCCACCATGGTGAGGAGTACGCCTCGAACCGCCAGGTCCGGGTTCAGTGATTCCCGGACCCGCTCCAGGGTTCGGAGCAGCTCGCTGACCCCCTCCATGGCGTAGTACTCCGCCTGGATGGGGATGAGCACCTCGTCGGCCGCCACCAAGGCGTTCAGCGTGAGCAGGCCCAATGAGGGAGGACAGTCAATTAAAATATAGTCGTATTGCTCCTTGACAGGAGCCAGGGCCTTCTTCAGAACGAACTCCCGTTCCTCCATCCCCGCCAACTCCACTTCCGCCCCGGCCAGGGAAATGGATCCCGGAAGGATGGAGAGGTGGGGCAGGTCCGAGTCGGCCACCGCTTCCTCCACCAGCGCGGCCCCGCTCAAGACGGCGTAGGCATTGAGGCCGTCCCGTGATTTAGAAATGCCCATGCCGGACGTGCAGTTGGCCTGGGGATCGAAATCCACGAGAAGGACCCTCTTCTCGGCGGCGGCGAGGCACGCACCGAGGTTGATGACGGTGGTGGTCTTCCCAACCCCGCCCTTCTGGTTGGCAACAGCGACGATTAGACCCACGGATTTCCCTCCAAGACAGGCAACCAATGTACCACGGGAGCCATGGGGGAGGATAGGGCCGGAGGCCATCGCGGGAGTGTGAAACGGGCCTTTGAGGGAGAGAGTATCAGGGGGAAAGCACGTCCCGTTTCGCAGCCCTTCGAGCCTTATGTTCCACGTGGAACACGTGCCAGGAGGAGGGGGACCGGCGGCACCGTGGGCAGGAGGCGTTCCTCCACCACCAGTCCGGCCTCGGAGGCCCACTTGGCGTAGCTTTGCTCCCGCTCCCCTCCGCTCCACACGGCCAGCACTCCGCCAGGGGCGAGGGCTTTGGACAGGCGCTTGAGAAGGCCGTGGCGCAGATGCACACCCCGCACCGTGATGACATCCCACCTCTGCGTCCCTCCCTGGCGAAGGACCACCTCGACGGGGACGTTCTCCACCTGAACGTGCAGGCCGAACGCGGCGGCCGCCTCCCTCAGAAAGGCAGTTTTCTGGCGGCTCGGCTCGGTGCAGGTCACGTGCAGATCGGGACGCAGCAGGGCCAGCGGAATGGCCGGAAACCCGCCTCCGGAGCCCACGTCCAGGAGGCGGGCGCCCTGGGGCAGGTCGTCCAGGATCGCCAGGGAGGGCTTTACGCCCAGCGCCATGGCTTCCTCAGGGCCCTTGAAGGCCGTGAGCCTGTAGGTCTGGTTCCATTTGAACAGGAGGGCGAGAAAGTCCTCCACGCTAGGGACCGCCATGGGCCCTCCTCTCCTGCTCCAGTGCGATGCGGATCACCGTAAGCGCCACGGGCGTCACGCCGGGGATCCGCGATGCCTGGTCCAATGTTTCGGGACGCACCGCCACCAGCCGCTCCACCATCTCGCCGCTGAGGTTGGGAAGTCCGCCGTACTCGAAATCCTCCGGTATCCTCCGCCCGCGCGCCTCCCTCGTTCTCCTCACCTGAGCGCGCTCCCGCTCCCGGTACCCCTGCGTCTTCACCTCCGCCTCGACGTCCAGGCCCACCCATCGGTCCCAGGCCAGCCCGGACAAGTCGGCCTTGAGGTCCGCCAGGGTCACCCCGGGGCGGCTCAGGACCTGGGCCAAGGGGAGGCTCTGGCCTTCCTCTTCCGCCCAGGTCGCCGACAGGGCTGCCATGAGATCGGAGAACCGCGTGGCCCGCTGGGCGAGGTCCGCCCGATCGTCCTCGGGATGGAGGCCATCCTTCTCCACGAGGTGCGTGAGCCGCCGGTAGGCGCTATGGCGGTCCAGAAGCAGGCGGTATTCGGCCCGGGACGTAAACATCCGGTAAGGTTCGGTGACGCCGCGTGTCACCAGGTCGTCCACGAGGACGGCGAGGTAGGTCTCCTCCCGCCCCGGCAAGAAAGGCTCCTCGCCCCTCAGGGCCCTCGCCGCGTTGAGTCCGGCCCAGAGTCCCAGGGCGGCCGCCTCCTCATAGCCCGTCGTCCCGTTGACTTGGCCCGCCAAGTAGAGTCCGGGCAAGGCCTTGTATTCCAGTGTCTCTCGCAGGGCCCGGGGGTCCACGTAGTCATATTCCACGGCGTAGCCGTACTTCAAGATCCGTGCGCCCTCCAGCCCGGGAATGCTGTGGACCACCTGATCCTGCACGTCCTTCGGGAGGGAGGTGGAGATGCCGTTGGGGTAGATCTCCTCCGAGTGCGCCCCGTCGGGTTCGAGGAAGACGTGATGCGTCTCGTTGTGGGGAAACCGCACCATCTTGTCTTCGATGGAGGGGCAGTAACGCGGTCCCCTCCCCTGGATGGCTCCGGCGAAGAGGGGCGATCTGTGAAGGTTTCCCTCGATGACCCTCCGTGTCTCCGAAGTCGTGCGGGTGAGGTAGCAGAGCTGCTGGGGCAGGAGGGGGAAGGGCTTGCTCAGCAGGGAGAAGGGCTCGGGATCAGGGTCACCGGGCTGAGGTTTGAGCTGGTCCCAGGCGATGGTGCTCCGGTCGAGCCGCGGCGGCGTCCCCGTCTTAAACCTGCCCACGGGAAGCCCTAGACCTCGCAGGCACCTCGCCAATCCTGCGGCCGCGAATTCACCCATGCGCCCGCCCGGCGTCTGCTCCGGACCCACGTGCATGAGCCCGTCCAGGAAGGTCCCCGCGGTGATGATCACGGCCCGGGCCGCCACCCGCCGGCCATCCTCGAGCTCCACGCCTGCGGCGCGGCCGCCGTGCAGCAGGAGCATCACCGCCCGCCCCTCCACGAGGCTGAGTCCCGAGGTTCCTTCGAGGATCCTGCGCACCACTCGATGATAGGCCAGGCGGTCCGTCTGGCACCTCAGCCCCTGGACCGCCGGGCCCTTGCTGGCGTTGAGCAGGCGAAAGTGGATCCCCGTGGCGTCCGCCGCCCTGGCCATGAGGCCGCCCAGGGCGTCGAGCTCGCGAACCATGTGGCCCTTGCCGACGCCCCCGATGGAGGGGTTGCACGACTGCCTCGCGATGGCCGACAAGGATTCGGTTACCAGGACCGTCTCCAGCCCCTTGCGCGCCATGATCCGGGCCGCCTCGCAGCCCGCGTGGCCCGCGCCCACAACGACGGCATCACATGCGACTTCGAAGTTCTTATCCCCGGGCTCTCGGACCGCCATGCCTTGACCGCTCCACCTATTTGCCTATACAAAACCGGGAAAATATCCGGTCGTAGAGATCTTCTACCGATCCGCCCGTGATGCATGCTTCCAGCGCGCGCTGTGCTTCCACGAGCCCCTCACAGGCCAGATCCTCCCCGCCGCCCTCCTCGGCCGTTTTGAGCGCCCAGAGGCATCCGGCAAGAGCGCCGCGGAGGGTTTCCACTTGGCGCTCCGACGACAGGACTTCCCGCCCCTTGGGGGCCGCCTCCTCCATCCACGCTCCCAGGCGCCCGGAGAGGCTTTCCAGGCCCGCCCCCGTCACGGCGCTGACGGAAACCGTGCCATCCGGCAGGAGACCCGCCTGGATGCCCAGATCGGCCTTGTTGGCCACAATCGCCACGGGAGTCTGGTTCAAGCGCCCCAGGAGAGCCTCCTCCTCCTGGCCCCAGCCCTTTCGGCCGTCGAACACCAGAACGGCACCATCGGCCATGCTCGCCGCGCTCAGCCCCCGCTCGACCCCCAAGCGCTCCACCGGGTCGCTGGTCGTGCGCACACCCGCCGTGTCCATGAGGATCAGCGGGTATCTCCCGATTTGAACGGATTCTTCAAGAACGTCGCGCGTGGTTCCCGGATGAGGCGTCACCAGGGCTCGCTCTCTCTTGAGAAGTGCGTTGAAGAGGGATGACTTACCGGAGTTCACGGGTCCCACCAGAGCGAGCCGCCATCCCTCTCGAAGGTAGCGCAAGGCTGGAGCGGCCCGCAGGAGCCCCTCCATCTGCCCCGCCATGGACCGAAGGCGCTCCAGCGAACCCGCCAAGGCGACCTCGCCCACGTCTTCCGGAAAGTCGATGCCCGCCTCCCAGCCGGCTCGCAGATCCAGCACCTCGTCCAGCATGTCCCTGAGCTGCCCCTCGATACCCCTGCCCAATCCTCCCGCCAGCCCCGCCGCCTGCCCTTCCGTCTCCGCGTCCACCAGGGCGTTGACGGCCTCCGCCTCCATGACCGAGAGCTTGCCGTTGAGGAAGGCTCTGTACGAGAACTCCCCCGGCAATGCCATGCGGGCTCCGCCGGCACCCAGGAGATCGAGGACGCCGCGCACCACCCCCGGCGCACCGTGGACCTGCAACTCCACCACATCCTCCCCGGTGAGGGAGTCGGGACCCCGAAAATACACGGCGAGAGCCCGATCAAGGATCCCCTCGCCCGGTGCGCGCACGGCACCCAGGCACAAACGCCGGGGCCGCTCCCACGGGAGCGGCCCCTGCGGTACGAACAGCGATTTCAAGAGAGGTACGGCCTCGGGCCCGCTCAGCCTCACGATCCGGATGCTCCCCCGGCCCGGAGGGGTGGCCTCGGCGGCGATCGTGCCCGACAGGTCCCTCATCAGGACGGCCGGGACGGCCCCTTTGGCGTCGACTTCCTGCCTTTGGCCGCGGCCTCCTGTCTGGCCTGCACCTGCCGGTTGATGATGGCCTGCTGCCCCATGGTTAGGAGGTTGTTGGCCAGCCAGTAGAGGGTCAGGCCAGCGGGGGCCCACAGGCAGATCCAGGTGAACATGACGGGCATAAAATAGAGCAGCATCTTCTGGCTCCCTTCCATGCCCGTGGAGCTGGTCATCTTGGTTGACGCGAACATGGACAGGCCCATGAGGATCGGCGTCACGTAGTACGGATCCTGCATGGAGAGGTCGTGAATCCACCCAAAGAACGGCGCCCCCCTGAGCTCCAGGGTCTTGGGAAGCAGGGTGAAGAGGGCGAAAAAGATGGGCATCTGCAGCAGGAGGGGCAAGCAACCGCTCATACCCCCGAGGGGATTGATGCCCTCCCGCTGATAGAGGCCCATCATTTCTTCGTTCAGCTTGGCCCGGTTGGCCATGTCCTTGGGCAGCTTCTTATACTTGGCCTTGATGCGGTCGAGCTGGGGCTTGAGCTTCTTCATGCCCTCGCCCATTTCCTTCATCTTGACCATGGACCGCTGAGTCAGCGGGTAGAAGGCAAGCTTGATAATGAGCGTGAGGAGAAGGATGGCCACGCCGTAGTTTCCCACCAGGCCGTGCAGGCCCTTGAGGCCCCATAGCAGGGCCGCGCAGATGGGGTTGAGGATGGCGTTGGAAAATCCATAGGAGCCCCAATCAAGGATTCTATAGAAAGAATCTCCCATGTCCCTCAATCGTCCGTATTCTTTCGGGCCGATGAAGACCTTTCCCTCCCCGGGGAATCCCACGATGAGGGAGACGGACGAATCCGAAGGGTGAATCTTTCTTTCCTCAGGGGTGAGCGCGAACGTTTCCAGCGTCACCCCGGTCAGGGGCCGGTCAGGGATAAAGATGGCCGCGAAATAGCCCGTGCTCAGTCCCGCCCAGGCGTCCCCGCCGGGGAAGGTCGTGGCCGACTCCGGCTTCGCGGACCCGACCTTCCGGTCCCGGTCCACCTTCTTGTACCCCTCGGGCGTCACGACCGCCAGGAACTCCTGTTGGAAGTACTTGTTCTTGGCCTCCGCCTCCGTCAGAGTCCCCAGGCCCGCGCCCCAGGTAAGAGGAACGCTCTCCAGCGCTCTCCCGCCCTTCAACGCCGAGACCTGCAAGCCCAGCTCATAGCCTGAGGCGGGCAGCGTAACGGTCTTGGTTACGGCGTTGCCCTTGCCGTCCGCCCAGCTCATGCGCAGCCCGTCAGCTCCCTGGAGCCCGGGGATGTGTTCCACGTGGAACAATGCCTCCGACACGGCCTTATCAAAGACCCCGTCCCCGGTCCTGACGGCCAACGGGTAGGCTCCCGTCACGGCCGACAGGGGGGAAACCAGGTCGTCGTTGGGCCCGCCCTTGGCCCGATACTTCTTCAGGACCGCGCTGCGCAAGATGCCGCCCTTGTTTCCGAATACCAAGCGAAGGTCATCGTTCTCCAGGGTGAAGGTCTCCTCCTTCTCCCCTTGCACCGGCACGGGATTCGCCTCGGGAGCCGCCAGCGCAGCCTGCGGAGTTTGGGCCGAGGCCTGCGGCCCCGCCGCACCCTGAGCCGACACGCCCTTGGTTGCCTGCCCCCCTTGGACCGGCGCGGCCGGCGGAGCCTTGCTCCGCATGAAGTAGGTGCTGCCGCCGAAGACGACGGCCATGAGGATCATGGCCCAGATGAGGCGCTTGAAGCTCTGCGGATCTTCCTGACCCAGCTGTTCCATCCTCAACTCCCTTCGCCACCCGCCTTGGGGACCGGGTCGTAGCCGCCTTCGAACCAGGGATTGCACCTAAGCAGGCGCTTCAACCCCATCCAGCCCCCGCGCATCAACCCATACCGCTCCACCGCCTCGTACGTGTAATGCGAGCAGGAAGGATAGAACCTGCACGCGCTGCCCAGAAGCGGGCTCAGGGTCCACTGATACGCCTTGATCAGCCACAGCACCAAGCGCCTCACGAGAGGTACCCCTCCCGCCCGATTCGCCCGGCCACGTCCAGGAAGTGCCGGAGAACGTCTTCCAAGGTCACTCCCGCCGCGCTTCGCTTGGCGTTCACCACCACGACGCACCCTTCCGGGAAGCGGCCCCGCGTCTGTCTGAAGGCCTCACGGATGAGACGCTTGATGCGGTTCCGCTCCACCGCGTCTCCCACCACTTTGGGCACCGTGCACCCTAGCCTGCGCCTCGGCCCTTCCCCCGGGCAAGCATAAAACACGAGCCGCGCGGTGTACATGGGCGCGGCCCGCTTGTAGACCGATTTGTACTCCGGCCGCTTTCGGACCTTGTCGTCTTTCCGAAAAGGCCCGGTCGGAGGGGTTACGCCGGCGTGAGCCGCCATCGCCCCTTGGCGCGCCTGCGCGCGAGCACCTCGCGGCCGCCCTTGGTGGCCATGCGGGCGCGGAACCCGTGCGTTTTTGCCCTGCGGTGCCGGTTGGGCTGAAAGGTTCTCTTCATAGAATCACTTCCTTAAAAAGGTTCGGTGGTTACGGAACTACCTGGGCAGGGGCGCCGCCTTCGCCGCCACCTGCATTCGCACGAGGGCCTGCTCCAGCGAAATCTGCGCCGAGAGGAAGTCCGCGTCCGGGTGTTTCAACCTGCTCTCCGCCACATCGCGCGCCTCGCGAGCCGCGGCCACATCAATGTCCTCCGGCTGCTCCGCGATATCCGCCAGCACCGTGACCCGGTCCGGCAGGACCTCAACGAAGCCCCAGGATACAAACAAGTACTTTACGGTGCCGCCGAACCGGTACCTGATCTCGCCGATCTTCAGGGCAGTCAACAGCGGGGTGTGCCCCGGAAGAATGCCCAGGTACCCTTCTACACCCGGAAGGGTCACCTCGTCCACCTGCTGGTTCACGAGGCTCCGCTCTGGGGTCACGATGATCAGTTCAATAGCCTTGGGGAGCTCGAAAGTCGCCATGGGCTCCGTCCTTAACCCTGTTTGGCCAGTTGCTCGGCCTTCTCCTGGGCTTCCTCGATGGCTCCCACCATGTAGAAGGCCTGCTCGGGAAGGTCATCGTGCTTGCCGTCGACGATTTCCGAGAAGCTGCGGATCGTATCGGCCACCTTCACGTACTTGCCCTTCCAGCCCGTGAACTGCTCCGCCACATGGAAAGGCTGGCTGAGGAAGCGCTGGATCTTGCGGGCGCGCGCCACGATTATCTTGTCGTCCTCGGAGAGCTCGTCAATTCCCAGAATGGCGATGATGTCCTGCAGGTCCTTATACTTCTGCAATACCCCCTGAACGCGCCGGGCCACGTTGTAGTGTTCCTCGCCCACGATGAAGGGGTCGAGAATGCGCGACGTTGAGGCCAGCGGGTCTACGGCCGGATAGATGCCGATTTCGGTGAGGGCACGGGAGAGCACGGAGGTGGCATCCAAGTGGGCAAAGGCCGTGGCGGGCGCCGGGTCCGTGAGATCGTCGGCGGGCACGTAAATGGCCTGAACCGACGTGATGGACCCCTTTTTCGTGGAGGTGATCCGCTCTTGAAGCTCGCCCATTTCCGTGGCCAGGTTGGGCTGGTAGCCCACGGCCGAGGGCATGCGCCCCAGCAGAGCCGATACCTCCGAGCCCGCCTGCGTGAACCGGAAAATGTTGTCGATGAACAGGAGCACGTCCTGCCCCTGGGCGTCGCGGAAGTATTCCGCCGCCGTGAGGCCCGTCAGGCCAACGCGCAGGCGGGCCCCGGGGGGCTCGGTCATCTGCCCGTAGATGAGGGCGGCCTTGGACTTTTCGGGATTGCCGGGGCTGATGACGCCTGATTCGCTCATCTCGAGCCAGAGGTCGTTCCCCTCACGGGTCCGCTCGCCAACGCCGGCGAAGACCGAAACGCCGCCGTGGTGCATGGCCACGTTGTTGATGAGCTCCATGATGAGGACGGTCTTGCCCACGCCGGCGCCGCCGAAGAGCCCCGTCTTGCCGCCCTTCAGATACGGCTCCAGCAGATCCACGACCTTGATGCCCGTTTCGAACATCTCGGAGGAGGTGGCCTGGTCCTCGAAGGAGGGCGCCGGACGGTGGATCGGGTACATCTCATCAGCGTTCACGGGCCCCAGCTCGTCCACCGGACGACCCAAGACGTTCAAAATTCGCCCGAGCGTCTGCTTGCCCACGGGAATGCTGATGGGTCCCCCCTGGTCCACGGCCTTCATGCCGCGCACCATGCCGTCCGTGGGCTCCATGGCCACGCACCGCACCCGTCCCTCGCCCAGGTGCTGGGCGATTTCGGCGGTCACGTCAATGGGCACCGACGAGCCGAAGCCTTCGGAGCTGATGTGCACGGCGTTGTAGATGGTGGGGATGTGATCCATAGGAAACTGGACGTCCACCACCGGTCCAATGATCGAGACGACCTTCCCTTCCACAGCCATGGGCAATTCTCCCGTCAACCGAGGGCCTGCGCCCCGCTAACAATTTCGATGATTTCCTTAGTGATGGCCGCCTGGCGGACCCGGTTGGCGAAGAGCGTGAGTCTGTCAATCATGTCCCGGGCATTGTTCGTGGCGCCCTCCATGGCCGTCATGCGCGCGCCCTGTTCGGCGGCTCCCGATTCGAGCAGGGCCTGGAAGACCTGAAACGTCACGTGCTTGGGCAGGAGCGCCTCGAAGAGGGCCTGCTCGCTTGGCTCATAGATATAATTCGTGCCGCCTTCCGCCGGGCCTTCCTCCCTCCGGGGGATGGGCAGGAGCCTGTCGGCGACGATCTGCTGAGCGATCACGCTCTTGAATTGGTTGTAGATGAGGTAGATCGCGTCGCAACGCTCCTCCGTGTAGGCCTGAGCCAGGTACTGCCCGATGTCGGACGCGTCCTCATAACGCACCTTTTGGAAAAGCCCCGACCAGCGCTTCTCCACACGCACCTCGCGGCGCTTGAAGAAGTCCATCCCCTTGCGCCCTACCAGCACCAAAGTGATCTCAGCTCCCTCGGCGGTGCGGTCTTTCATCCAGTGGGTGGCGAAGCGCGTGATATTGGTGTTGAACCCGCCACACAGGCCACGGTCCGCCGTCATGACCAGGGCCATGATCTTCTTCTCGGGGCGAACCTTGAGCAGGGGATGCGCCGTCTGGTCGCACCGCGAAGCCAGGGACTCCAAAACCCCCCTCATCTTGCTGGAGTAAGGCCTTGCCTGGATCATGTTCTCCTGTGCGCGGCGCAGCTTAGCCGCCGAGACCATTTTCATGGCCTTGGTGATTTGCTGCGTGCTTTGCACCGAGCGGATGCGCCGCCTAATATCTCTCAGGTTTGGCATGGCCTAGTTCGCTTCCTGCTCCTTGAGGAACTGATGCTTGAACTCCTTGAGGAACTGGTCTAGTTGACCGGCGAGGGCGTCGTCCATGACCTTCTTGTCGCGCAGCGAGTCCATCCAGGCCTGACCGTTCAGGTCGAGGTAATTGTAGAGGCCCTTCTCGAAGGTGCGGCACTCGGCTACATCCACGTCATCCAAAAGCCCGTGGGTGGCCGCGTAAATGATGGCGACCTGTTTGGCCACGTCCAGGGGCTGGTACTGGTTCTGCTTGAGGATCTCCATCAGCCTCACGCCACGGTTGAGCTGGGCCTGCGTCGCCTTATCCAGGTCCGATCCGAACTGGGCGAAGGCCGCCAGCTCGCGGTATTGGGCCAGCTCCAGGCGCAGGGTGCCGGCCACGGACTTCATGGCCTTGATCTGGGCGTTGCCGCCCACGCGGCTTACGGAAATGCCCGGGTTCACGGCCGGCCGCACGCCCTGGTAGAAGAGGTCCGTCTCCAGGTAGATCTGCCCGTCGGTGATGGAGATGACGTTGGTGGGGATGTAGGCCGAAACGTCGCCGGCCTGCGTTTCGATGATAGGCAGGGCCGTGAGGGAGCCGCCGCCCTGCTTGGCGCTAAGCTTGGCCGAGCGCTCCAGGAGCCGCGAATGGAGGTAAAACACGTCGCCCGGATAGGCTTCGCGGCCCGGCGGGCGGCGGAGCAGGAGGGAGACCTCACGGTAGGCCGCGGCGTGCTTGGAGAGATCGTCGTAGATCACCAGGACGTGCTGCCCTTTGTCCATGAAATATTCGCCGATGGCGCACCCCGAGTAGGGAGCGATGTATTGGAGGGAGGCGGGCTCGGAGGCCGAGGCGGACAGGACGATCGTGTGCTCCATGGCCCCGTTGTCGGTGAGCGTCTTCACGACCTGCGCGATGGTCGAGCGCTTCTGTCCGATGGCCACGTAGATGCAAATGACGTCTTTGCCCTTTTGGTTGATGATCGAATCGACGGCCACGGCCGTCTTGCCCGTCTGGCGGTCGCCGATGATGAGCTCGCGCTGGCCGCGCCCGATGGGGATCATGGCGTCGATGGCCTTGAGACCCGTCTGCATGGGAAACCTCACGGGTTCCCTCTGCACGATGCCGGGCGCGATGCGCTCGATGGGATACCGCTGCGTGGACGCGATGGGCCCGCGACCGTCCTCTGGAGCACCCAGGGGGTTGATGACCCGGCCGATCATGCCCTCGCCCACGGGCACCGACATGATCTGGCCCGTGCGCCGGACCTCATCGCCCTCCTTCACGTCGGAGGTCTCGCCCATGAGCACGGCGCCGACGCTGTCTTCCTCGAGGTTCAGGGCCATGCCGTACATGTCCCCCCCGAAGGAGAGCAACTCGCCCGCCATGACCTTCTCCAGGCCGTAAACGCGAGCGATGCCGTCCCCCACGGAGGTGACGTAGCCCACCTCCGCCACGTCCAGCCGGTTCTCGTAGCCCTCCAGCTGGCTCTTGAGAATCTTGCTGATCTCGTCCGTCTTGATCATCTCTTCCTACCCCTTCACGAGGTCCTGGCGCAGGGCCTTCAGCGCCCCTGCCACGGTTCCGTCGTAGACGGTGGATCCCAGCCGGAGCTCCACACCCCCGAGGAGGGCCGGCGACACGCCCGGTTCAAGCTCGACGCGGCGGCCCAATACTTTGCCCAGGCGAGCCGCCAAGTCTGTCCTGGTCACCTCTTTCATGGGACGGGCGGTTCGGACCCGTGCCCGGACCACGCCGTGTTTCTCATCCACCAAGCCGCGGAAGGCGTCCGCCAGGTCGCCCCACTCGCGGATGCGGCGGTTGGCCACGACCATCTGCACAAACCGCTCCGAAACCGGCTCAAACCCCGCCTTCTTGCACAAGTCCTTGAGGAAGCTCTCCTTGAGGGAGCTTGGGATTCCAGGGTTCTCGACGGCCCCCCGAAGGGCGGGCACGCCGGCCACCCACTGGCCGAACGATTCCAGGTCCGACAAGACCTTGTCCGCACTCGCATCCCCGAGGCCCTTCATGAGGACCTGGGCGTAGCGCTTAGCCCTGGCGCTCATGGGCTTCCTCCTCCATCTCCGAAAGGAACCGTCCGCGGAGCCTGTCCTCATCCGCGTCCGTCACCGCTTTGGCCAAGATGTCCCTGGCCGCCGCCACGGCGCTGTCCGCCGCGTAGGTCCGCAAATCACGGCGGGCCTCCGTGAGCCGGCGCTCGATCTCGTCCCTGGTTTCCTGCTGGATGCGCGCTCGGGCCTGTTCGGCCTCAACCTGCACGCGTTGCTGGTCAACCTCGGCCTGCTGCTTGGCCGCAGTCTCGATGGCGGAGACTTCATCCTGGAGCCGTTCCATCTTGGCTTCGACTTCCTTCAGGCGCTGCGTGGCCTCCTCCTTCTCCCGCACGGCCCGCTCCAGGAGGTCTTGAATCTCCTTGGCACGCCCTTGGAAGAACTGCGGCGCGGGCCTCCGAAGGAGGTACACGAAGAGCCCAATCACCAGGAGAAGGTTGATGATCTGCCAGACGATCATGGGGACGCCCCAGATGGGGTCCACCCAACCGGGGGCATGTTCCACGGCACCCTCGGCGGCCTTTTCGGCCTCCTGAGCCAGCATCGCCGCGCCCGGCAAGAGCAGCGCGAAGGCCGCGCCCACCCGGCGCCTCACGGGGCCACCTCGCGGCCGAGGATCTTGGAGGTCATGATCTTCACGAGGTCGGGGGTCGTGGCGTCCAATTCTCTCTTGATGGCTTCCGTGCTCACTTTGAGCTCCGCCTCGGTCTTGCGAATCTCCGCGTCCATCTCGGCCTTCATGGCACCCAGGACCTGGGAACGGTACGCGTAGGCTTGGCCGCGCGCCTCTTCCTTGATGTGCGTGCCCTTGCGGTGGGCCTCCAGCACGGCCTGCTCGTAATCGGCGAACCGCTGTTTCAGGGACTCGCGGGACTGCTCGGAGAGAGCCCCAGCCTCGCGGATCCTGCCTTTGCGGTCATCCAGAACCCGCAGGACGGGCCGGAAGAGGACGCGGTTGAGCAAGAATCCGTAGACCAGGATCATGGCCATGAGGATAGGGATATGCCACAGGTTTTTGACGATCTCTTCAAGCACGGTCAGATCTCCCGAACGGAACCCCGTTCATAAGGAAGATGATAGACATTATCAGATTTCTCCTATCCGGTCAAGGCTTTGTAGAACAAGTCTTGGCCTTTTTGCGAGAAAACCCTCTCCGTTTGACCTTCGCTCCCTCCATCCGTTACACTGCGCGGGCTTCCGGGCGGTTAGCTCAGCGGAAGAGCGCCTGCCTTACACGCAGGATGTCGGGGGTTCGAATCCCTCACCGCCCACCATCCGCACACGACGGCCCCCAGGCCGTAACCCGCCCGCATCCTCACGAACTTTTGCGTTCTTATCCCCCCGCCCCCGTTCACTCGCTTGTCCGATCTACCCTTTCATCCACCGCCCACGAACTGGACGACCTCCAGGCGGTCACCCTCGGCAAGAACGGTGTCCGAAAACCGCTCCCTAGAGACGATGGCTCCGTTGCGCTCCACGGCCACGCGCGCCGCGGAAAGACCGAGGGCCTGGAGAAGCTCATCCACGGCCATCCCCTCGGGGCATTCCCGCTCTTGGCCGTTGAGGCGCACCGTCATCACGGCGCCCTCTTGGCCACCAGCGCCTTGTGCTGGTAGGCGCCCTTGGCGTGGGTCACCTCCGTGAGGATCACGGCGTTCTCGGCCACGGCCGGCACCAGGAACTCGGCGGAGCACAGGCCCTGGCCGTCGGTCCGCCCGTCGAAGAGGTCCTGGGTCTGCCCGCTTGTGGAGGTGAGCCTCACCGTGACGCGGGCACCCGCAAGGGCCGTCTTGCTGATGTCGGTGGCGGCCTTGACCTTGATCCAGGCTCGTTCTCCCGCCACGGGCTGTTGCTGGTCGAGGATGGCGACGGCAAGCTTCTCCCCTTCCGCCTCGCTGGTAAGGTAGTCCAGGATCACCTCGTCCAGGCTTCTCGATGACACGAGGCCGGCGCCGAAGGCCTCCTCGGGCTCCCGGGCGTACTTGCCCAGCTTGATGTCCACCACCACGCGCCGGTGCTGTTGCTCCAGCCGGGCCATGAGCTTGGGCTCGTCGTATCCCTCCTGAAGGAGGTCTTCGTAGGAGCTCTTCTTGGAGGATAGGATTTCCCCCCCCGCGTAGATGAGGGTCTCGATGACCGGGTTGTTCTTGCCCCGGTCCTCGGTCTGGACGTGGTAGACCTTGCCCTTGTAGGTGACGTCCTGGTTGAATCCCGTGATCATGCGCCCTTCACTTCCCCCAGTTGTACAGCATAAGCAACAAACGGCTCCGGCTCAAGGGGGCGGGCGCGCAAAGGCCCGCTCTCCCTCTGTTGGCCGGCGGCGGCGCTTCAGGTCAGGGGAGCCAGCCGCGCGGAAAAGTGACGGAGGAAGGGCGGCTCCTCCACGATGCGGTAGCCGCCGTAGGTCCCTTTCCGCCGCATGATCTCACCCGCCACTTCGGCCACGTAGCCAAGGTGGTTGTCGGTATAGACCCGGCGAGGCACGGCGAGCCGGACCAGTTCCAGGTCCGCCCCTTGGAAGGTCCCGTCGGACATCGTTCGGCCGAACATGAGGGAGCCGATCTCCACGCCGCGCACGCCTCCTTCGGCGTAAAGAGCTACCGTGAGGCTCTGGGCCGGAAGGCCCTCGGGGGCGATGTGCGGAAAGGCGCCGCGGGCGTCGAGGTACACCGCGTGCCCCCCCGTGGGTTCAAGGATGGGCATCCCGGCCGCCTTGAGCGCCTCCCCGAATCGCGCCACCTGCCCGATGCGCGCCGCGAGGTAGGCTTCGTCCTGGACCTCTTCAAGGCCCGTCGCCAGCGCCTCCAGATCGCGCCCGGCCAGGCCGCCGTACGTGGGAAACCCCTCACGCAGAATGAGGGCGCTCTTCAGCCGCACGGCCAAGGCGCCATCCCTGAGCGCCAGGAAGCCTCCGATGTTGCCCAGGCCGTCCTTCTTGGCGCTCATGGTGGCCCCGTCAGCGCAGGCGAACATGGCCCGGGCGATCTCGCCCACGGTCATGGCCTTGCAGGCTTCTTCACGCTGCTGGATGAACCAGGCGTTCTCGGCGAACCGGCAGGCGTCCAGGAAGAAGGGTACGCCGTGGGCCCGGCAGAGGGCCGACGCACCCCGGATGTTTTCCAGGGATACGGGCTGCCCGCCTCCCGTGTTGTTGGTGACCGTGAGCATGCAGAGGGGGACCTTCTCCCGCCCCTTGGCCTTGAGCAAGGCTTCCAGGCGGTCCAGATCCATATTTCCCTTGAAGGGCAGGCGGGCGTGGAGGTCGTGGCCCTCGGGAACCACCAGGTCCACGGCCTCGGCGCCGAAGAACTCAATGTTGGCCCGGGTCGTATCGAAGTGGCTGTTGCTCGGGATCACTAGGCCCGGCTTGGAGATCTCCGAGAAGAGGATATTCTCGGCCGCACGCCCCTGGTGCGTGGGCAGCACGTGCTCCATGCCCGTGATGCCCTTCACCACGTCGTAAAAGCGAAACCACGAGCGGGCCTGGGCGTAGGACTCGTCCCCCCGCATGAGCGCTGACCACTGGCGGTCGCTCATGGCTCCGGTCCCCGAATCGGTGAGGAGGTCGATGAAGACCGCCTCCGCGGGGACGAGGAAGAGGTTGTACCCCGCCTGTTCGAGGAGGCGCAGGCGCTCTTCCCTTGAGGTCTGGCGGATCGCCTCAACCATTTTGATGCGGTACGGCTCCGGATTGTGCTGCATGGATCACCCCCCTGTAACTTCTGGCTGGAACCCTGGTGGATGGGGAGCCCGGGGCACAGCCTACCGCCGCCAGGGCGAATCCGGCCTTCCCCGTCCCGTCCCCGTTCTATTTCCTGCCGCCAAGGAGCTTCTTAAGGTAGGCTCCCGTGGGCGAGGCCCCTACCATGGCTACGTCTTCGGGTGTGCCGCGGGCCACCACGTAGCCTCCCGCGTCACCGCCCTCGGGCCCGAGCTCGATGATGTGGTCCGCGCACTTGATGACGTCCAGGTTGTGCTCAATGACCACCACCGTGTTTCCCGTGTCCACCAAGCGCTGGAGGACCTCCAAAAGGCACCGCACGTCCTCGAAGTGAAGGCCCGTCGTGGGCTCGTCCAACACGTACAGGGTACTGCCTGTGGCGCGCCGGGACAACTCCCTGGCGAGTTTGATGCGCTGGGCCTCCCCTCCCGAGAGGGTCGTGGCCTGCTGGCCCAGGTGGACGTACCCCAAACCCACGTCTTCGAGGGTCCTCAGCTTCTTGGCCACGAGAGGAACCTTGTCGAACAGGAGGAGCGCCTCGCTCACGGTCATGTCCAGGACTTCGGCGATGGTCTTGCCCTTGAATCGCACCTCCAGCGTCTCACGGTTGTACCGCCGGCCCTTGCAGGTCTCGCAGGTGACGTACACGTCCGGCAGGAAGTGCATCTCGATCTTCAAGACGCCGTCGCCCTGGCAGGCCTCGCAGCGGCCCCCTTTCACGTTGAAGGAGAAGCGGCCGGGTTTGTACCCGCGGGCCCGGGCCTCTGGAACCTGCGCGAAGAGGTCCCTGATGGGGGTGAAGAGCCCCGTATACGTAGCCGGATTGCTGCGGGGCGTGCGCCCGATGGGCGCCTGGTCGATCTCGATGACCTTGTCCAGGAGCGGCCAGCCTTCGATGCTCCGGTGCGCGCCGGGCCGGTCCACGCCGTGGTACACCTTCTGCACGAGCCCCTTGTAGAGGACCTCGTGCACCAGGGTGGACTTGCCCGAACCGGACACCCCCGCCACGACGGTGAACGTGCCCAAGGGGATGGACACGTCGATATCCTTCAGGTTGTTTTCTTGCGCCCCTCGCACCCAAAGAGCGCCGCGGGAGGGCCGGCGCTTGGCCGGAACGGGAACGCTGCGGCGCCCCGAGAGATAGGCACCCGTGAGAGAGCGCGGTTGGGCGCACAGGTCCGGCACCGTGCCTTGGGCCACCACTTCGCCCCCCAGCACGCCCGCACCCGGCCCCAAGTCCAAGACGTGGTCCGCGGTGCGGATGGTCTCCTCGTCGTGCTCCACCACCACCACCGTGTTGCCCAAGTCTCGCATGGCCTCCAGGGTGTCCAGGAGCTTGCGGTTGTCCCTGGGATGCAAGCCGATGGAGGGCTCGTCCAGAACGTAGAGAACCCCCGTGAGCTGGCTGCCCACCTGGGTCGCGAGCCGGATGCGCTGGCTCTCTCCCCCCGAGAGGGTCGTGGCTGACCGAGAAAGGGCCAGGTATCCGAGCCCCACGTTCTCCAAAAATGTCAGCCGGCTGCGGATCTCCTTCAGGATCAGGCGGGCGATCTCCCGGTCCCGGGCGCCCAGGTTCAGGCTCTCAATGGCCTGCCGCGCCTGGCTCACGGGCAGGGCACTGAAGGAGGCGATGTTGTAAGCTCCCACCCGCACGGAAAGGGCCTCGGGCTTCAGGCGCAGCCCGGAGCAGGCGGGGCAGGGGTTGGAGGACATGTAGGCCTCGATTTCTCCCCGGGACAGGTCCGACTTGGTCTCCTTGTAGCGGCGCAGGAGGTTGGGAACGATCCCCTCGAAGGCGTGCTGGAACTGGTAGCGGCTCGTGTCCCGTTTCACGTCGTAGGCGATCTTCTTGCCGTTGGTGCCGTAGAGGACGGCGCGCCGCGCTTCCTCGGGAAGTTTGCTCCAGGGGGTCTTGAGGGAGAAGTTCATCTCGCGACCCAGCCCCTCCAGCATCTCCCGGTACCAGAAGCCTCCCTCCACGGGCCACGGCGCCAGGACCCCCTGCGCGATGGACAGGGACGGGTTGGGCACGATCTTGGAGGGGTCGAGCTCCATCTTCACCCCCAAGCCCGAACAGTCGGGACAGGCGCCGTGGGGGCTGTTGAAGGAGAAAAGGCGCGGCTCCATCTCGGGCAGGGCCGTCTGGCACGTGGGGCACGAGAGCCGCTCGGAAAAAAGCTGGTTCTCCCCCGAGTCCAGGCGGTGAACCACCATGAGGCCCTCCCCTTTCTGCAGGGCCAGCTCCACCGATTCCGTGAGGCGGCCCTGGATCCCCGCTTTGATGACGAGCCGGTCCACCACCACCTCGATGGTATGCGCCTTGTACCGGGCCAGGTCGGCGATCCCCTCCAGCTCCACCACCTTGCCGTCCACCCTCGCCCTGACGAAGCCTTCTCGCAGCAGGTCCAGGAAGAGTTTGCGGTATTCGCCCTTCCGGCCCCGGACCACGGGCGCCAGGACGAAGATCTTTTCCCCCTCGGGGAAGGCCAGGACCGCGTCCACCATCTGCTGGACCGTCTGGCTCTCGATGGGCCGCCCGCACTTGGGGCAGAAGGGTTTGCCGATGCGGGCGAAGAGCACGCGAAGGTAGTCGTAAATCTCCGTCACCGTACCCACCGTGGACCGCGGGTTGTGGGAGGTGCTCTTCTGCTCGATGGAGATGGCCGGCGAGAGCCCCTCGATGGCGTCCACGTCGGGCTTTTCCATCAAGTCCAGGAACTGGCGGGCATAGGCCGAAAGGCTCTCCACGTAGCGCCGCTGACCCTCCGCGTAGAGCGTGTCAAAGGCCAAGGAGGACTTCCCCGAACCTGAAAGTCCCGTGATGACCACCAGCTTGTTTTTGGGAAGGACCACGTCCAGGTTTTTGAGGTTGTGCTCCCGGGCGCCTCTGATGTGAATGTGTTCCATCATACCTCCGAAACTTCCATGTTATCACAGACTTGGCGCCTTGGCCAGGGAACATGGCGAGGCACCGTTCAGGGGGGCCTGGGCCGCCTCCCGCACCGGGCGCCGGTTACCACAAACAAAGCGGAGGGGCCTTGATTCGACCCCTCCGCCAGGAGGTTTCCAGTTGGAGGTGCACGCACTGCGTTACGAGGCCGACTTGATCTCGATGCTCCCGTTGACGGTCTCCACGGTGAGGGTCGCCCCGCCACCGTTCAAGTTCCCCGAGAGGCTGTGCTTCTCCGCCGCCAGGCCCGGCAGGCCGCTGCGGATGGATCCGTTCACGTTCTCCGCCTCGATCCTCAGGGCCGCCTTCGATGGAATCGCCAACGCCACATGCCCGTTCACGGTCTCCACGTGTCCCGCCCCGGGGGCCAGCCCCAACAGGGATCCTTCCACGGAGCCGTTGGTGGAACTCACGTCGCCCACCTGGTCAGCGGCGAAGCGGATGCGCCCGTTGACGGTTGTGGCGCTGAGCACCCCGGCTCCCTCCACGCGGATGGTGCCGTTGGTGGCCTCGCAGGCCACCTCCGAGCCGGGAGCGTCCACGTCCATGGACCCGTTCACGCCCGACAGTTTCACCTTCGTACCCCGGGGCACGTCGACGATATAGTCCACCGCCAGATACACACCGGCCCCGAAGAGCATCCCGCTCGGGCTGGAGGGGTACCGGGTGGTGATGGAAATGGCCTTGGGGGAGCTCTCGACGGCCACCGTGAGTTTGGACAAGCCCTCCCGGGCCTTGCTCTCGTCCAGGGCCTTGGCCCGCTTCACGGCCACGAAATGGACCGAGTGTCCGTCCACGGCCCGCACCGTCACGTCGCCATTCACGTTCTCGAGGGATAAGCTCCCCCCCTGTTCCAGGGGAATCGTTTGTTCCTGCCGGTCCGTAGCCGAGGCGCTCAGCAATGCCTGCGCGCACCCCACGGTCATCCACAGGAAAAGTGCCATCATCGCAACCGCTAGCTGGCGTTTCATGATCCACCTCCTCACGCCTGTTTCTTTAAACGCAGGGCTGAGGACCAAGGTTTCACGGAGCCCTTCCCAGCCAACCTGCCTGCTCCTCCGAATGCCCGTGTTCCATGGGGAAGGCGCCTGAGGTACACTAACGGCCTTCGCGGCCCCCGAGAAGCGGGAGCTCGCGATTCGGTGTTCCGTCCCTGTTTGAGGAGAAACGACCCATGCACCTGAAACCCTTCGCGATCCCGGCGGCGCTGCTCCTGGCCTGCCTTGGCCTTGCCTGTTCCAAGCCCGCCACCCCCAACAACCAATCCCAGACGGGACAGGTCGCCGCCCCGGCGGCCGCGTCCGAATCCACCGCCTCGCCCGCCCCCTCCGACCCCATTCAGAAGGCCGTCTACGCCTACCTCCAGGATGTGCGCCAGCTGAACCTGTCCAAGATGGACGTGGCGGTGACGGACCAGAAGATCGAAGGGGACAAGGCCACCTGCGACGTTACCTTCACCGTGAAGGGCGGGGGCATGACGCCCATGGAGTACACCTACGACCTGGTCCAGGAAAGCGGCGCCTGGAAGGTCACCTCGTCCAAATCCAAAAGCGGCGCCCACGGCGGCGGCATGCCCCCGGGCACGGGCGAGATGCCTCCCGGCCACCCCGCCATGGGAGGCGAGGGCGCTCCCTCCGGGATGCCCGCCCACGGAGACACCACGGGGCTTCCGGCGGGCCACCCTTCGGTGGACGCCCAGCCCGCCCCGGCACCGGCCCCCGCGGCAGCACCCAAGGCCAACTAGGCCCGTGACGGGTTGAAAACCTGGCCCGGCTTCATGCCGGGCCTTTTTTCTTGAGGTTACGGCAGGAGCAGGGCGAGGGCTTCGTCGAGCCGGGTGACGGGGTGCAGGGTGATCCCCCTGGGAGGGTTCTCCAGGCGCTTGTGGTCGGAGGCGGGAAGGAGGCAGCGCGTGAAGCCCAGCGCCGCAGCCTCAACCGCCCGGGCGCGGGCCGAACCCACGCCTCGGATCTCACCCGCGAGGCCCACTTCGCCGAAAGCCGCCAGCTCGGACGGGAGGGCCTCACCCCGGTAGGCCGAGGCCACGGCCATGCACAGGGGCAGGTCCAGGGCCGGTTCGTCCAGCTCCACGCCGCCCACCACGTTCACGAAGAGATCCCGGTCCCCCATGGTCATTCGGGCCGCTCGCTCCAGCACGGCGGTGAGGAGCTGGACGCGGTTGCGGTCCAGCCCCAGGCTCATGCGCTTGGCCAGACCGAAGGCGGAGGGGCTGGTGAGCGCCTGGATCTCGAAGAGGAGGGGCCGCGTCCCCTGAACGGCCACGCCGATGATAGAACCTGGAACGTGCAGGGGCCGGTCCGCCAGGAGAGCCGCCGAAGGGTTCTCCACCTCCTTGAGACCCTCCCCGGTCATGTCCAGCAGGGCCAGCTCGGAGGTGGCGCCGAAGCGGTTCTTTTGAGCCCGGAGCACCTTCAGGTGGCGGTACTTGTCCCCCTCCAGGTAGAGGACCGTATCCACCATGTGCTCCAGGGCCTTGGGGCCGGCGATCATACCGTCCTTCGTGATGTGGCCCACCATCACCACGGGCATGCCTCGCCCCTTGGCCACTTCGATGAGGCGCGCCGAGCACTCCCGCACCTGGGAGAGGGATCCGGGCGTGGCGCTCAGGGCCGAGGTGCCCGCGGTTTGGATGGAGTCCACGGCCAGGGCGGCGGGAGCGAGGCGCTCCACCTCCCCGAGGATGGCTTCGAGAGACGTCTCGGCGTAGAGATTCAGGGTGGACGATTCGATGCCCAGCCGGCCGGCCCGGGCGGCCACTTGAGCCAGGGACTCCTCGCCGCTGGCGTAGAGGAGAGTGCGGCCCCGGGCGAGGTGCCCGAAGAGCTGGAGGAGGAGGGTGGATTTCCCGACACCCGGATCTCCTCCCAGGAGGGTGACGCCGCCGGGAAAGAGGCCGCCTCCCAGCACCCGGTCCACCTCGGCCATGCCGGTGAACAGGCGCGCGCCCTCGTCGAAGGACACCTCCGGAAGGGGCGTGGCACGGCCCGCCTTGCGCGGAAGGCCAGGGCGCGGCTCCTCGCCTCCCGAGACTTCTTCCACCAGCGTGTTCCACTCGCCGCACCCAGAGCAGCGCCCCATCCACTTAGGGCTCTGGGTCCCGCACGACTGGCACACGAACACCGTCGAGGCCTTCAAGGAACGAACCGCCAAGGCAACAAAGCACCAAGTAATGGCTTGGGGTCATGGAGGTACTCGTGTCGTCTTATGACACCTTGCCACCGGTCCACGTTCGTGCGGGACATTTTTCCGCTCTCGTGGTGTCTTGGTGCCTCGGTGGCAGGCTTCCTTGTCATCTCGCCGGGTACACCCGGCCGGCGATGACCACGGCCACCACGGCCCCTTTCAGCTTCATCCCCAGAAAGGGGGTGTTCTTGCTCAGGGACTGGATGTCCTCGGCCTTGAGGCAGGTCTGCTTGCGCAAGGAAAAGAGGGTGAAGTCCGCCTCCGCGCCCGGAGCGATCCTCCCCTTGTCCGTCAGGCCCAGCAGGCGCGCGGGAGCGCAGGAGAAGGCATCCACCATGCGTTTGAGGGAAATGCGGTCGGTCTTGACGAGGCGGTCGAGGGCCAGGGGCACGGCGGTCTGGAGGCCGATGATCCCGTTGGGGGCCCGGTCGAACTCCACCATTTTCTCCTCGTAGGCGTGCGGGGCGTGGTCCGTAACGATGGCGTCGAGGGTGCCGTCGGCCAAGCCTTCGATGACTGCCTCCACGTCGTCCTTCCCCCTCAAGGGAGGGTTCATCTTGGCGTTGGTGTCGAACCCCAGCACCGCCTCATCCGTGAGGGTGAAGTGGTGGGGCGTAGCCTCGGCGGAGACGGGAAGGCGCTTTTTCTTGGCGGCGCGGATGGCCTCCACACCCAGCCGGGTCGAGACGTGGGCGATGTGGACTCGCTGCCCCGTGAGGCGCGCCAGGGAGATGTCGCGGCGAATGGGGATGATTTCGGCCTCGGCAGGGATGCCCTTGAGCCCCAGGCGCACCGAAACCGTGCCCTCGTGCATGGAGCCCTCTCCCGCCAGATCCGTGTCCTCGCAGTGGTCGATGACCAGCAGCCCCAGGGAGCCCGCGTATTCCATGGCCCGGCGCATGACCGAGGCCTTCACCACGGGCTTGCCGTCGTCCGAAAGGGCCCGCGCGCCCGCCTCCCTCAGCTCAGCGTAGGGGGCCAGCTCCTCGCCCTTGGATTCTTTCGTGATGGCCCCGATGGGATAGACGTGAACGGGACTTGCAGCCTTGGCCCTATCCAAAATGAAGCGGGTCACGGAGGCGCTGTCGTTGACGGGGTCCGTATTGGGCATGCAGCAGACGCCCGTGAAGCCTCCCGCGAGAGCCGCCGCCAGGCCCGTGGCGATGGTCTCCTTGCGCTCGTAGCCGGGCTCTCGCAGGTGCACGTGCATGTCGATGAATCCCGGGGCCACGATGAGGCCCGTGGCGTCCAGGATCTCGGCCCCCTTGGCCTCCAGCTTCTTATCCACGGCCTCCACCCGGCCGTCCTTGATGAGCACGTCGAGGGTCTCGTCGGTGCCCGAAGAGGGGTCCACCACGCGGCCGTTCTTAATGAGCAGATACATCTTCCCCTCCGCCCAGCAGGAGGTACAGCACGGCCATGCGAACCGACACGCCGTTCTCCACCTGGTCCAGGATCACCGAGTACGGCCCGTCGGCCACCTCGGAGGCGATCTCCACCCCCCGGTTCATGGGCCCGGGGTGCATGACGATGACGTCCTTATCCGCCAGTTTCAGCCGCTCTTCGGTGAGGCCGTAACGCTGGTAGTACTCCATGAGGGAGGGGAAGAGGCCGCGCGTCTGCCGCTCGAGCTGGATGCGCAGCATCATGACCACGTCCTTGCCCCTGATCGCCTCCTCGAACGCCGTACTCGCCTTCACACCGAGGCTCTCGATGTGCGGCGGGAGCAAGGTGGCGGGCCCGCACACCGTGACCTCGGCACCCATCGTGTTGAGGAGGTGGATGTTGGACCGCACCACGCGGGAGTGGGCGATGTCTCCCGCGATGAGAACCCGGAGGCCCTTGAAGCTGCCCTTCCGCTGCCGGATGGTCATGGCATCGAGGAGGGCCTGCGTGGGATGTTCATGGGCGCCGTCTCCCGCGTTGACGATGGACGCCTTGGTGAACCCGCTGATGAGCTGGCCCACACCGGGGCTGGGGTGCCGCATGACGTAGCAGTCGGGCATCATGCGCTCGACGTTGAGGATGGTGTCCACGAGAGATTCGCCCTTGCTCACCGAGGAGGTGCTGGCGGAGAAGTTCAGGGTGTCGGCGCTCAGGCGCTTCTCGGCGATCTCGAAGGAGGAGCGGGTGCGGGTGGAGTTTTCGAAGAACAGGTTCACCACGAGCTTGGCGCGGAGGGCCGGCACTTTTTTGACGGGACGCGTGGCCACCTCGGCCATCTTCTCCGCCGTGTCCAGGATGAGGGTGATCTCTTCCGGCGCGAGCCCTTCGATGCCCAGGAGGTGTTTGTGTCGCCAGTTCATGGTCTCCCCTCCTTGGCGGTGATCTGCGTCTCCAACAAGAGCGCGTCCTCTCCGTCGAACTCGGTCAGGTGAAGCTCTACGTGGTCTTCGCGCCGCGTGTTGAGGGAGAGGCCCACGTAGTCAGCCTGGATGGGCAGTTCCCGGTGGCCGCGGTCCACGAGGACCGCGAGCTGGACCCGGGCGGGGCGCCCCAAATCCACGAGGGCATCAAGGGCCGCTCGGATGGTCCTTCCGGTGAACAAGACGTCATCCACCAAGACGACCGTCCGCCCTTCGATGTCGAAGTCCACCTGGGTTCCACGCAGGACGGGAGCCGTCCCCGCGCTGGAAAAATCGTCCCGGTAGAGGTTGATGTCCAGGCTTCCCACGGGCACCTGCACCTTCTCCACTTCGTTGAGCTTGTCCGCAATTCGCCGGGCCAGAGGCACGCCTCGACGGTGGATGCCGATGAGGGCCGCGCCTTGGCACCCTTGGAGGCGCTCGGCGAGTTCCAGGGCCAGACGGCCCAGGGTGCGCTGGATTCCCGCCGCGTCGAGGATGGTCTTCCGCTTCATGGGATCGGTCTCCTTGGTCGGGGGGGCTGAGGGTGGGCGCCCCTCCCCGGGACTACCCCTCACGGACGACGGAAGGGGTGGCGCGGTCTCTCCGGTCATGGTTCAGTTTACCGTGGCCCGTGCCCAGCGTCAACGCGGCACGGCCCGGTGAAAAAGCCCTGAAAGGCTGTGTCAGCTTGACAGAGGGCGGGCTCGGGTGGTAGGTTCGGGTCTCCGGTGAGCCCGTTTGCCGGAGGAACGGTTTCCATGTGAAGGAGCTGCAATGTCTACAGGCACAGTGAAGTGGTTCGACGAGAAAAAGGGATACGGGTTCATCACGGAAGATGGCGGTAAGGACGTATTCGTCCACTACAGCGCCATCGTAGGCAGCGGGTTCCGCAAGCTCGCTGAGGGAGAAAAGGTCTCCTTTGAAGTCAAGGAGGGGGCCAAAGGTCCGCAGGCGGATCAAGTTCAGGCGCTCCGCGACTAACCGCCAACGGTTACGACGGACAAACCCCAAGGGGCCCTCGGGCCCCTTTTCTTTTTGGGGGGTGCCCCCCTCTGGACATCCTTCGTCCAGCGGTTCATACTTAGAGCAGAATCGAGTTTGGTTTCGGGGGGCCTCTCTATGTTGGACCGTCGCCGAGCCTTGAGAATTTCGCCCAAGAAGCCCATCAAGGCCAAGGTTAAGACGTCCCTGACCGCCCGGGTGGTGGATATCTCCTCCCTCGGGGTGCAGGTGGAGCTGGCCTACTCTCTCCCTCTGCGCACACGCTGCGACGTGCGCCTGCAAAACGGCGGGGCGGACCTCTCCCTCACGGGGACGGTGCGCCGATGCACGGTCCTGGGCTGGACGGAGCACGACGGGAAGAAGGTGCTCATGTACCGTGCGGGGCTTGAATTCGAGGGAACAACCCGGGAGCTGGTGCGGGCGCTGGAGGCCAAATTCCCCGAACTCTTCGAAGAGGCCCGGCCAACGAGTCACGACCTCCTTTCTCAAGGTGAGGCCGCTTCGCCCAAAGACATTGAAGTGATCATCCAAGTGCAGGACGGCGGAAAAACGGACAAGCCTCCAGACCCAAAGGGCTGAGGCAGGGTCCTTTCCCTTGGTGGGTGGACCAAGGTCACCGGCCGGGTTCGCCCCAAACGCTCGCCAGGAGCCACACGACCCGCGCTCCGGCGAGAACCAGGAAGGCGCCTCCGCACCCCAGTTTGGCACCCAATCCCACGGCCCGGCCCAAGGCCGCCCCAAGGCCGGCCAGGGCTGCGCGCCCCGCATGCCTTTGGCGGTAGAACTCGGAGGCCAGGGCGCCAAGAAAGGCCCCCAGGACCGTGCCGGGTATGGCCCCCAGGCCGTACCCAAACCCCGCGCCCACCAGGGCCCCGGCGATGGCGCCGGCCAGGGCGAATAGGCCGCTCCACCGGCTGCCGCCGAACGTCCGGGCACCCAAGTAGCCCGAGAGATGTTCCGCCACCTCCGCCACGGCGAACAGCACGAACCCCGTCCCGAGCACCCATAGGCGCATGGCGCGGAACCCCTCTCCCCAGCCGTAGAGGAGAGCGAGCAGAAGCATGATCCAGTTGCCCGGAAGGCTGAAGACGCTGGACGCCCAGGCCAGGGTGGCCAGAAGCAGGAAGGCGGCGCTCAGGGCGGTCAGCCATTCCGTGGTCAAGGAGGGTGCCCTCTCAAGGTCATTCTACTCACAGAGCCTCGGCATACGCAAAAAGGCCCGGGGGTTGGCCCCCGGGCCTGCGAAACTCACAACGGCGGCCGAGCTTAGCGCCGGCGCCCGCTGGACTTCTTGAAGAACTTCTCGAATCCTAGCTTGTCCCACCACAGCACGTACGGGCTAGCTACGAAGATGGATGAGTAGGTTCCCACGATGATGCCCACGGTCATGACGAAGCTGAAGGAGAAGAGGACTTCGCCTCCGAAGATGAGCATGGCCACCACCACGAAGAAGGTCAGCATGGAGGTGATCATGGTACGGGACAGGGTCTCGTTGATGGAACGGTTGAAGAGGTCGTCGTCCTCCTTTTTCCGCTCTTTCTTCATGTGCTCGCGAACGCGGTCGAATACCACGATGGTGTCGTTGATGGAGTAGCCCAGCAGGGTCAGGAGGGCGGCGATGGTGGGCAGATTCACTTCCACCTGGAAGAGAGACACGAGGCCGATGGCCATGAGCGTGTCGTGGACCAGGGATAGGATGGCGCCCACGCTAAACCGGAACTGGAACCGGAACCAGGCATAGAGCAGGATTCCGATGAGGGATCCGATGACCGCCTGGAGGGCTTTGTTCTGAAGCTCTTTGCCGACGGTGGGGCCCACCGTGTCGATGCGCTGGATGGCGAAGTCACCCGTGACGGTCTTGTCCTTGAGGAAGTTGAACATGGCGTCCGTCATGCCGGGGACCTTCTTCAGGTCGTCCACGGTCGCCACCATGCCTCCGTGCTCCCGCTTGTAGTCCTGAATGGCCTGGGCCACGGCCTTGCCCTGCTCGTCCGTGCCCGAGATGGCACCGGAACGCATGCCGCTCAGGATGAGATCCTCGATGGTCTTGGCGTTGGTGCTGTTCACGTCGACCTTGCCCGCGGCGATGGCCTGCTGGATCGCCGGTCCGCGCAGGCCGCTCAAGATCTGCTGGCTTCGCGTGGCGAGGGCCACTTCGTCCAGGAGCTGGCCTTCCTTGTTCCGGGCGTCCATGCGGACCAGAACTTCATGATCCTCGGGCTTGCCGTAACTCACGACGGTCACCGTGCCCGAAGTGTTCTTCTTGATAGTGGCTTCCACGGCACGGGGATCCACCTCGTGGCTGAACCGGACTTGCATCTCCTGGCCGCCCCGGAAGTCTATGCCCCAATTGATACCCCGGGTGGCCACGCTCCAGATGCCTATGCCAATGAGGATGGCCGAACCCACGATGAAGTGGACCTTGTACTTCATGAAGGGGATCTTGAAGCCGCGGAAGGAGTGGATGGGACCGATGGAGACGTCCGTAGGCCGCTTTCCGCCCTTGGTCCGCAGGTCCATCACGATGTCGTAGATGATGCGCGACACGAAGACCGCCGTGAACATGTTGGCGATGAGGCCCACCGTGAGGGTGACGGCGAACCCGCGCACGGGGCCGGTGCCAAACTGCAGGAGGAAGAGCGCCGAGACCCAGTCCGTCACGTGGGTGTCGAAGATGGTGATGAAGGCCTTGGAGAACCCGTTGGCTATGGCCGTCTGGACGGTTTTGTTCTCGATGATCTCATCCTTGATCCGCTCGAAAATCAGGACGTTGGCGTCGATCGCCATGCCCAGCGTGAGGATGATGCCCGCGATGCCAGGAACGGTAAGGGTGAAGCCGAACGTCGACATGATGCCGACGAGGATGACGAGGTTGAGCAGCAGGCAGAAGTTGGCGTTGATGCCCGAGGCCCGGTAGTAAATGAACATGAAGGCCAGGATGGCGATGAGGCCGATGAGCCCCGACACGGTCCCCTTCCGGATGGAGCTCAGGCCCATGCTGGGCCCGATGGTGCGCTCCTCGGCGAAGCGGGGAATGGCTGGAAGGGCCCCCGACTTGAGCTGAAAGACCAGTTCCTGGGCTTCCTGGGTCGTGAAGTTGCCCTCGATGATTCCTCGGTCGCCGATCTCGGCGTTGATGACCGGCGCGGAGATAACGTTCCCGTCCAAGACGATGGCGAGGGGCTCGTGGAGATGCGCGCGGGTCAGCTCGCGAAAGCGCTGGCCCGCGGTGGCCGTCAGGATGAAGCCCACGGCGGGTTGGCCGTACTGGTTGGCCTCCACTCTCACTTCCTGGATGTCAGCCCCGGTGATGGGGGCCACGGTCTTGAGGGCGAAATAAATCTCCGAGCCGAACTTCTCGCGGCTTCCGGGGTAGATGGCCACGTCCGGAGGAAGGGTGCCACCGTACAGCTTCAGGATGGCTTCGCGGCTCGGGGCTCCCTGCTTGGGATCCACGGCGATGTGCCACTCAAGCTGGGCGGCCTTGCCGATGAGGGCCTTGATCTCGGTGGAATCCTCCACCCCAGGCAGCTCCACCACGATCTTGTTGGAACCCATCCCCTGGCGGTGAATGGAGGGCTCAGAGACGCCGTACTTATCGATGCGGTTCCGGATGACCTCCACGGACTGCTGGACGGCCTTGTCCCGCAAATCGCGCTCGAAGGGCGCCTTGAGCGTGAGGGTATATTGGCCGCCGCCCAGGGCTTTAAAGTCGTAGTTGTTGAGCGACTTGTCCGCCAGGTCCCGAAGGGCCACCCCCAGGTTGGGGTTGTCGCCCGACACGAAGATCGTGTTGATGTTCTGGTTCTCAGAGAAAATCTTGCTGTAAGGGATGTTCTTGGCTTTGAGCTGTTCCTCCGCCGCAAGGATGTCCGTCTGCACGCGGTTGTAAACCGACACGTTCGTGTCCATGAGCAGGACCAGGTGGACGCCGCCGCGCAGGTCCAGACCCTCCTTCAGGCCATTCTTCCAAAAGAAGAAGACGCAGAGGGCGATGACCCCTATGACCAGAAGAACTCGCCATTTGATGCTGTCGCGCATGATGCCCCCCTATTCCTTCTGGCTCACGAGGGCCGCGATGGCGGCCTTGTTGAAGGTCAGCTTCACGTTGTCGGCCACACGCAGGATGACCGTGTCCTGATCCACCCCGGCCACGGTCCCGTGGAGGCCCCCCACGGTTACCACCTGGTCACCACTCTTGAGGGAGTCCAGCATGGCCCGCTGCTGCTTGGCCCGTTTCTGCTGGGGCCGGATCAACAGAAAGTAGAAAATCACGATGATGAAAAGGATGGGCAGGAACGCCGTGATGGGGTTGCTCTGCGCGCCGCCACCGCCCGGCTGGGCCATCAACAGGAACCAGGACATGGGAACCTCCCTCGCTCAACCCTAAAAAAGGACGCCCCGCGCGTCCACGGCCCCGCCGGGCCCTCCGCGCCTCCCGGCGCCCGGCGCCTCCGCAGGACCGCTTCGGGTCCCAGGCGGCCAAATCCGGAGAAAGGGACACTGGACTTCCAGCGTCCCGAACCCGGATTATCCCTCCAAGTGGCTCATTAGTCAAGAGTTCGAGGTACCTTCAGCGGGAGCCGCGACGCGTGATGGGGGCGATGACCTCCCGTTCCGTGTCCGCTGTCCTCCTAATCAGTCCGCCTTCGGATTGGACTCGGGCGCCTCCACGACCACCGTCTTGCAGGCGGCGATCTCCGCTTCCCGGTCCGGAGCGGGCGTTTCGGTCTTCACCCAGCGGGCCACCGTCCCCTTCGTATCCCTCACACCGAGCTGGCCGATAAGGAAAGCGAACTTGGCTTCCAGGGCCGCCCCCACCTCCTCGCGCACCCCCGATGGGAGGGACCACCACTCCCGCTTCAGGGGTCCGCCGAAACCCTTCTTGCGAGTTTTGTAGAGGAACTGCTCCTCCGTCTCGCCCTCCTTGCGCTCCTTGGCGAAGGCGCCCCTCAGGTGGTCGTACACGTGGGCCTTGAACTGGGCGGGGAGGGCGGGGTGATCGTAGACGAGGTTCTGGAAGCCCGTGGCCAAGTGGACCTCCACGGCGCCGTTTTGCGGGAAATGGTGGAACATGTCGTCGGGCAGGGTGGAGGCCCCGTGCTGCACCGTTCCCCCTAGCCCGTAACGGCTGCGGGCCAACTCGGAGATGGCCTTGAGGACGCCGAAATCCAGGTTGACCTTGGCCACCGTCCCGTCGGGGAGGACCACGCCGCCGTGGCTGGTGCCCGTCTGGACCGAGATCTTAGAGATGCCGCGCACGCCCTCCCCCAGTTCCTTGCGGTACTCGCCCATGAACGCCTCGAACTCCTCTACGGTGCTGTTGTGGCCCCCCACTTCGCCGATCTCGCCGCCCACGGAGACGGTCGTGCCCGCCGGCTCGTGCTCCCGAATGAACCGGGTGAGTTCGGCGCAGACGGCTCCGTTGTCCCGCTGCTGCGCGCCCAGGCCTTCGCGCTCCAAAACCACCAAGGTGGAAGAATCGATATCGATGTTGTAGAAGCCCGCTCCAATGGACTCGCGAATGAGGGCGCGGAGCCGGTCCACCTCGGCGCCGGGGTTCTGCGCGTAACTTTTGGCCGCGGCCTGGAAGTGGTCCCCCTGGATGAAGACGGGGCCCGCGAAGCCCTCCCGGATGGCCGCCGCCAGCATGACCGCCACGTATTCATGGGGCCGCTGGTCGGTGTAGCCCATTTCACTCTTGGCGATCTCGAAGACGTAGGCCCCGCACGAGGTGGCGTTGGCCGCGCGGTAGAAGGCCCGGGCCGTGTCGTAACTGAGGCCGCGGATGTTCATGGCCGGCACCGTTAAGGGGCCGGCCTCCCCTCGTCCCGAGGCGAGGTAGAAGTCCTGGATGGAGGCAAGGTGAATGCCCAAGGCCCGGGCCACGTTCTTGAGGATGAAACGTGCCCGGCCCCGAAGTTCCGGATCGGGGGCGAAGACGGCGGTCCAAACCACGTTGTCGCACAGGGGCCCGTGCCATGCCTGGGGATCGGTTACCTTGAGGCCGCCCGCCTCACCGCAGTGCTCCACCGTTGTATGCACATCGTCGCGCATCTGTTCAAAGGTCGGATAAATCATCGGAGACTCCTCTCGGGGCAGGGGCATGGTCCGCATTCATGAACGCCCGCACCCTAGTTATTTGCGTCTCGCGTCTCGCGTTTTCGTTTCGCCCTTTTACACCGTGTTGATTCCGCCGTTGAGGGGTATGTACTGCCCCGTGACCCACCGGGCTTCCTCGGAGCAGAGGAAGGCCACGACGCTCCCGATGTCCTCGGGCTGCCCGATGCGCCGAAGGGGCGTGAACAGGGCCACGGCTTTCTTCATCTCCTGCGGCTGGCGGGACGTGGCATCCGTTTCCACGAGGCCCGGAGCCACGGCATTCACGGTGACGCCGCTAGGACCCATCTCCCGGGAAAGGACGCGCACGGCGCCGTCCAGGGCCGACTTGGCCGCGGCATGGGCCCCGAACCCGTCGCTCGCGAACCGGGAAAGGCTGCTGGAGACGGCCACGATGCGCCCCCGCTTCCGTTCCACCATGCCGGGGGCCACGGCCGCCACCAGGGCATGGAAGGCGCCCAGCTCCCCTTCCAGCTTTGCCCGTACCTCGTCCCACGGCAGGCACCAGAAGGGTCCCATGGGAAACGAGATGTTGGCGTTGTGCACGGCCGCATCCACGGGGCCCAGCCTGGCCTCCACGGCCTTCACCATGGCGGCCACTTGGCCGTGATCGCGGGCGTCCGCCTGGAAGACGGCGCCTTGGCCCCCGATCTCCCCCAAAACCCTTTCCGCCAGCTCCGTGTTCTTGAGGCAGTTCACGGCGACGGTGAACCCCTTCGCCGCGAGCCCTCGCACGATGGCGGCACCGATGCCCCGGCTCCCCCCCGTTACGAGTGCCACGTGTTGTGCCATGACCGGCTCCTTTCTATTGCGGTCTCAAGAGTATAGGAGGAGGGCCCGGGCTGGCAACCCGGGGATCCTGCAAAGCCCCCCCTGGCCGCCGGGGCCACCGGAGGCTACAATGCCCCTGACATTCCATGGAGGAGATCCCATGCTGACATTCACCCGCGGACCACGGACAGCCCTTCTGCTCGCTTCGGCGTTTCTGGCCGCCGGCCTGGCGGCCCATGCCCAAAGGCATCCGGCGGCGGGGCTCATGGTGGCTCAGCCTCAGGCCCTGAACATCACCGCCGAGAGCACGGTCGCCTTCCGCGTCCCAGCTCCACTCAAAACGGCCTTGAGCGGCCGGTTCGACCTCCTGTCGGAGGATGGACAGGTCGTGGTGCCCGCTTTCGACTCCGCTGTTGGGCCTGGGCCTGCCGAGCGAGAGGCGTCCTTCTCCATAACACCGGCCCAGCTCGCCCCCTTCGCCCTGGGCGAAATGGTGACCTTGCGGGGCGCCGTGGGGCCCTGGCGGACCGAGGCCCAGCTGAAGGTGACGGCCACGGAAGCCAGGTCCGAGAGCCGCGGGTGGGTCCTGAACGTTCCGGCCACGGCCGTGGTCTACTCGACCCGCGACAGCGAGGTGGCCTTCCGCAGCGTGAGCCCCAAGAACAAGCCCGTCGCCGCCAAACTCCTCCTCAAGTTCAGAAATATCAAGGGTAACGTGGTGGCCAAGTGGAAGTACCCCATCGTGGCCCTGCCTGGAGAATCGGTCCACACCGTCACCGTGCCCGTGGCCGTCTGCCTGAAGGCCAAGCTGAAAGGGGCCGCCAGCCTAAAATCCTTCCTCATGGTGGGGGGAATTCAGAAGGCCGCGGGGCAGTCTCTCGTGGATTGGGACCTAGCCGTCTCCGCCTCCGCGGACCAATCCTCGGGCACGGCGCCCGCCCTTGTGACCTTCACCACGCTGGTGTCGGGCGGCGCCGCCCCGTATATCTACGCCTGGGACTTCGGAGACGGATCGGCGCCGAGCACGAGCCAGAATCCATCGCACGTCTACACCTCGCCAGGGATTTACACGGCGGCGGTGGCGGTGGTGGACAGCCGCGGCGGCACGGTGGCCTCCGATCCCATCGTCATCGCGGTGAACTGAGGGGCAGGCCCCGCGTCTTGCCGGTGCGGCTGCCTGTCTGATAGTCTCTAGGACCTTCGGGAGGAGCCGCATGCGTATCTTGTCGGGCATCCAGCCTTCTGGCAAGCTCCACGTCGGGAACTACCTGGGAGCCATGAAGCAGCACCTGGATCTCCAGGACAAGGGCGAGGCCTTCTATTTCATCGCCGATCTCCACGCCCTCACGACGGTGAAGGAGCCCCAGGCCCTTCGCGACCACATCCGCGATGTGGCCCTGGACTATCTGGCGCTCGGGCTGGACCCTCAAAAGTGCACCTTCTACCGCCAGTCGGACATCCACCAGGTGCCCGAGCTGGCCTGGATCCTCACCACCGTGACCCCCATGGGCCTGCTGGAGCGCTGCCACTCCTACAAGGACAAGGTGGCCAAGGGCATCCCGGCGGACCACGGCCTTTTCGCGTACCCCGTCCTGATGGCCGCCGACATCCTCATCGTGGATTCCAACGTGGTACCCGTGGGCAAGGACCAGAAACAGCACGTGGAGGTCACG
>JAKBES010000088.1 GCA_021833665.1 Acidobacteriota bacterium
GCCAGACCCGCGAAGGTGTAGGTGCCGCCGGTGATCGTCGTCGTAGTGGCCGTGGCCGCGCCCGTCAGGTTCATGGTCACCCCGGCGGTGACGGCCCCGGATACCGTTCCGCTGATGCTGTAGGTCAGCGTTCCCGCCACGGAGGCGGCGGCGGTGTAGGGGACGTTCGCGGATCCGTTGCAATCCGAGGCATCCACGTACTTCGCCGTGATCGTATTCCCTGCGGCCACGCTGAGCTTCCCGTCGCCGCTCTGCGCCGGTCCCGCAGTGAGCGCGATGGTGCCTTTGAAGATCATGGAGTTGACGCCCTGTTCGGTGAGGACCACGTTCTCGGGGGTGCTCTCGGCGGTGCTCCAAACTTGGACGGTGACGGTCTGCACCGTGGTGGCGGCCGTGTTCAGGTCCCTGTCACCCACGATGAGGGTGAGGGTGTCGGCGGTGCCGTACGAGGCCTTGTCGGTGGTGATCTTGAAGGGCTCGCCCAGAGCGGCGAGGGCGGCGACGGTGGTGCGCACGACCTTGTAAAAGAACGCGTGGCTGGTGGTTCCGTTGCCGCTGTTGAGGATGGTGTCGCTTGAGGTGTGGTAGTAGGGGTAGGTGCCGTTGTGGCTGCAGTAGCCCTCGTTGTCCGTGATCCCGCAGACCGCCTTGTAGCCTTTCTGCCAGAAGGGGTAGTGGTCCGATGCGTCGAGGCTCGGGCAGAGGAAGGCGTTCACCGCCAGCCCCGTGCCGTAGTCCGTGGCACACTGGGCGTAGAAGGTGCCGAGGGACTGCGAGTTGCTGTCGTAGTTCAGATCCAGGTCTTCGCCCACGGGGCTGTTGTCACCTTCCCAGCCGGGCATGTCCATGTTGAGGACGCCCTGGATGTTTTCGCCGGCGGCGTACGCATCACCGGCGTAGTCGGCGCTGCCGTAGAGGCCCTCTTCTTCACCCGTGGTCGTGAGGAACCGGACCGTGTTCTTGAAGGCGTAGCAGCTCAGCGCCTTCGCGGCTTCGAGGACCACCACGCTCCCCGAGGCGTTGTCGTTGGCGCCAGGCGCGTAACCGGAGGAGGGCATGTCATCCAGGTGGCCCTCCACGAGGTAGATGACGGCGGGGTTCACGGCGCCCGCGATCTCGCCCACCACGTTGGGGCCGTAACCGGTGCGGTAGGTGTGCTTCTGGGCCGCCAGTCCCAGCCCCGTAAAGGCGTTGTAGACGGTGTTCGCCGCGTCGGTGCAGCCCGTGGACGTGCTGTACCGAGTACCCGTCCCCGGAGGGTTGGGAGCCACGATGCTGGTCCAGTAGCTCATGATGTCCGCGTCCGTCACGGAGCCCACCATCTGTTGGACCAGGGGAACGGCCGCCAGGGCGGCCTCCTTGCGCGAGAGTACGGGGTCTTCGTGGAGCGGCTTCTTCATAGGCTCGGAGGGGACGGGCGCGAGAAACACTTTCGCGCCGTAGAGCGTCGAGAGGCCGGTGCCCGGAACGACGCGCAGGAGCACCCAGTTCGCTTCCGTGCGGAGGACGGTGCCCAGGGCCACGAGCGCGGCCACGTCGGAGTCCGGCCGCAGGCCCACGTGGAGGTAGTCCCACTGCCACGGCGACGTGTCAAGAATGGCGGTCTCGTAGCCGTGCGCCCCGAGCCACGCCGCGTCATCCTTTGCACCCATGGCCAGGAGGCAGGTGTCCAGCTCCATCACTACAGGAATCCCCTTGTCGAGGAGGATCCGGCGGTCCGCGTCGGTCCTCCGCTCGATCCGAAGGAGATAGTCGGGACGGGCGCCGAAGGCCGGCACGCTGCGAAGGGCCTCCTGCGCCAAGGTCTGCAGGCACGCCGCCGCGACGAGCACCGCGATGAACCACACGTGTTTTTTCATGGACTGATCCCCCCCTGCTACGTATCCTGGCTACCGAATCATCCCAATGATCTTGAATGTGCGAAGGCCGGGAGACCTGGGCTCGCGGCCCCCTCTGGCCGTCAGCTTCCCTGGGCTTCCTGCACCCTGTCCAAGGAGCAAAGGCACGGCCGGAGGCGGCAGCCGCCCTCGGCTTACTGCGCGGGTTATACACGACCGCCCCCTCAGCACTTCCACCTACGCAAGAAGGCCGCCACCTTGGGAGAATGAACTAACCCTATACGTTAGAGCCCGTTACACGTTAGCCTTGGGGCACCCGTCTGTGCACTGCAAGCGCCGGTACGGCCGGGAATGATTCAGGCGGAGCCTAAGGCCATGACTGCAAAGGGATACGAAGCCGTGAACCTGGTACCTTCCCATGTGTGCACCCAGTAGCCGGTTCGGGGGCGTAGGGCGTGCCATCGTGCGCTGGGGTTCCTCGATCACCCGAGGCACGTCGGCGTGAACACGCTTCGGGAGGGGCCGCGGCCCCTCCCGGTCGGTCTTCCCCAACGTCGTGGCCCCCGGCGCGGCGCGCCGGGCACGTCAGGACTTCAAGCTCGCGATGTCAATAACGAAGCGGTAGCGCACGTCGGCTTTGACCATGCGCTCGTAGGCCTCGTTGATCTTCTGGATGGGGATGATCTCCACTTCGGACACGATGCCGTGCGCGCCGCAGTAGTCGAGCATCTCCTGGGTCTGAGCGATGCCCCCGATGAGCGAGCCCGCCAGCCGCCGGTTCCCGCCGATGAGGGAGAAGGCATGGACGGGCGTGGCCTCGGGCGGAACGCCCACGATCACCATGGTGCCCATGGGCTTCAGCATTCCCAGGTACTTGTTGTAGTCGTGGGGCGCGGAAATGGTGTTGATGATGAGGTCGAAGGTGCCGGCGAGGCGCTGGAAGGTGGCCTCGTCGCTCGTGAGGGCGAAGTTGGAGGCGCCCAGGCGCCGCGCGTCGGCCTCCTTGGACCGCGAGGTGCTGAGCATGGTCACCTCGGCGCCCATGGAGGACGCCAGCTTCACGGCCATGTGGCCCAGGCCGCCCAGGCCTACGACGCCTACGCGGTCGCCCTTCTTACAGTTCCACTGGCGCAGGGGCGAGTAGGTGGTGATGCCCGCGCACAGAAGGGGCGCGGCGCCCGCGGGGTCCAGGTTTTCGGGAACCTTCAGCGTGAAACGTTCGTCCACCACGACCTGCGTGGAGTAGCCGCCGAAGGTGGGCGTCTTGCGGTCCATCTCGGTGCCGTTGTAGGTAAAGGCGGCGCCCTTTTGGCAGAATTGCTCCAGGTCGTCCTTGCACGGAGCGCATTCCCGGCAGGAGTCCACCATGCAGCCCACGCCCGCCAAATCGCCGGGCTTGAATTTCTTCACGTGGGCCCCCACCTGCTTCACACGGCCGATGATCTCGTGGCCCGGGACCATGGGGAAGAGGGAGCCTCCCCACTCGTCCCGCACTTGGTGGACGTCGGAGTGGCACACGCCGCAGAAAAGGATGTCGATGAGCACGTCGTGCTCGCCGGGCTCTCGGCGGTCAACGGAAAAGGGAGCCAAGGGAGATTTCGCGGCCGCCGCCGCATACGCTGGAACCTTTGACATCAACGCCTCCTGTAAAGTTCATCCCGGTGCGGCACACTGGCCGCCCCCTTACGCTGCCGCCCCGTTCCGAGCCGGCCACCCCCAGACCAGGAATCCGCCGCGGCGGCGGAAAGCCGAATCCGCGCCGCTCTACGCTCGGCGGCAGGCCAAGGTATAGAACAAGAATGAACTAACACAAGGTTCCTGGGGATTATTGCGCCTTCGGGCTTAAAGAAGGCTGGTCGGGGCGAGAGGATTTGAACCTCCGACTCCTTGCTCCCAAAGCAAGTGCGCTACCAGACTGCGCCACGCCCCGACGGGCATCAGGATACCGGATGGGCCATCCTCGCGCAAGGCCCGGCGCGGAATGATTTAGAAGGGATCAGAGACTCGGCCGCTCGGTAGGGGGCACGGAAGGAAACGATGGGAAGGGTTGTACCAAGGAGGGTTCACCCCTCCTCACTGACTCCTGGTACAAGGGACAGGATCTGGCGTTCGGCGGTCTTCCTTTTCACTTTTCACTTCTGACTTTTCACTTCTGACTTTTCACTCCTCACTCTTCACTCCTCACTCTTTTTCAGCAGAACCACCGCGTGGCAGGCGACGGCGTCTCCCGCACCGATCTCTCCGAGGCCCTCGGCCGTCTTGGCCTTCACGCTGATCCTGGAGAGGTCCGCGTGGAGGAGGGCCGCGATGCTGCGGCGCAGGGCCTCCCGGTGGGGGCCGATCTTGGGCTCCTGGGCGATGATGGTGAGGTCGGCGTTGCCCAGGGAGAACCCCTCAGCCCGGATCTTCGCCATGACTTCCTGAAGGAGGGCGCCGCTGTCCGCTCCCTTCCAGCGGGGATCGGTGTCGGGGAAAAAGGCCCCGATGTCGCCCAGGGCAGCGGCACCGAGGAGGGCATCGGCGAGGGCGTGGAGAACCACGTCTCCGTCCGAGTGTCCCAGGGGCCCCTTGGGGTGGTCCAGCGTGAGGCCGCCGAGGCGGCAGGCCCGGCCGTGGGCGAGGCGATGAAGATCCCATCCGTGCCCTATGCGCATCCGCTGCCCTCCAGGATGGCTTCCACGAGGGCCAGGTCTTCGGGGTAGGTCACCTTGATATTCCACCGCGACCCCTCGACCCATACCACGTCGCCGCCCATGCGCTTGACGAAGGAGGCGTCGTCGGTCCCCTCGAACCCTTCCTCGATGCCCCGCTCCAGGGCCAGCCGGATGGCCGCGTAGGGAAAGGCCTGCGGGGTGAACGCTCGCACCATCCTGGTACGGTCCACCGGATCCGTCACGCCGCCGCCCTCCACGGCCCAGAGTGTGTCCACGGGAGGCGAGGCGAGGAACGCGCCGTCCTTCCCGTCGAGGGCATCCAGGAGGGCCAGGACCTCGTCTTTCGTCACCAGGGGCCGGGCCGCGTCGTGGATCAGGACGATGTCGGGCCGGTCCTCTTCCAGCGCACGCAGGGCCGCCAGTGCCGACCGGGCCCGCGTGGAACCGCCCGCCACCCAGCCCTTATAGGCGCCCCGCGGATAGCGCGCCAGAAGCCGATCGAGGGCGAGCCCGTGCATCTCCGGAATGGCGACGCGCACGGCGCACACCTCGGGCATGGACCCGAAGAGGCGCAGGCTGTAATGGATGAGGGGGTGGCCCAGGACCGGCAGGAACGGCTTCAGGACCTCCCCGCCGAGTCGCGTGCCCATGCCGCCCGCGAGGACGGCGGCGGCCACGCGGGGCGCAGCGGTCACCTCACACCTCCATGATGTCCTTTTCCTTGTGGGTCACGGAGTCGGAGAGGGTTTGGATGTACCGGTCGTGGAGCTCCTGGACCTTCTCGAACCCCTCCTCCCGGTCATCCTCCGAGATTTCCTTGGCCTTCTCGCGCTTTTCCAGAGCCGTGCGGGCCTCGTGGCGAATGTGGCGTATGGCCACCTTCCCCTTTTCGCCGATCTCCCGCGCCCTCTTGCACAGATCCTTCCGGCGCTCCTCCGTGAGGGCGGGTATGGGCAGGCGGATGAGGCGGCCGTCGTTGGAGGGGTTGATGCCCAGGTTGGCTTCCAGGATGCCGCGCTCGATGGCGGCGATCTGCTTGGGATCCCAAGGCTGGACCGTGATCATGCGCGGTTCGGGCACGGCCAGGGTGGCCACCTGGTTGAGGGGGACCTTGGATCCGTAGCTGTCCACGCGCACGGGCTCAAGAACGGCTAGGTTGGCCTTGCCCGCCCGGAGGGTGGACAGCTCGTGCCGGGTGACCTCCAGGGTGTGTTTCATCTTCTCTTCGGCGTCTTTGACGATGGCTTTCGGCATGGATGCCTCCGCGTGGAAGAAGGTGGTGGAACTGTTAGGTAAGCAGGCGATCAGGTGATCAACCTATCAGCCGATCCCTTGATCACGTTGTGTCACTCTTCCCCATTCAGCTCACGATGGACCCGATGGCCTCGCCCTCCACTATACGGCGGATGTTGCCGGGCTGGAAGAGGTTGAAGACGCGGATGGGGATGGCGTTCTCCATGCACAGGCTGATGGCCGTGGCATCCATGATGCGCAGCCCCTTCTCCAGCGCCTGCATGTAGTTCAGGGAGGCGTACTTCTCGGCCCCCGGGTCCTTCTTGGGATCGGCGCTGTACACGCCGTCCACTTTGGTGGCTTTCAGCAGGAGCTCGGCCTTGATCTCGATGGCTCTGAGGGATGCCGCCGAATCCGTGGTGAAGTAGGGATTGCCCGTGCCCGCGGCGAAGATGACCACGCGGCCCTTCTCCAGGTGCCGAATGGCCCTGCGCCTGATGAAGGGTTCCGCCAGGGCCTGCATCCCGATGGCCGTCTGGAGGCGCGTGGGGACGCCCTTCTTTTCCAGGGCGTCCTGTAGCGCCAGCCCGTTGATGACCGTGGCGAGCATGCCCATGTGGTCCGCCGTGACCCGGTCCAGCCCCTTCTCGTCCGCCTGAATGCCCCGGAAGATGTTGCCGCCGCCCACGACCACCGCCACGCTCACTCCCATGGCGTGGATTTCGCGGATCTCGTCGGCCACCGTGGCCACGGCCTCGGGATGGATGCCGTACCCGGCGTCTCCCATGAGGGCCTCGCCGGAAAGTTTGAGGAGGATGCGCTTGTACTTGGGCTCGGCCATGAGGGGCTCCTTCGGTGGGGAACCTGGTCGTTGAATCGCTTGAGCGCTTTTTCTCTTTTGTCTCGCGTCTCGCCTATTCGCTAAAAAAGCGGCCCGTAGGCCGCTTTTTTTTCACTGCGCGTCGCAGGCCGAGGATTTGAGCCCCTCGCCCAGAACGTACCTCGTGAACCTCACGACCTTGAGTCCCTTGGCCGCGGCGTCCATGTGCTTCTGGACGCTGATCGCCGTGTCCTTGACGAAGGGCTGCTCCAGGAGACATGCCTCCTCGTAGAACTTGTTCATCTTTCCTTCGACGATCTTGTCGATGATGGCCGCGGGCTTGCCCTGGGCCAGCACCTGCGCCTTGTAGATCTCCTTCTCGCTCTCCAGGACGTCGGGCGTCACCTCGTCGCGGCTCACGAAGCGTGGCGCGGCGGCGGCCACCTGCATACAGAGGTCCTTGGTCACGAGCTTCATCTCTTCGGTGGCGGAGGCGACCTGGCACTCCATGAGGACGCCGATCTTGCCGCCCGCGTGAATGTAGGACGCCATGAGGCCGCCCTGGTAACGCGCGAACCGCCGGAGCTGGATGTTCTCCCCGAGCTTGGCCACTTTGGCCACGATCAGGTCCTTGACCTTGTGGCCCGCGTCCTTGGTGAGGGGCTGATCGAGAAGAGCCTCCACGCTCGCGGGGGCGGCGCTCGCCACCTGCGCGCAGAGGTCCTCGGCCATGCCCTTGAAATCGTCCGTTTTGGCCACGAAATCGGTCTCGCAGTTCATTTCCAGCAGGGCGCCCGTGGTGCCGTCCGGGGAAATGCTGGCCACCACGAGGCCGTCGGAGGCGGCCCGCGCGGACTTCTTCTGGGCGGTCGCCATGCCCTTCTTGCGAAGGACCTTGACGGCCTCTTCCAGGTCGCCGCCCGTCTCTTCAAGGGCGCGCTTGCAGTCCATCATGCCGACGCCGGTCTTCTCTCTGAGTTCTTGAACGATCTTGGGGCTGATCGCCATGGTGCTACTCCTCTTTCTTGGTCTCCACCGCCGGCTTGGCGGCGGGCTTGCGGGCGGGAGGCCTGCGGGCTCCGGGCTTGGGCTTGTCCCCGGGAGCGCCTTCCCTGCGGCGCGGGGGCCGGGCCCCCTTCTTCTCGCCTGAGGGGTCATCGCTGATGGCGCCCGTGTCGCGGCCGATCTTGTCCGACATGGCCTCTTCGTTGGCGGCGGACTGGGCGTGCTCGAGGTAGGCCGTGCGGCCCTCCTCCAGCGCCTCGGCGATCTTCCCGGCGAAGAGCTGGATGGCTCTCACCGCGTCGTCGTTGCCGGGGATGGGGTAGTCCGCCTCATCGGGATCGCAGTTGGTGTCCACCATGGCCACCACGGGGATGCCGAGCTTCTTCGCTTCGAGGATGCAGTTCTTCTCGCGCTTGAGGTCCACCACGAAGAGGGCCGCGGGAAGGCGGGTCATCTCCGTGATGCCCGAGAGCATGGTGTTGAGCTTCTCGTACTCCTTGGACAGGAGGAGGCGCTCCTTCTTGGTGAGATTCTCGAATTTAGGATCCGTGTCCAGACGGCTGAGTTCCTTGAGGCGCTGGACGCGGGTCATGATCGTCTTAAAGTTGGTGAGGGTACCGCCCAGCCACCGTTCCGTGACGCTGGGCATGCCGACCTTGGTGGAGGCCTCCCGGATGGCGTCCTGAGCCTGGCGCTTGGTGCCCACGAAGAGAATCTTGCCGCCCTTGGCGGCGGTCTCGGTGACGAAATCCGAGGCTTTCTTGAACTCGCGCAGGGTGTGCTGAAGGTCGATGATGTGGATCCCGTTGCGCTGGCCGAAAATGTAGCGCTTCATTTTGGGATTCCACTTGCGGGTAAGGTGCCCGAAGTGGACTCCGGCCTCTAACAGCTCTTTCATCGTGACGGTTGCCAAAGGAGCCTCCTCAGATCCGGCCGCGGACGGGGCGGAGAGCCAGCCGGCCAGGAGCCCCTCGGGGTCCTTGCCCGCCCCTTCCTGTCCGCGGGAAATAGGGTGAATGGTCCGCCTGATCCCGCACCTCGCCGCGGGGAAGGACGCGCCTCCCCCGCCCGAGGGTCATGAGTCCGATTAACGCTTGCTGAACTGGAACCGCTTGCGCGCGCCGGGACGCCCGTACTTCTTGCGCTCGACCTCGCGTGCGTCGCGCGTCAGCATGCCGGCGGCCTTCAGCTTCCCGCGCAGTTCCTGGTTGTACTCCAGGAGGGCCCGGGAGATGCCGTGGCGCACCGCGCCCGCTTGGCCAGACACGCCGCCGCCGTTCACGTTCACCATGATGTCGAACTTGTCCGTGGTGTTGGTCAGGGTGAGGGGGCTCTGGATCAGCATCCGGTGAACGGGATTCGGGAAGAAGTTCTCGAACTCCCGCTGGTTCACCTTGATGACGCCCTTGCCCGGGCGGAGGAACACGCGGGCCACCGAGGTTTTACGCTTGCCGGTTCCCTGGTACTGAATCACGCTCATGCCGACGACTCCTGATTAGCTCAAGGCTACGGGGAAGGGGGCGGGCTGCTGGGCTTCGTGCGGATGCTTGTCCCCCGCGTAGACCTTCATTTTTCGGATCAGACGGTCCCCGATGCGGTTCTTGGGGAGCATGCCGCGCACGGCGTGCTCTATCATCTTCGTGGGACGTTTGGCCATAACGTCGCGGGCCATGGTCTCCTTGAGGCCGCCCGGATACTGCGAGTGGTGGTAATAAATCTTGTCCGTCCACTTGTTCCCGGTGAGGCTAACCTTGCCCGCGTTGATCACGACCACGAAATCGCCAGTCTGGACGAAGGGCGTGTAGACGGGCTTGTGCTTGCCCATGAGCACGCGGGCGACTTCCGTAGCAAGACGGCCCAGGGTCTTCCCCTCGGCATCCACCACGTACCAGTTGCGGGGGACCTCCCCCTTCTTCGGAAAATAGGTGCTCATCGAGATCTCCTCAATTCCTCAACACGGCCCGGGGAGGCACACGGACACCCCGTGCACAAAGGGCAGTTAGTTTACGTGAGAATCCCAATTCTGTCAAGGGGTTGTCCGCCTCGCGGCCCCGGTTTCACCGCCGGTCAGCGCCTGAGGAGGAAGTAGAGCTCGCCCGGCTCCTTCATTCGCCCCGCCGCGGCTTCGGCCGAGGGGCCTCCGCCCCAGAAGAGGTCCACCCGCCCGGGTCCCACGATGGCCCCGCCCGTGTCCTGGTTGACGACGAAGCGGGTGAAGGGAACCCATCCCGTGACCTCGCCCTTGCCGTTGACCACGGGCTTCCGGCTCCGCAGAAGGGCCGGGGCGCCCTTGGGAAAGACCCGGGCGTCCGTGGCGATGGACCGGCCCGCCGTGAGCGCCACCCCGATGTTGCCGAAGGGGCCGTCCTTCTCCAGGCGGAAGAAGGTGTAGCTCGGGTTTACGTCGAGGAGGGGGAGCTGGCCGGGGTGATCCTTGAAATACTGCCGGATGGCCTGCATGGACACCTGATCGGGCGCGAGGATTCCCTTGTCGATGAGGGCCTTACCCAGGCTGTGGTAGGGCTGCCCGTTCTGGGCGTCGTACTGGAGGCGGACCTGGGAGCCGTCCTCCAAGGTCACCTTGCCCGAGCCTTGCACCTGGAGGAAGAACAGGTCCACCGGGTCCTCCAGCCACAGGAGCTCCAGGCCTTGGCCCGCCAAAGCTCCCTTGGCGATCTCGCCGCGCGTGTAGTAGGGCACCACCTGGTTCCCCTTCACCCGCGCCCCCAGCTTGGCCTGGCTGTTGGCCGCGGGAAAGAGGCCGAGGTCCACGGTCAGCAGGTCCTCGGGGCGGTGGTACACGGGCACCTTGAAGCGCGCGTCGGGAGTCCGGCGCCCCTGGAGCCACGGCTCGTAGTAGCCCGTCACGAGGACCGCCCCGGCCCCGTCGCTTCCCGTGCTCTTGAAGAGGTCGAAGCCGCGCTGGATTCGTTCAAGTTTTCGCCGGGAGCCCAGGCGATCGTCTCCCAAGATCGCAAGGAGGGAGGAGGCCGTCTCCGCCAGATCCTTGGCCGTGGCCCTGCGCCGGCCGAAGCTGAAGGGTGTCCCAGGGGGGATTTTCTGGAAATAGGCCAGGCTCGCTTGGCACGCCTCGGCAAGCCCCTCGAAGGCCATGTCGTCCTCGAAGGCGCCCAGCGACCTCCACGGCACCGGCTCGAGCGCCGGGGGTGCCTTCTCCGATGTTACGGGCCTGTGGCCGCACGACGCCGCCAGGAGGCAGGCCATGGCCGCGAGGACCTCAAGGGAAGCCCCAAGGCGCCGTCTCATCACAGTCTCAACCTCATCTCATCCCGCCTCAGCCTACCGTTTCTTGAACGCCTGGACGGCGTACTGGCTGGCGTTGAAGAAGTCGACGGACTTGAAGCACAGCCCCGCTTCGAGGACCAGCTCCTCCACCCGGTGGTGGTGCAGACGGTCGCCGAACGGCGGCCCCTCCTTCTGACGCCGCTTTGCCCACTCCAGGATGACGACGGGCGCGTAGGGCTTGGCCACGCGGCCCATGTCCCGAATAAACGCAAGGGGATCGCGGGTCTCGTGGAGCACGAAGCAGGTGAAGACCACGTCGCCGGTGCACGGGGGCAGGGGCAGACTGGATTCTTTGCACTGCATGGTTTCAAGCCACGGGGGCGGGGCCTTCGACGTCAAGCTCGACAGCATGGCCGGCTCTACATCGAGGGCGTAGACACGGCCCGTGGACCCCACCACCTGGGCCGCCGGAAGGCTGAAAAACCCCGTGCCCGCGCCCACATCCACGAAGGTCATGCCCCGTCTCAGGCCCAGGTTTCGCAGTGTCCGCTCGGGCGGCATGGATTCGTAACGCTCGGGGCTCTCCAACCGGTCCACGTGCCCGGGGTCGAACTTGTGCGGCATGGGCGCGCCTCCTTGAGATATGGAGTATAAGTGATGGACCCTTCGGGGTCTACGCGTTCTGTCTGGACCATGAACTGTTGCGAAGCTGAAACGTTCTCCGAGCCCTGAAACAAGGCGCCGAGTTTCGCCCTGGAACGCGGCCGTTCTGACACACCTGTCACCCCCCAATCCTGAAGGCCTCCCCCCGTCAAGGCCAGCGCGGGTAAGCTTCATATGGATCATGCACTTGCACGAGTTGTGGCTCCTGTGCTTGAGGAGCTTGGCACGCCAGGGAAAAGGATTGGCATTCGACTTGCTTGCTTGGAGATCTGTCGTTCGGACCGGCCCTTGGCAAGGTGACCCGGGCGGCCTTGGAGGATTGCATGATCCAGATGACCGATCAAGCCATTGCCGCCGTGAAGAACTTCATCGCCTCGGAAGGGCGGCCCGGTTCGGGCCTGCGCATCGCGGTGGTGGGCGGCGGGTGCAGCGGCTTTCAGTACGACCTCACCCTGGTGGACAAGGCGGCGGACAACGACGAGACCTACACCTTCGGCGACCTCCCCATCTACGTCGACCAAAACTCCCTTCTCTACCTCAAGGGTACGGTGGTGGACTACGTCAACGACCTGAGGGGTTCCGGGTTCGTGTTCCAGAATCCCAACGCCACGTCCTCGTGCGGATGTGGACACTCCTTCGAGGCGGCCTGTGAACACTGACGGCTTCGTCTCGATGGAGGCTGTGATCTTGCTTCCCAAGAGGATCCCCCTCCTCTAGACCTCCCCGGCCGCGAGGCCGGGGAGGTCCCCCTCCCTCCTTACGGGACGGGAACAGGGGCGCTTTGATTCGCTCTCCATGAGGATCCCCCTCCTCTCGAACTCCCCGGGAAACCGGGGAGTTCACCCCTTTTAGGGGACGGGATCGTACCGAGGTTATGACGGAGCGGCGCGTCGCGT
>JAKBES010000089.1 GCA_021833665.1 Acidobacteriota bacterium
GCACCGCCGGTGGCGGACGAGGCCCGAGGCCTGAACAGATCATGACGAGAGGGCACCATGGCTAGACCTGCAACCTGGGGCGTGTTTCTGGACCGGGACGGAACGGTGACCGAGGAGGTGGGCTACGTGAACCATCCCTCCCGCCTGTCCCTCATCCCCGGCGCGGCGGAGGGCATCCGGGCGCTGAACCAGGGCGGGGTCCCGGCTCTCCTCGCCACCAACCAGGCCGGCGTGGCGCGGGGCTACTTCACGGAGGACCTCGTGAAGGAAGTCCTGGCCAGGCTCCAGGCCATGCTCGCGGTCCAGGGTGCCCGCCTCGACGCCCTCTATTACTGTCCCCACCACCCGTCCGTGGGGCCCGAGCCCTACCGCCAGGCCTGCCACTGCCGGAAACCCAAACCGGGCATGCTGGAGCAGGGCGCCCGCGAGTTCGGCCTGGACCTGCGGCGCTGCTACGTGGTGGGCGACAAGATCAGCGACGTCTACTTCGCCCATTCGGTGGGCGCCAAGGGCGTCCTCGTCCTCACGGGGTACGGGCTGGGAGAATATACGTACCAGCGTCAGGACTGGACGGAGCAGCCCGATTTCGTGGCCGATGATTTGGCCGCCGCCGCCGGCTGGATTCTGACGGATGCGGGGCCCGTTCCTCCGCCCGGCTCTGACCAGGAAGGACCTACACCATGAGAGAGCAGTGGCGGGACCTCGTCCGTCTCGTGGACCACTTCAAGGGCAGGCGGGTGGTGGTGGTAGGGGACCTGGTTCTGGACCGTTTCTGGTACGGCACGGTCCAGCGGGTGTCCAGGGAGGCCCCCGTGCCCATCGTCCGGCTGGCCCAGACCCGCCTCCTTCCCGGGTGCGCCGCGAACACCGTCTGGAACCTGTCGGCCCTGGGCGCCTGGCCCCTGCCCGTTGGGGCCGTGGGAACCGACAGGGAGGGGGACGAACTGGTGGCGCTCTTGGCCAAAAGCGGTGTGGACACGTCTCTCCTGGTTCCCGGGCCGGGATGGACCACGCCCACCAAGACGCGCATCCTGGCGGGCACCTTCCACGGCCCGAAACAGCAGATGGTGAGGGTGGATTCGGGGGAGGAGAACGCCTTCGGCGACGCCCTCGTGGACCAGCTCACGCGCAACCTGGATAGGGCCTTGAAGGGGGCCGACGCCCTCGTGATCTCGGATTACGGCTACGGTACGGCCGCCGCCGTGGGCGCCAGAAGGGCCGTGGCAAAGGTCCCCGTATCGGCCCTGGACTCGCGCTTCGACATGGAGGCCTTCGCCGGCTCGGGGCTCACCACGGCCACCCCCAACGAGGAGGAGTTCGAACTGGCCTGCCAGAAGGTGGTGGGCGACGACGCGGCCCTTCTGGAGGCGGAAGGCGAGGCGCTTCGGGCCAAGCTGGGGCTGAAGGCCCTCCTGGTGACGCGAGGCGGCAAGGGCATGAGCCTCTTCGAAGCGGGATGTCCGGCGCTGCACATTCCCGTGGTGGGATCGGATCAGGTGGTGGACGTGACGGGAGCCGGCGATACGGTCATCTCAACCTACGTCCTATCCCTCTGCTCGGGGGCAACCTATCCGCAAGCCGCGGCCATCGCCAACGCCGCCGGCGGCATCGTGGTCCAGAAGCACGGCACCGCCACCACGAGCGCGGAGGAGCTGAGCCGGACGCTGCACCTCTGGGGCGAGGGGGAGATGTGAGGGGCGGGACGCGCGACGCGAAACGCGAGGGGGGGAGAGGGAGCAAGGGAGGATCGCTCTGATCCCATGGCGCACACGATCGGGCCACGGGGGGTACCCATCCTCACTTCCTAAAGGTTCATAAGGGCAAAGATGGCTGAGATTATGAGCGCCGTCGCTGCGAAAATCCTGACCCGCGGTGAGGCCTCCCTTCGCCTGTCGCGGGCGGTCCGTGGGAGCAAGACGCTGGCTCTCGCCAACGGGTGTTTCGATCTCCTGCACGTGGGCCACGTCCGCTACCTGCAGGCCTCAAAACGACAGGCCGATGTGCTCCTGGTGGCCCTGAACTCGGATGCCTCGGTGCGAGGGCTAAAGGGAGAGGGACGGCCCCTCCAGTGCGAGGAGGACCGGGCCGTGATCATCGCGTCGCTGGCCTGCGTGGACTTCGTGACGGTCTTTGACGAGCCCACCGTGGCGCCCCTCATCGAAGCCCTGGAACCCGACGTGCAGTGCAAGGGGACCGATTATACCGAGGCGACGGTGCCCGAGAGGGACGTGGTGGCGCGGCACGGAGGACGGGTGGCTATCGTGGGCGACCCGAAGGACCACGCCACGACGGAGCTATTGCGAAAATTGAAGCAGGGTGGTTGAGCGTTGAACGTTGAGAGTTGAGAGTTGAGGGCCGAAGGCCCCGCCTCCCCTACTGCCTATTGCCTGCCGCCCATTGCCTCATCGCCCAACTCACTCGATGGAGACCGCCCCCGCGGGACAATTTTGCACGCAGAGCCAGCACATGGTGCAGTTTTCGGGGTACTCCACGAGGACCTTGGAATTTCGAACCACGAAGACGTCCTCAGGACACACTTCAAGGCAGAAGCGGTTGTCCTCGCAGGCCTCGTAGTCAATCTTCACGTCGATCATGGGAACCCTCCCTAAGGCCACAATGTAGGACGGGAGAAGGGGCATGGCAAGCCGCACACCGCCGGTCCGCCGGGGCAGCATCCAACGGTCAATGAGTCTATGCGTGTTATTGAAAAGACGGGATGGGGAAATGCCGAGATGAGGAAATGCCGGGATGAGGGGATGAGGGGATGCGCTGCGGCCCCGGCCGCCCTGTGAGAGCCCGCTCCCAAAGCCCATCTGGATCTCTTTACAAATCCCAAATCCCAAATCCCAAATCCGAAATCCCAAATCCCCTTCTCCCCTCCCTACGAACCGCTGCTTGTCGTACACTAACAATTTGGAGGGATGCAATGGGTTTCTCCTGCGGCATCGTTGGACTGCCCCGAGTGGGCAAAACGAGCATCTTCAACGCCCTGACGGCGGCGGGCGCCCAGGTGGGCGCGTTCACGGGGGCTTCGTCGGATCCCAACATCGCCATGGTGAACGTGCCCGATCCCCGCCTGGATGACCTGGGCCGGATCAACAAATCCAGGAAGATCACCCCGACGACCCTTCAGTTCGTGGATGTGGCGGGTCTGGTGCGGGGGTCATCCAAAGGAGGCGGCACGGGGAACCAGTTCCTGGCCCACATCCGCGAGGTGGACGCCGTCGTGCACGTGGTCAGGTGCTTCGAAGACGAGAACGTGGTGCACGAGGACGTCACCGTCAATCCGGTCCGAGATTGCGAAACCATCCATTTGGAGCTGGCCCTGGCGGATTTGTCCACGGTGGACCGCAGGCGCGAGCGGGTCCTCAAGCTGGCTCGCACGGGCGATGCCCAGGCCAAGCGCCTCCTGGGGGCCTTGGAAGCCGTGAAAGCCCTCCTGGACGAGGGCCGGCCCGCCCGGGAGGCTCAGCTCCACAAGGAGGACTGGCCGCTCCTGAGCGATTTGAACCTCCTCACCGTCAAACCCATTCTCTACGTGGCCAACGTCGATGAGACGGGGCTCGCCCCCGATCATCCCCACGCCTCGGCCCTGGAGGCTCTGGCCACCGCCGAAGGGGCTCCCTGCGTGCGCATCTGCGGCAAGATCGAAGCCGAGATGGCGGCGCTGCCCGAGGCGGACCGGGCCGAGTTCATGGAGGTGTACGGCCTGCGGGAGTCGGGCCTGAGCAAGCTCATCCACGCGGGCTTCGGGCTCCTGGACCTCATGACGTTTCTCACGGCGGGAGAAGACGAGACCCGCGCATGGACCATCACCCGCGGCACCAAGGCTCCCCAGGCCGCGGGCAAGATACACTCCGACCTGGAGCGCGGCTTCATCCGGCTGGAGGTCTACTCCTACGACGACTGGGTGGCCTCCGGAAGGGACGAAAAGAAGGTCAAGGAGAAAGGCCACTGGCGGTCGGAAGGCAAAGAGTACGTCATGCGCGAAGGGGACGTGTGCCTGTTTAGATTCAACGTGTAGAGAAGGGGGCAGGGGGACAGGAAAAGGCTGAGGGCGGCAGCAGCGCCCTTCGTGCCCTGTTCCCGTCCCCCGGCCCCGGTCCTCTCACGCTCCCGACGGCAGGGTCTGGTCCGCCACTCCCTTTTCCCAGCTTGCCAGGGCATCCTGAAAGATCTTGGCCGAGGCTTCGTCACCGGCCGCCTTGGCGTTCGCGATGAGCTTGCGCTCGATCTTGAAGGCCTCCTCGCCGCGTCCCGTGGTGAACAGGACGTGGGCCAGCGTATCCTCGGCGTTGGGGTTGGGCCCCATGGCGAGGCAGCGGCGGATGAGGCTTTCCGCCAAGTCCAGGTGGGTTTGGCTGAGGTAGAAATACCAGGCGCACTCGTTCAAGGCGGTGGCGTCGCTGCAGGCCCGGGCGGCGAAGAGGTGGAAGGCCTCCGCGAGGCGCCGGTTGGGGTAGGTCTGGCCCTCGCTCATGACGCTTTGAACCGAGCTCAGGTCCTGCCACGTGAGGGCCGGCTGGACGTCCTTCATGGTGCCGAGCAAGTCCGCGGCCGCCAGGAGCTGGCCGGCGCAGTCGTCCTCCAGCCGCTTGAGATAGGCATTGAACGCTTGGCTGGTTTTCTCGCGAAGCTGGATGAGTTCGGGGTCCTCCACCCCCTGGAAGATATCCGGGTAAGGGCCCTTGGTTTGGGCGGCGGCCGCGAAGTAGATCCGGTCCATCATAAGATCAGGCCGAAGGGTCGCGGCCAGGACGCGGCTGGTCCGGCTCATGAGCGCCTTGGCCCCGAGGCCCCGGGCGTTGTCCCTGTCCTTCTGGATGATCGTGGCGAGAAGGCCCAGCGCCTCGGTCTTCTCGACGGGGGACCCGCTCTGCTCCAACCGCTGGGCCAGATCGTAGGAAGCCTGGAGATTGGCGGGGTCATCTTGGGCGGCCTTGCGCAGATCTTCCAGGGTTCTGGGGTCCTTCAGGGCCTGGCCAAATTGGGCGCGGATGGCCTCCACGGGCCTGACGCCCATAAACCGGCTCACTTCGCCTCCTTGGGCGTTGAGAAGGACCACCGTGGGGTAGCCCCGGACCTTGTACCGCGTGGCCAGGTCCTTGCCCCCCTTCTCCGCGTCGAGCTTGAGGGCGACCACGTGGTGTTCCTTCAGGAGCCCGGTGATGGAAGGATCCTTCCAGGCGGTGGCGTCGAGCATCTTGCACGGCACGCACCAGGTCGTGAAAAAGTCCACCATGACGAATCCCTTCTCCGCCGCGGCTTGGGCCAGCGCGCCGTCGAAGGGTTTGCCGGACCACTCCACTTGGCACGGGGCCGCCGTCTGAACCGCCGCCGCCATCACCGCGAAAAGCAGGACCGCGAAACATCGCTTGAGCATGCCGCCTCCTTGTGTGAAGGTGCCACCATAGCACCGAGCGGCCGAATCGTTCAAACGGAGCCGCGGGCTCCGCGCGTTGTGCCGCCCTCGGTAATGGGGTAGTGTAGTCAGGCCGGGGGACCGCAAGCGGACGCCGGCCTTGAAAGGGAGACGGGCCATGGACCTGAGGGGAGGACGATCGTCGGCGAGCCATTTAATCATGCCCAACGATACGAATCCGCTGGGCAACCTCTTCGGCGGCCGGGCCGTGGAGTGGATGGACATCGCCGCGGGGCTCGCCGCCATGCGCCTGAGCCACAAGGTGGCCGTGACGGCCTCCATCGAGAGGCTCGATTTCCGGGTTCCCATCCGGCTGGGAGACATCGCCGTGGTGGAGTCCGAAGTGATTTCCGTGGGCCGGTCATCCCTCCTCGTGAAGGTGGACATGTATCGGGACAACCCTCGCCGCGCTTCCCGCGAGCTCTGCACCAGCGGGCTCTTTCACATGGTCGCTCTGGACGAATCGGGACGGCCCGCGCCGGTCTTCGACGAGGCGTGAGTGAAGCCAGGAAGTGAAAAGTAAGAAGTAGTCTTTGGGATTTGGGATTTGGGAAAAGAGACCGCCGCAGGCAAGGGCCCTCTTGCAGCTGGCTCCTTACTTTTCACTTTTCACTTTTCACTTTTCACTCCCAACTCCTCACTCCTCACTCCTCACTCCTCACTCCTCACTTCAATCGTCCAGGGCCTCGTACTTCCTCCGCCGCCTGCGCCACCCGGCCAGGACGGCCAGGAGGAAGAGGCCGAGGACTGCCGTCCACAGGACGTTGGGTGAACTGAGGGCCACGACCCACTCTCCCCACCACGGCAGGTTTTCCGCCCAGCGCCTGAAGGCGGCGTCGGGGGTGAGGCCGAACCGCCTGACAAAAGCCAGGTCCACGGAGCGGTCGCGGCGCGCCTCCAGCAGGAAGCCCGTCAGGTCACCATCGGTTTTGAACAGGTCCCTCACGAAGCCTTTGGCCAGAGCGTAGGAGCGCCGGACCTGGCTCTCCCCGCCGGCGAAATCGGCGTCCACCCGGCTCAGCCGCCAGGAGCCCCGCGCCACGAACGGGAGGGCCATGGCCGCATACCACTCGTCCGAAAAGCCCCATTCCGCCGAGGCCCTCATGGCGAGCCCCTCATCCAGCCAGCGAGGGGCGCGGAATCCGAGGGAACGGTAGAGAAGAACGTGGGAGATCTCGTGACGGAGGGTCTGATTCACGTCGCCGAAGGGATAAGGTCCGCACCGGGAGATGACGATCAGCACACGGCCCGTCTCCGGCTCAGCCGCTCCCGCGGCGTAGGACGGCAGGCCTCCCCATCCCGGCGGGAGGGCGTCCCCCGTGGCCGCCAGCCGCACGTCCATGGGGGCCTGGCAGGATTCGGGAGGCAGGGCATACAGGGGGCAGAGAAACGCGCGGGTCTGGTCCACGTCCTGCTGAAGCGACGGCCCCGGCGCCTGCGCGCGCCAGGAGACGGCGGCAGCGGCTGTCATCAAAAGGAGGGCGGCTGGCCAGCGGGCGAACCTCATGCACTCAGCATACCAGATGGAGGCGGGGCGTATGGGAAAGTGAGGAGTGAGGAGTGAGGAGTGAGGAGTGGGAAGTGAAAAGTGAGGAGTGAGGAGTGAGGAGTGAGGAATGCAAACGCCCGGGCGCTGTGGAAACGCCGCCAAGAAGCCGCTATACTTCATCCTTTGACGATGGGGGAGGTGCCCGTGGATTTCGAGTTCACATCCGAGCAGAAGGTCCTTCGCGATACCGTGCGCTCCTTTGCCGAGAAGAAAATCCGCCCCAATGTTCGAACGTGGGATGCGGCGGGGACCTTCCCGAGGGAAATTTTCGCCGAGCTGGGCGAGATGGGCATCCTGGGCGTCATTTTCCCCGAGACCTACGGCGGCGCGGCCATGTCCTACGTGGACTACGTCATCATCGTGGAGGAGCTCTCCCGGGTGGACCCCTCCGTGGGCATCGGGGTCGCGGCCCATAATTCCCTGTGCTCCAACCATATTTTCTCCATGGGCACGGAGGAGCAGCGCCAGCGGTTCCTCACGCCCCTGGCCTCGGGCAAAAAGATCGGCGCCTGGGCCCTGACGGAGCCCGGTTCGGGTTCGGACGCGGCGGGGCTTCGGACCACGGCGGTGCGGAAGGACGGCGGGTGGATTCTCAACGGCACCAAAACGTTTTGCACCCATGCCACGGTGGGGGATACGGCCGTGATCATCGCCCTCACCGACAAGGCCGACCCGCACCACGGGTGCACGGCCTTCGTGGTGGAGAAGGGAACCCCCGGTTTCAAGCACGGCAAGAAGGAAGACAAACTCGGCCTGCGCGCCTCGGACACGGGGGAGCTCATCTTTGAAGACTGCCTCCTCTCCGAGGACAACAGGCTGGGTGAGGTGGGCCACGGATTCACGGACGCCCTCAAGATCCTCGACGGCGGCCGCATCTCCATCGCGGCCCTCTCTCTGGGAGGCGCCCAGGGGGCCTACGAGACGGCCCTCCAGTACGCCAAGCAGCGGGTGGCCTTCGGCAAGAAGATCGCCGAGTTCCAGGCCATCCAGTTCGCCCTGGCGGACATGGCCACGCGCATCCAGGCGGCCCGTCTCCTGACGTTCCAGGCGGCGCTCCGCAAGGATAAGGGCCTTCCCGTGACCAAGTTCAGCGCCATGGCCAAACTGTACGCGTCCGAGGTCTCCGTCTGGGCGGCGGAGCGGGCCGTTCAGATTTTGGGCGGCTACGGCTTCGTGAAGGATTATCCCGCGGAAAAGTTCTACCGCGACGTGAAGCTCAACACCATCGGCGAGGGCACCAGCGAGATCCAGCGCCTCGTCATCGCCCGCCACGTGCTCAAGGAGTTTGAGTGAAGGCCTTCGGGGGCGGCCGGGAGTGGGCAGCGGATAGCGGGGAGCGGCAGATTCCCTGGCCGGCCGCGGTCCGGTCCCTTCTCCCTTCTCCCTGCTCCCTGCTCCCCTCCCTCCATCGTCCCGAGGATTGACGATGCATGACCTCTCCCAGCGTCTCATGTCCGGCGATATTCGCTCGCTTGCGCGGGCGCTGAGCCTGGTGGAGGACCGCCGCGAAGGGTACGTGGAGGTGCTGAAGGACTGCTACCGACGGACGGGCAAGGCCCGCGTCGTGGGCATTACGGGCCCTCCCGGGGCGGGCAAGTCCACCCTCGTGGACAAGCTCATCGCGACCTATAGGGCCCAGGGCCTGCGGGTGGCCGTCGTGGCCGTGGACCCCTCCTCCGCCTTCTCCGGCGGCGCCATCCTCGGCGACCGCATCCGCATGCAGGACCGGGCCACCGATCCGGGCGTCTACATCCGCTCCATGGCCACGAGGGGGCACATGGGGGGCCTCGCCGTGGCCACGGGAGACATCCTCACCGTTCTGGACGCGGCGGGCTTCGACGTGATCCTGGTGGAGACGGTGGGTGTGGGCCAGGACGAGGTGGACATCATCCGGGAGGCGGACACGGTGGTGGTGGTGCTGGTGCCGGGTTTGGGCGACGACATCCAGGCCATCAAGGCGGGGATCATGGAGATCGCCGACGTGTTCGTCATCAACAAGGCGGATCGGGAAGGGGTGGACAGGGTCGAGCGGGAGCTGCACGCCCTCCTCACCTTGCCCGGCGCCGCCCAAGGATGGACGCCGCCCGTGGTGAAGACGGTGGCTTCGAGGCAGCAGGGCATCTCGGATCTGGTGGAGGCGGCGGAGCGGCACCGCGCCCATCTCGCCACGGATAGGGGAGGGCAGGACCGCCTCCGCCTCAAGTACAGCCAGAAGTTCCGGGACATCCTCTCGGAGCGCTTCCTCATGGAAATCTTCGCGCGCCACCTCACGCCCGAGCGGGAAGAGCTTCTCTTGCAGGCCTTCCTCAAGCGGGAGCAGGACCCGTATACGGCCGCCGAGGCCATGCTCGGGCGCATCTGCTGGAAATGAAAACAAACTTCACCGCGGAGGCACGGAGAAAACACGTAACCGCAAAGACGCCAAGGACGCCAAGGAGGAAAGAGATTTGCCTAAAAGGATAGGACGTCACGTGTTCTTCCTTTCATGGCGTCCCGGCGAGAGAAGAATGGGTCCTCCTTTTCCTCCTGCGTGCTCCTGGTGCCTGCGTGGTGAACTCCTTTAGAGGCTCGCCCTTCCTTTAGAGGTTCGCAATGAAGGTTGATCACATCGGCATCGCGGTCCGGTCGCTGGCGGAGGCGAAAGCCTTCTACGAGGCCCTGGGTTTGGCCTGCGCCGGTGAGGAGGAGGTGCCTGGGCAGAAGGTCCACGTGGCCTTCTTCCCGGCGGGGGATTCGCGCCTCGAACTCCTCGAATCCACCGATCCCGACGGCCCCATCGGCACATTCCTTGCCCGGAAGGGCCCCGGGCTTCACCACGTGTGCCTCGCGGTCCCTCACATCCGTGAAGCCATGGCCGCGCTCAAGGCCCGGGGATACACCCTCATCGACGAGGAGCCTAAAGCGGGTGCCGGGGGGCATCTCGTGGCGTTCGTCCATCCCAAGTCCACGGGAGGTGTTCTGCTCGAACTCACGGAGCGGACCACTGAATGAAAGGGACAGCAGAAGACCCGGCGAGCCGGCGCAAGACGCCGGCGAGAACTTCGGGATGTCCTTCCCCGGCAACCGCCGGGCGGGCACAGGCCGAGGGTTTGGGCAGGTGGGTCGTCCTCTACCTCCACTCTCCTCGCGAAAAGCACTGGGGCCGCCTCCTGCAAATGGACGCGGCGGGCCTGTGGCTCCGGGGCATCGAGCTGGCCTCGTTCGACGCCTGGGCGCGCCAGGTGGCGTCTTCGGAGCAGGGGCACCTGGGCCCCTCCACGTTTTTCGTCCCCCACCTCCGAGTGGAAAAAGTGGTCCTGGACGAGCGCGTGGGACCCGTGCCGTCCCTGCGGGAGCGGTTCGAGACCATGGCCGGACGAAGCCCTGAGATTGTCTTGGACGGCGAGCGCTAGCAGGCTGCTGGTAACCAGCCAACAGCCAAGCAGGTCTTCGGAGGATACCCATGTACGACCCGACCGACGAGACCGTGGACGAGCTCTTCTCCGCGCTCGCGAGTCTACTTAAAGAGGCCCCGGCGGCCGTGGCCAAGCAGAGCCTAGCCGGAGTCTTCGAGGAGCTGGCCCTGGTCCGGGTGATGCTCGCCGGTGCGGGGGTCACGCTCGATCCGGAGGCGGCCGAAGCGGCCTTGGCAGACCATTGGGACGAGGTGGAGGCCCTGCGAAACGAACTCGCCGCCGACGCCCTGAACCGGATTCAAACGCAGGAGTTCTGATCTTCTGGAGACGTGCCGTTCCCGTGCTATACTAAAAAAAATGTTGCCCGGCGGACACGCGGTGCCGGGGGGTTCCTTGGCCCTAACCCATAAGGGAGTCTTTACATGCCTAACCGTGAACAGGAAGCACTTGACTACCATTCTCAAGGCAGGCCGGGCAAGGTGGAGGTGGTGCCCACCAAGCCTTGCCTCACCTCGCGCGACCTATCCCTGGCGTACACGCCCGGTGTCGCCGTGCCCTGCCTGGTCATTGAGAAGAACCCGGAAGACGCCTACAAGTACACGAACAAGGGCAACCTCGTGGCCGTCCTGTCCAACGGAACGGCCGTGCTGGGCCTGGGCGACATCGGCGCCCTCGCGGGCAAACCCGTCATGGAGGGCAAGGGGGTTCTCTTCAAACGGTTCGCCGGCGTGGACGTGTTCGACATCGAAGTGAACACCCACGATCCCGAAGAGATCATCAAGCTCGCCCAGCTCCTGGAACCTACCTTCGGCGGCATCAACCTCGAGGACATCAAAGCCCCCGAGTGCTTCATGATCGAGGAGCGGCTCAAGAAGACCATGAACATTCCGGTCTTCCACGACGACCAGCACGGCACGGCCATCATCTCCGGGGCGGCCCTCATCAACGCCCTCGAGCTGGCCAAGAAGGACATCAAGGACGTGCGCGTCGTGGTCTCGGGAGCCGGTGCGGCGGCCATCGCCTGCGCCAAGTTCTACGAAGTCATGGGCGTGCCCAACAAGAATTTCCTCCTGGTAGACACCAAGGGGGTGGTCTTCAAGGGCCGCAAGGAGGGGATGAACCCCTACAAGGAGCACTTCGCCCAGGACACCCCCAAGAGGACCCTGGCCGAGGCCATGGAGGGCGCCGACGTATTCCTCGGCTGCTCCGTGAAAGGCCTCGTGACGCAAGACATGGTCCGTTCCATGGCGAAGAATCCCGTCATCTTCGCCATGGCCAACCCGGACCCGGAAATCACCTATCCCGACGCCAAGGCGGCTCGTCCCGACGTCATCATGGCCACGGGGCGCTCCGACTATCCCAACCAGGTCAACAACGTGCTGGGATTCCCCTTCATCTTCCGGGGGGCCTTGGACGTCCGCGCCACGGCCATCAACGAAGAGATGAAGATGGCGGCCAGCCGCGCCCTGGCGGCCCTGGCCAAGGAACCCGTCCCCGAGAACGTGTCCGCGGCTTACAGCGGCCAGCGGTTCGAGTTCGGCCCCGACTACATCATCCCCAAGCCCTTCGATCCGCGCGTCCTGGTGTGGGAGGCCGCGGCCGTGGCCAAGGCCGCCTGCGAGACGGGGGTGGCCAAGGCCCCCATCACGGACTGGGCCGGCTATAAGGCCCGCCTGGAGGCGATGACCAGCAAGAGCCACGAGGTGATGCGCACCATCATTACCAAAGCAAGCCAGAAGCCCAAGCGCGTCGTCTTTCCCGAGGGCGACAACACGAAGGTCGTGGAGGCGGCCCGCCAGCTCGTGGAGGAAGGGCTCGCCAGACCCATCCTTCTGGGCAACCCGGAGATCATCGAGGCCAAGGCCAAGCACATCGGCCTGGACACGAGCAGGCTCACGGTCATCGATCCCACCCAGTCGCCCCACCTGGACGCCTTCAGCGATGAGCTTTATAA
>JAKBES010000002.1 GCA_021833665.1 Acidobacteriota bacterium
CGGGACCATTCCCCTACCCGTCTTCGCGGACAACACCCGTGCCGACAAGTCCCAGGTGTGGGGCGTGCTCGTCTCCATGAACAACGCCAACTATGGCACCGGTTCCGAAGCCACCTCCTGGGCGAACAAATGCAGCGTGGACGCAAATCTGCTTGTTACCTGTGGCGTGTCCATTGTTGGCGGGGGCGGAGGCGCCAACACGGGTTCCACGGCCGGGTCCAGCACGGCCAACTACATCGTCGTTTGCAAGAGGTAGGCCATGGCCCGCAGCTTCCGTGTGGACATCACCAAGGGCATCAGCGCGACCGTGAACCCGCGGTTGCTTGGCGATGGCTATGCGGTGTTCGTGGACAACGCCGACCTGTCTGGATTCTCCCCTGCCTCCTTCAGGGCCCCCGTCTTCCGCCAGGATGTCCCTTCTGGGACCGTCCACATCTTCGAATACCGCGGGAAGTGGCACTTCTCAAACTCCCACCGACACTGGGCCGCGGAGTACATCGGGAAGCAGGAACGCCTCTACTACACGGATTCGGGCTATGCCCCTGGCTCCGGGAAACGGGCCATGAAGGTGATTGATGGCGTGGAGGCCCTTCTGGGGACAGCGCGCCCCAAATGCGCCCTCACCGTCAGCACGGATGTCATCGCCTACCCTCCTGCGCTCTCGGTCAGCGTGACCTCTGGTGGGAGCGCCCTTCAGGAAGGGTCGGTGACCTACAGGTTGGGGTACCGGACGAAGGATGGGCTCCTTCCGGCAAGCCCTGGCATCACCGTCACCATCGCCAAGGGGGACACGCCTGTCCTGGCGTGGGGCGCATGCACCCTGGCCGATGTGACTTCGGTGGTCATCTACGGGCGCACCTCGGGCAAGGAACAAATCATCGAAGAGGTTGCCCCTGATGTCGTCAAGTTCCTGGATGACGGGAGCCTCTCACCCTCGGGGGAGTACGCCTCCAATCTCGACCAGTCGGATGTCTTCTTCTACTTCCACACCTTCCTGCGGAACGTGAATGGGCATCTGGATGAGAGCGGACCATCCCCTCTTTCGGCCCGTGTGGATCAGGGGAAGGTCTGCAAGGTCACCCGGAATCCAAACCTGGAAGGCTTGTTCGATGGGGCGTCCCTGGTGACGGGTGCCCCGGCCTACAAGACGGTGATGAACCACACCATCGTCGGCAGCCACCTGCGCCAGGTTGGTTCCAAGCGGATCATCACCACCGAGGCCGACCACGGGCTGTCGCTTGGGGCAGAGGTGGGTATCTTCCCCGCGAACAATTTCGTGGATCCCAACCTGGCGAAACACCTCTACAAAATCTCGACCTTCACCAGTGACCTGCCAGCGCCCACTCTGACCGCCTTCGGGCCAGGGACCACCCATGCCCCAGCCTGGGGTGCCGGTACGCTTCTGAGCGTCGTGGTGACGGCCTATCGTGGCTCTGGCTGGGGCAACCCACTCGATGCGATCCGGCCCGGCCAATCCCTGCTTGGTGTCTCCGGACCAGGCGCGCCCGCCGAATCCCTCCCATCTGCTCAGATGCAGTGGGTCACCACCGCCACTGACTCTGCTCTCCTCCAGTGGAGCTACCCCACGGGCGATGCCGATGGATTCCTGGTGTACGTGAACGGTGTCCTTTTCGCGGATATGCCCAGTACGGTTCTGTTCCTCGACTTCTCATCCCTCGTCACAACGCTCCCGGCCAACCCTCCCCCTACCACCAATACGTCCCGGACCAGAGCCTTCTACTTTGATGAAGACCCATCCCTCACTTGGGGGGATGGGTCAACCCTGTTGCATCTGAACCCCTGGGGATGGATGGCCTCCACCGCCGAAACGAAGGTGGTGCAGGCTGCTCACGGCTTGGCTGTTGATGATCTCCTCTCCTTCTCTGGGTACACAGAGCTGAACGGGATGCATCCCGTATCGCGCATTGGTAGCCCTGACGAATTCTACGTGAAGGTGATGACGCAGTTCGATGACACCACCAGCCTCACCCGCAGCTACAAGAAGGCCAACCCAGATTTCCAGTTCGTGACCCAATGGGCCCTCTACGTGCAGCGGGGGGCCACTGGGGGCGTCGCGCTCCAGCAGGGCGTCTATCCCATCAGCCAGACCGAAGTGGTGGACTACAAGCCCGTCCAAGGCCTCTCGGTGACCTGCGATTCGTCCTACCTCGCCAAGACCCTGGAGGGGGACGTACAGATCGAATTCGATCCGGCGCCCCTCGGCCTGCGTTGCCCCACCCTCCACAACGGAAGCCTCTGGGGCATCGTGGACAACACCGTGGTCTGGACCCCGGTGAACCGACCTGACGCATGGCCAAAGGCCCACAGCCGGACCTTCCCGTTCCCTCCCACCTCCCTGGCCTCCCTCGGACCTGCCTTGCTCGTGCTGCTTCCAAATGGTGTGGGGCGGTTCGATGGAACCGACCCCGACAATGTTTCCTTCTCGATGACGGGGGCTCGAGATGGTTGCAACGCGCCTAACAGCGTCCAGCACACGGCGGCCGGACTCGTCTACCTGAGCCCCCGCGGGCTCATGGCCTTCCAATTGGAGCTGAACACCTCGGTTCCCATCACGGATGGGAAACTGGACCCTTCGGTGTTCACTGCGGCTTCAGCCTCCAAGGAATGGCCCTGCTGGTGGATCCCCACACGCAGTTCCGCAGCGTGGGCGAAGTGCATCAATGGGTTGCCGACGGCCGATGGGAACCAGGTTGAGCGCACCATGGCCAATAATCTCCCCATGGTGGGGATCATTGAGGACGCTCGTTCCTTCTACTGGCGCGGGAAGTACTACCTCTACTTTACGGGACCTGCCTTCGGGAATCACGGGACGCTCATGGTGGATACCACCCGGCGCAATGAAAGCGGGTATCCCGTATTCCACTTCGGCCTGCGCCCCACGCATGCCCACGTGACGGATCGGGATCAAGCCTTCGTTTTGCTCCAAGAGCGAGATGCGGTTGTCATCCCGCCGCCGGTTCAATGAGCGGAGGGCCACATGATCAAGCTCGGGAACATCCTCAACTTGCAGGCCTGCCAGCTTTCCAAGACGAACGACACCACCAATCTTCTGGATGTGGGGCTCACCTCATCCATGAAGCTGGCGGAACTATCACCCCTGGAAGGGCAGCCCATCCCCTTCTCCATCCGCACGGGCCCCATCGGGAAGCCAGACCCAGGGCTTCTCAAGCGGTACCAGGCGGTCGAGATCAACGGAGAAGGTCGCGCCCTGGTGCTGGTCTGGATCCAGGATCGTCTCGTAGCTTCAGGAGTGCTCTTCGCGCAGGAAGCGCCCAACCGACCGCGCCGGCTTAACATCCCGCGCGGTTTGGGCATCGGCTACGACATTGACATCTTCATCGCGCACCAGGGGAAGCTCACGGGCTACGAGGTGTTCTTCGAATTGATGGATGGGGGTGACGCTTGAGCCAGAGCCTCATCCCCCAATCCACGCAGCAGGTTGAACTGACGCGGATCTTCCAGGAGATCGAACGGCGTCTCCGGGGGATTGAATCGGGCAATGTGGGGCGTGCCGCAACCTCGAACCTCGCCGCCCTCGGCCGGGTTTCCCCCGCTCCTTCGGTGACCTACGTGGCCCCGAAGGGCCGGAAGTACGTGTCGAAGGTGACGCAGGACATCGGGTTCTACCAGACGGCCTTTGTGGAGGTGGAGTTCACCGAGAGCTGCGACATGATCTCCGTGAAGACGGACCACGATGCCTGGGTCCGCGTCTACTCCACCGCCGCTGCACGCCTCGCGGATCAAACGAGGCCCTACACCCAGGATCCGATCCCAGGGCACGGGATCATGGGCGAGGTGGCCACCTACAAGCCGGACTACCTCGAGATCGAGTTCAGCCCAGTGCCCTTCTTCAACAACCAGGATGCGCCCCTGGCGAAGACCGCCTACATCGCCGTGACCCTGATGGAGAACGGCTACTTTGGGCCCGTGTCGCTGGATTTCGCCGTGCTGCCCCAGGAGCAGACCGCGCCCAGCGGGCCCCAGGGACCAACAGGGAACCCAGGTCGGGATGGGGCTCCCGGGATCCAGGGCGTTCCGGGACCGGCTGGCAACACGGTTCTCTCTGGCGCCCGTGACCCGTTGGCGACGGACGGCGTGAATGGTGATTTCTGGTTGAACACGGCGACCAATACGATCTGGGGCCCGAAGGCCAATGCCGCATGGCCCGCATCGGGTGTGTCGCTGATCGGCCCCCAGGGGATTCAGGGGATCCAAGGGATTCAGGGTATCCAGGGTGTGCAGGGTAATCCCGGCACCCAGGGCCCCTCGGGTACCGCCAGCATCGGCACCGTCACCACGGGCGCGGCGGGCAGCGCCGCCACCGTGACCAACAGCGGGACGCCCGAAGCGGCGATCTTCAACTTCACAATCCCACAGGGAGATCCAGGAGCCCAGGGCATCCCCGGCCCGGCAGGGAGCATGGTCCGCTCCGGCACCGTGGATCCCACGGCGGCGGATGGCACCGATGGAGACTTCTGGATCAATACGACGAGTCACTATCTCTTTGGCCCGAAGGCCGCGGGCGCATGGCCGGCGGGTGTGTCGCTGGTGGGGCCTGCGGGGAGCGGGGGCGGCGCGTCTCTGTCGCCCAATGCCCTCATCAATGGTGCGACGGCGGATCCAAGTGCGACAGGAGTGCTGGCGATCCCTTCTGGGGTTGCTCCTGGGGTTGGTGTTGCCGGAGTAATCCAACTGTTTGCAGCACCAGGTACTACGAACTTTGTCCCCAATATGACCAGTTTAACCGCGCCTTCGGGTGTAGTTAGCGCCAATGATTATTATTCAGCGACGCCACCATGGTGCGCCTTTAATTCGGGATCATACAATGGATGGATCAATAACGGGACTGCGTTGCCCGCATGGATCAAATATCAGTTTGTATCACCCGTGGTTATCAAATCATATCAAATAACACCTTGGAGTGCAGACAACTTCCCATCCCGTTCTCCTACGGCCTGGAAACTCCAGGGGAGCAACGATGGAACCACGTGGGTTGATCTCGATACCCAATCAGTTTCCAGCGCATCGTGGGTTATTAATACACCAACATCATTTAACACATCCAACACAACGGCTTATTTGTATTATCGCCTATATATCACGGCAAATGGTGGTAATGGTTACACCAGTATAAGACAGTTGCAACTAATGGGTGATGGGGATTTATCACTTAAAGTCATGTTGAGTTCAGGCCAGATCAAAACCGTGCAACTAACCTAGGAGCCCCCATGTCCACCTACCTCGCCACCTACCTCGACCTGATTCCCCTCGGGGCGAGCATCGTCCAGATGCAGAACACGCTGGTGGGCAACCTCACGGCCAACGGCTGGCAACTGCTCGCCCAGGTGGATGGATTGGGGGGGTACTCCGACCTCATCCCGCCCGCTACGGAGCCCATCGGCACCAGCCAATTCCGGGAGGTCAGTCGGATTTACTTCCCGAACAACACCACCATCACCCTCGGCAGCTACCAGGGTTGCATCGCGGACGCCTTTCCCCAGCAGTTCCGCCTGACGGCACTCACGGGCGGGGCCGTGCAGGCGGGCGTCACCATTGGCGGGGTGACGGTGCAGGGCGCGGTCGGCAGCAGCGGCAGCACGGCGAACGACAACCTGCGCTCGCTCTACTACGCGCTGATGGACAGCGCCGATCCCACCATCACCGGCTGGACCTATACCCACAACGGGACGGACACGCTGATTGGCACCCGCGCCACCATCGCGGCGGCTGTCGCCGTGACAGGAGCCAATGTGACCGTGGCGGTCCAGGGCATCCCGGTGCAGGCCGGGGCCCAGTCGGACTGGGCGCGGGTGGATCGGACGCACGGGTACAGCGTCACCACGGACCTGACCAACGGGTTCGTCTATTACATGGATGTTTTCTCTCGCAGCTTCTCACTCAGCACCAAGTGTCTCGCTGGGAACACGGGGCCCATCTTCGCCACGTACGCCGAGCATGCCAAGGCGCTGGCGGTGTGCCCCTCCTCGCCCTACTGCACCCCCATCGAGCTGCTGGTGGGCTCGCGCACGGCGGGGGGGATTGGTCAGGTCCACACCACGCATCTATGGGCCGTGGGCACCCGATATGGGAATATGGCCGTGGCCAACACGGGCGTGGCCACGATGCTTTCCAACTGGAACGACACCACGGCAGAGTGGCACCCATTCTCGGGAGCTGGTGCGCCAAACGTCTTCATGGATTGCACGGGAGCCTATGCCGTAAGTAGTTATGGCTACAACCTGTTCGATCAATATGCGCTCCTCACTGGTGGGATTGTGGGGGCAGGGACCGCCTGGGATTCCGTATTCAAACTGGAAACCGTGGGACTACCCAGCTTTTCTATGGCCCGCCCGCAGCAGTCCTCGGTGCGGTTCTTCTCGCGCATCAACCTCCCGGATCTCTACCAGTGGAACGGCTCGGAACCCAACGAGACAGCGGCTATGGCGGTGGACCTGCTGGCCACGGGCACCCCGACCCTTCAGCAGGCCCTGGATGCCACCACGGCCTACACCACCTTCCTGCTGAGCGATGTCACCGGGCTCAGCCCCACAGGTGGCGGCTTCATCATTGGCAACGAGGAGTTCACCTATACCGGCCTGTCGGGCAACTCCCCCACGGGCATCACGCGAGCAGCGAACGGCACCACAGCGACCCGGCACTTCGTGGGCCATGCCGTTCGGCCCGTCACCTGGTTCCTGAAGGTGGGCGCGGCGGGCGTCTGCTGCGGCCCCACCAAGCCGGTGTAGCATGGCCACGCCCACGAAAGCTATCACCTACCTGGCCGGGATCTACTCCATGGGGCAGGTGGTTCTGCCCACGGAACCGCCACCCGTCCTGGTGGGTCTGATTGCGTCGCGGGCCCAGGTCGCACCCCCCCTTTGGCGGCCCATCGCCTATGTCCAGGCCCAGCCCCGCGCGGGCCGCGTCCTGGTAGCCGTGGCCACGCACATGCAGGCCTTCTCGGCGGTGAAGATGACGGTGTTCTGGCGGGATGCGTCTGGCCGCCCCAAGCGCGGGCAACTCTGGCCGAGAACCAGATAGCCCCTAGCCATCCTTGTGCCTATGCCTAAAATAGCCACAAGGATATACTTCGTTCCGTGAAGTGAATCCAGGGCGGACACGATGCTCAGACTGGCGAACCGCGAAGACATTCCCGAGATCAACCGCGTGTTGAACCACGAGGAAGTCTACCGGTGGGCGACCATGGGGAAAGACTTGGGCATCCTCGACATCTCCCCTGCTTTCGAGCGCGTGTTCGTCCTGCTGGAGCCCAGCGGCGGCGGTTGCATCATCCTGGATCCTTTCTCGGAAGGCACCTTCGAGGTGCACACCTGCATCCTTGGTGCCTTTCGGGGCAAGGCCTCTGAGGCGATCGTCCAGGACACCCTTCGGTTCGTGTTCGCCGAGACGGGGTGCATGGAGATCCTGACGAAGGTTCCCATCGAGAACAAGGCCGCGGACCTCTTCACGCGGCAAGTGGGATTCATCCGGGTGGCCGATGCCTCCCAGCTTCGGAGCTACCAGCTCTCCATCGAGCGGTGGCCCTACCTCGACACCACCCTGGACCAGTTCTGCCCGCCGGAACTGGCCGTCCTCGCCATGGACGACTACCAGAGGCGCCTCTTCGGCGCCCTGATGCTCGTCTCCAGCAAGGGGTTCATGGGCAAGGCGGTTTCGGTCTACAACAAGCATGCGCGCCTCCAGGGCTACCTGCCCGTCGAGGTGTGCGGCATGGATAGCCTCACGGTCGGAGGCCTCGCTATCCACTTCGGGGAAGACGGTTCTTTCCGAGTGGAGGATGTATGCCAGCCGCAGCCGCCGGAGCAGGCGTCCTAATCAGCGCGTGGTCTGCCAACAACGCCGCGAAGGGCCAGCAGAGGGCCCTCGACCTGCAGCAGAGCGCCTTGGCTTCAGACCAGGCTTTCCGCCAGCAGCAGTACGCCGACTACCAGCGGATGTACGGACCGCTGGAGCAGCAGCTCATCCAGCAGGCCAGTTCCGAGCAGCCCCTGAACCTGGGCCCGAACTGGGCCAGGATCCAGTCCAATTTCGACCAGGCCGGCCGGAACAACACGGTCAACCTGTCGCGGAATGGCATGCTGGGGTCCGGCCTCGACACCCACAACAACCTGGAGAACGCGCGCGCCTACACCTTGAGCGATGCCTTCTCGAAGGGGCTCCAGGCTCGGGATGCCCTGCGCCAGTCCGTGCTGGCCATGGGCAAGCAGATGCCGCAGCAGGCCGGGTTCGCCTCGCAGGGGAACCTGAATATGGCGGGGCTCTACGGGCAGCAGGCGGGCCTCTACGGGAACCTTGCGGCGGGCGCCGGGCAGGGTCTGTCCTCCAGCTTGGGCGCTCTCGGCTATGCGCTGGGGAACCAGGCTCCCACCCCGACGGTGGATGCAAGAACGGTGGGCGGAATGGACTGGTCCTCGCTTTCGCCCATCGGGGCCGGCAGCACGACCATTGACCCCAGCCTGCTTGGTGGACCGACGCCTGTTCCTTCTGCGTCCCCCCTCTTCGCCTCGAACCTGAACCAGATCCCGTCAGGCCCAGTGTCCTCCGGGAACTACACCAGCTTCCTCGGGAACAGCCCCCTCGCTGGCCCCAGCGACACGTAGGAGATCGCCATGGCTTCGCTCGGCATGATGCTCGCTGGATCCGCCCTGGGCCAGGGCTCGGCCAACTTCGTTCAGGGGCAGACCCAGGGCGCCTTCGACCGCACGCGCCTGGACCAGATGCAGGCCCAGAACGACCAGTCGCAGAAGGTGTGGAACTTCCAGAACAACCAGATGGACCGGACGCTTCAGGAGCAGCAGATCGGCGACACGCCGGTTGATGGCGCCACCGACGCGGACCGCCTGAGCCAGTTGGCTGACATCGCCGGGAAGACCGGGCGCGGAGACCTCCAGCGGAAGTACAGCACACTCGCCATCCAGGCCCGCCAGGGACAGGCACTCATGGGTGTGGCAAACGCCAGCCGGGCGATCACCATGGGCCAGTTCGGGCCAGCGGCTCAGATGCTCAACCAGTCGGGGTTGTTCGGGCAGATCCATAGCATTGGCTTGGCTGATGACGTGGAACAGGATCCCAACAACCCCACCTACTCGGTCTACACGGGTGGAGCTCCTGACGATCAGGAGAACCCGACCCAGGGCCCTCATGTCCACGTGACCCAGCAGATGCTCTATGCGCTCCAGACGGACCCAAAAGAGGCGCTGCACTGGATCTCCTGGTCTCAGGCCATGGGCCAGAAGAACACCACGGCCCAGAACAAGGTGGATGCCCAGGCGGCGCATTGGAATGACCAGACCAACCACTGGCAGAACCAGGATGCCGCGGCCCTGCAAAAGGCACGTTCCCTGGGCTCTGGTGGGGCTGGAAAGCTCACCGACAAGCGGTGGCTCTATCAATGGGCTCAGAGCAGGATCGGCCAACCAGGGGGGTTCAAGGACGACGCCGAGGCCATGCAGTGGGCCATGGATCCGAACCGGCAGAACAAGGACTACTGGCAGGCCACCAGGGCTGCTCTGGAGATCAACAAGGGAGGGGGCCTCTTCACGGCCTCTGATTTGGCCCAGACGATTCGAGATGTCTTGGGCAAGTCCCCTCTCACCCAGTCCCCGGGTGGTCCCGGCACACCAGCACCAAAGCCTGGCGCCAACCCCGCGGCACCCGACTTCAAGGGCCTCGGTTTCCAGCAGGACCCCAAGTCTGGCAACTGGAAGAACCCGAAGACGGGCGTCTGGTTCAAGACGGATCAGCAGGGGAATGCGCTCGCATGGTCGAACACCAAAGGCACCTGGGTTCCGGTCCAGTAGGAGAAGGAAGATATGTCCTTCAACCCTGATTTCAATCCGGACTTCAACCCTGACGCCAAGGCTACGGCCGAGGCCAAACCTTTCAACGCAGGGTTCAATCCGGACTTCAACCCGGATGCCAAGGCTACGGCCGAGGCCAAACCTTTCAACGCAGGGTTCAATCCGGACTTCAACCCGGATGCCGTGACTGCTCCCGTCGCCGTGGCCGACATGCCCTCCACGGCCGGCATCCCGCGATTCGCGGCCAACGAAGGCGATAGCCCCCTCCAGGCACCTCCCAGGGCCCTTCAGGGCGCCATCGACCAGGCGAAGGCCGCCCACCAGGCCCTGGTGGAGAAGCTGGTGGCCCAGGGAATGTCCCGGGAGGATGCCGAAAACTACCAGGTCGGAACCCTCAGCGGCATGTCCCCCGAGGCCTGGCAAGAGACGCTGGCCCAGGACGAAGCGCGACGCAAGAGTGTGACCCAGCGGATCATCGAGGGGGCAGCCCACGGCGCGGCCACGCCCATTGTGACCCTGGCCAACACCCCCAGCGGCTTGATCCGGGAAGCAGGAAAGCTCACCGGATCCCAGGCCCTGGAGCAGGCCGGGGAGTCCCTGCGGCCCACGGAGGCACAGCAGATTCTACGGGACACGGCACCGCAGACCGGCGTCGGGAAGGCCGCGGATTTCCTCGGCAACGTGGGCATGTCCGTGCCGACCCTCGGCGTGCTCGGCACGGCCGGCTTCGCCACCCAGAGCGCCGGCAACACGATGAACGAGGCACTGGACAAGGGCGCCAGCCCTGGGAAGGCCCTGGCGGCTGGCGGGCTCCAGGCGGCCAAGGACGTGGCCCTGATGACGGCTTTCAAGCTCGTGCCGAGCCTCCAGACCACCAACCCGGCCGTGGCCGCCACGGTGAACTCCCTTGCCAAGAACACAGGCATGGGCCTGACCCTGACCTACGGCGGCAACCTGATCGACAAGCTGACCTGGGACCCGGAGCGGGGCGTCTTCGATGGAACCCAGCAGGCCCTGGCCACGGGCCTGGCCTTCGGCCTCCTCCATGTGCCGCAGGAGATGCGCGCCGCCGGCTACCGGCAGCTGGCCCTGGACCATCCGCAGGGCGTGGACGGGTACATCGCAGACCTGCAGGCGAAGAAGGATCTCCTCAGCAAGACCGAGGGGGACATGCAGAACACCATCACCGTGAGCCCCGAGGGCAACCGCGTCGAGAATTACGACCGGCAGGCCTTCGACAAGGTGAACGGCTCCATCACCGAGGCCCTGCGCGTGGCCAGGAAGTTCCGCGACCAGCTCCTGAAGCAGGGAAAACTGGACGCGGCTCTGGGCACCGGCCGGGTCAACACCCCCACCCCTTCCCCGGAGGCCCCCCGTGGCGAAAGCTCCCCAGAAGCCCCTGCCCCTGCCTCCCTCGCCGGAGGACCGCCGGTCCCAGCTCCAGAAGGCGGGAGCGGGCCTCTCCCGGGTGCAGGCCAAACGCCCGGCGCCCCGCCCCTCCCAGCCCCCATCCTCCCCGGTGCTGCCCCGGCCAATCATCCAGGAGTTCCCGCGCCGGGCAACGCCGGACCCGACAACCCTGCCGCAGGTCCTGGCCCTCAAGCCCCCGCCGAAGCCCCGGAAGTAGCCATTCTGGCCCAGCAGGTCCAGCAGCTTCAGGGACTCTCTGACCAGATGGCCGCTCGGGCGGCCCAGCATCCCCATGTGGAGGAGGCCCAGCAGGACGCCATTGAGGCGGAAGATTTGCTCCAGGCCGCGAAGGACCGGCTGGGCTACGTGGCGCCCGAGCACCCCCTTCTCGCGCCTCCTGGGGCCGCCTCTGGCCCAACTGGTAAGGATTCCTTACAGGTTGCCCAGGCGGCACAACCTGTACCGCAATCGGCACAACCTGTACCGGAACCAGCCCCGACGCCGGCCCAGGTCCAGGCCCTCCAGCCTTCGGGCCACGCCACGACACCTGCGGATCTGCCAACCCAAACGGAACAACCTGTACCCGAAGTATCTTCTTCCGGTACAGCCCCGGCCGCGCCTCCCGAGAGCCACACGCACACGGCTATGGACGAGACCTGGGTCCAGGGTAAAGCCCAAGGCCTCGGCCTCACCCTTCCTCGTTGGCAGCCAGGCATGGACACCGGGGCCTATCTGGAGAAGCGTGCCGAGTCCCTGGCGCAGAACCCCGACGCCTTCCTGAAGCTCTACCAGTCCATCCCCGAAACCATGGGCGGGAAGATCCTGGACGGTGACGTACTGGACATGCTCCTTAAGGGTGACCACCCCGAGCACTATGACCTGTTCAACAACTTCAAATGGTCGGATCCAGAACAGGAAATGTTCTACGAGGACCATTCCTCCAAACTCTACAAGACGCTCCTGAAGAACACCTTGGAGCAGCCTGCAAAGGCAGGAGAGCACTTCCTCATCACCATGGGGGCGCCAGGCAATGGCAAGTCCACTGTGGCTCAGGCCCTTCTGAGGGAACCCGGAGCAGAGCACGTCAAAGGCGTGATTGATACCCCTGGGCGGAACATCAATGACGTGGACAAGGTCATCCGCGCCGCCAGGGCCAAGGGCTACGCCGTGGATGTCCTCTTCGTGAAGCGGCCGGTTGAGGATGCGGTCAAGAGCCTCATGCTTCGAACCCGCCGGGAAGGGCGAGGCCTATCCCCTTTCGACACCTCGGAAATGGGCTTGTCCCAGGCTACAGGCCTGTTCCCAAAACTGGTGGGTCGGTTCGCCCAGACCCCAGGCGTGAACTTCCGCGTGATCGAGAACCGGACAGGGGCCCCCCACCAGGAGGTGGCAAACCTGCATGCCCACGGCCCGGAAGCCACCATTGCTGCGGGGAAGTTGGGCTACATAGACCGAGCGGGTAAGCCAATCAATGGTCTTGAATTGGCAGGGAGAGCTGCCAAAGCCTACACTGACACGAGGGATACCCAAGATGCCCGAATCCACCCCGAATACATTAAGCGGTTCGACCCCGAGGTTACCAACGCCCTACGATCTCTCCAAGGTGTTCGAGAGCCAGTCGTTCAAGGACGGGGTGATGGAGATCGTGCACCAGAACGAGGCCAAGGAGCATCTGGCGGGGGAACGGGCACTCCAGAACAAGAAACGGGCGCAGGCCTGGGGCCAGGAGAACAGCCGGTCTCCAGAGGAAGTGGACCAGTACCGGAAACGCCTGGACAGCGGCAACCTGGAGTAGGCCGCCCCGGCATCCTGACGGGCGCCCGGGCCCTGGCCGGCACGGCCCCCGACCACTTCGCCTACCCCTACCAGCAGCTGGGTGATGCGGTGGTGAGCCGGGCCCTGGCCGGCGAGAAACTGGACAACGTGGGCCTGCGCCGCCTGGCAGCCCAGTTCTTCCATGGCCAGCCCTCGCAGAAGGACCTCTACGACGCCATGGAACTCGGCCTGAACCGCCACATCCTGGCCCACCCCGAGCAGTTCAACGTGGAGCAGGTCCCCATTGAGGACGTGATCCAGAACCTGGAAGGGCTCGTCTCGAAGCTCCCCACCCAGACCCACCGGGAGGCCGGGGCCAACGAGTTCCAGCAGTACAGCACGCCCCCCTTCTACGCGGCCGTCGTGGCGTGGGTCGGGAAGGTCCAGCCCTCCGACCTGGTGCTGGAGCCCTCGGCCGGCGTCGGCGGCATCTCGGTCTTCCCGCGGCTGGCTGGGGCCCGAGTGATGGTCAACGAGTTCGACCGGGCGCGCCGGGCCAAGCTCCTGGAGGCCCTGCCCGGCTGGGAATCCATCCGGACGGAAGATGCCCGGTTCATCCACGCTCACCTGCAGAAGGCAGGGGCCCGGCCCACCGTAGTCCTGATGAATCCGCCCTTCTCCAGCACCTCGGGGAAGGTCCATGGCAAGCGGGACTCGGCCCAAGGGGTGAAGCACATCGACGCGGCCCTGGCCTCCTTGGTCCCTGGCGGGCGCCTAGTGGCGATCATGGGCGACATGGAGGGCGCCGCCTGGCGGGCCTACCAGAGCCGCCTCCAGGCCGACCCCAACGTGACGATCCGGGCCCTGGTGGGCGTGGACGGGAAGGCCTACCGCAAGTACGGCACCACCTTCGACTCGGTGGTGCTGGTCATGGACAAGGTTCCCCCCGTTCCTGGGGCCAAGCCCATCACGGGCAAAGTTGCCAATCTGGAAGAATTGGCCGATCTTTTGAAGGGGGTCCGCAATGACCGACCTGGTGACCAGCCTGGAAGCCTTTCCTCTCAACCGAGCGGCGGCCCGGCTCCTGAAGCTGCAGGGGCTCCCGGTGCTGTCCAGCAGCCAGCCGCTGACGCAGGCGGTGGCCGAGGGCCTAAACCACTGGAATCCCAGGGGGGACCAGGACAGCCGAGTGCTGCCGCGAATCGCCCGGCTGGCGGAAGCGGGAAGCCCGGAGGCCTTCGCGGAGGCGCTGCGCCCGTTCATGTGGCCCCTGGCGTGGGACCCGAAGCAGGCGAAGGTGGAGGGGCTGCCCCCGTACGGCCCGGAAACGCTGGACCAGTACCTGCCGGCGAACCTGGCGGCCGAGGCGGGGAAGTGCAAGAACCTGTCCGAACTCCTGAACATCCTGGAGGGGCAGGAGGCCTGGACGTTCAAAATGACCACGTAGCCCCGGTCCAGGCGCAGACCCTCAAGGCCCCGGCACGCGCCGCAGAGGCCGACGAGAACCCCGATTCGGTCTTCGCCAACTACCGGCCTTCGAAGGTCTCCTTCCCGGGCTCCCAGCCTCACCTGGGCGACCTGGTGGAGTCCCAGGCCATGTCCGCGGTGGACCTGCCGGACGCCCGGCCCACGACGAAGCTGCACCTGCCGGAGGAGATGATCAAGACCGGCAAGCTGTCGGAGGCCCAGCTCGAGGCGGACTATTACGCGACCCAGGCCACGAACCAGATGCTGGATGACGGCCGGCGCCAGGGCTTCCTCATCGGCGACGGGACCGGTGTCGGCAAGGGGCGCGAGATCGCGGGCTTCATCATGTCCACCCTGAACGCCGGGCATGGGGGCGGCAAGGCGGTGTGGCTCTCGAAGAACACCGACCTCTTTCGGGATGCCACGCGGGACTGGACCGGCATCGGAGGCCATCCGGACCACCTCATCGACCTCTCCAAGATCAAGGCCACCGAGGGCGCCAAGGGCGCCAAGACAGTGGCGCCCATCCCCGTGGAGAAGGGCGTCCTCTTCGGCACCTACGCCGCGGTCACGGGCGAGAAGGGCGAGGTTCCCGGGGCGCGGAAGCTCCAGCTCCAGGAATGGCTCGGACCCGACTTCGACGGCGCGATCGTGCTGGACGAGGCCCACCTGGCCTCGAACCTCGGCCTGGCCCGAACCAGCCGCGGAAAGGCGAAGCCCTCCCAGACGGCCACCGGCATGATGGAGATCCAGCGCATGTTCCCGAAGGCCCGGGTGGTCTACGTGACCGCCACGGTGGCCAGCGACCCCTCCCAGCTGGCCTTCCTGGACCGCCTGGGCCTCTGGGGGAAAGGCAAATCCTTCGACCGGGCGGCGGATCTCCTGGCGGCCGTGGACAACGCGGGCCTCGCCGGCATGGAACTGGTGGCCCGTGACCTGAAGGCGCGAGGCCTCTACATCGCCCGGAACCTCAGCTACCACGGCGTCAATTACCGGACCCTGGAGCATCGGCTGTCGTCGGACCAGACCGTGGCCTACAACACGGCCGCGGGGGCCTGGCAGAAGGTGCTGGAGAACGTCCACCAGGTCATCGAGGACATGACCGGCGGCAAGAATTCCGGCAAGGCCAAGGGGGCGGCCCTTTCCAAGTTCTACGGGCAGCAGCAGGCCTTCTTCAACAGCCTGCTCACCAGCCTCACGTTGCCCTCCGCCTTCGCCGACATGCAGAAGGCCCTCGAGGCAGGCCACAGCGTCGTCGTCCAGCTCACCGAGACCGGGGAGGCCCGCCAGGGCCGGTCCATCGAAGAGGCCACCCAGCGGGCTAAGGAAACCGGCGAGGACATGGACGTGGCCGCCCTGGACCTCAGCCCGAAGGACATCCTCATCGGCTTCCTAAAGTCCGGCTTCCCCGTGAATGCCCTGGAGGAGGTGGAGGACGACCACGGGAACAAGTTCTGGCAGGTGGTCCGGGATGCCGCCGGGAACCCCGTGGAGGATCCCGAGGCCGTGGCCAAGCGGGACGCGCTGATCGCCGAGATCGCCACCCTCAACCTGCCCGGGTCCGCCCTGGACGAGATCCTGAAGGAGTTCGGGACGGACAAGGTGACGGAGATCACGGGCCGAAGCGAACGGCGGGTCTTCCTGCCGGATGGAACCGCCAAGATCGAGAAGCGCACCGACAAGCAGGTGGAGGCAGACAAGAACGCCTTCATGGGCGACCAGAAGCGCATCCTCATCTTCTCCAAGGCGGCCAACACCGGCATGAGCTTCCATGCCGACAACACGGCCCAGAACCGGACCAAGCGCATCCACTACGTCCTGCAGGGCGGGTGGAACGCCGCGGACGCCATCCAGGGCCTCGGCCGCACCCACCGCACCAACCAGGCCCAGGCCCCGGAGTATGTGCTGGTCACGACCGACCTGGGCGGCCACAAGCGGTTCACCTCCACCATCGCCCGCCGCATCTCCCAGCTGGGGGCCCTCACCAAGGGCCAGCGCCAGGCCAGCGCCAGCCTCTTCACCGAGAAGGACAACCTGGAGAGCCCCACCGCCCTGCGGGCCCTCTCTGCCTGGTACGACCAGATCATGCAGGGCCCCATCCCCCTCCCCAACGGGGACAGCCTCTCCGAGGCGGAGTTCGAGGACGCGACCGGCCTGCACCTCCGGGACCACCAGGGCATGCCGCTCCTGGAACGGCCGCCCATGAAGAAGTTCCTGAACCGCGTGCTGGCCCTGCCGGTGGACCAGCAGAACGCCACGTTCGACTCCCTGGCCCACCGGATCGAGGAGCAGTACCACCTGGACGAGCAGGCGGGCCTGCTGGAAAAGGGCCTCCAGAACATCCCCGTGGTGAGCGCCAAGGTGGTGGAGGAGGACCCCTTCTACAAGGACGAGGACACCGGGGCGAAGACGGTCTACCAGAAGATCGAGGCCCGGCAGAAGGTGAACTACCTGGACTTCGACAAGATCAACCAGAAGAGCCGCGACTTCGAGGGGTTCTACCAGGATCCCAAGCGCAAGATCCCCTTCGCCATCACGAAGGGTCGCGCCGAGATGAAGCCGGATGGGACCGTGATCCAGCACTACAAGCTGGCCGGCCCGACCACCATCGCCTACCGCAGCAACCTCGATTTCGAGAAGCTGGAGCAGCTGGACCCGCAGCAGGCCAAGGAGGCCTGGGAGGCCTACAAGCAGGAGAACGGGGACACGGCCACCAAGAACTTCCACATGATCACGGGGGCCATGCTCAACATCTGGAACCGGTTCCCCGCGAACCTCCCCATGGAGGTGGGCCGGATCCGGCTTTCGAACGGCAACACGGCCATGGGGCGCCTCATCCCCGAGTCCCGCCTGACCGAAGTGCTCCAGCGCATCGGCGCCGAGAAGGCTCTGGATGCCAGCCAGAAGGCCCTGCGGGACATGAAGGGATCGGGAGTGCTGGATTCTGTGCTCCGGGATGGCCGGATCGTCTCCCTGGCCAACGGCTTCCGGGTGCAGCCCGTGCGCCGGAGCGGCGAGTACTTCGCGGTGCTCGACGGAGTGCCCCACCAGAGCGCGATGCACGCCCTGGTCCAGCAGTACCAGGGCTGGCGCATGGAGCAGTTCCAGGGCCAGTACGGCGCCCAGTACAAGGTGGTCATCCCGGATAACCCCGAAGCCAAGGCCAGCCTGGACACCTACCTCAAAGCCGCCCCGGTGCGCTCTGTCTCGGAACCCAGGCCCGGGTGGGTGCGTCCCCGCGAGGGTGAGCGTGGCGCCGCAGCCGTGGAGCTCCTGACGGCGCCGGCCAAGGTGGTCCAGGCCATCGCGCGCGGCCCGGTCGGGGAGGCCCTGCGCGGGGCAAAGGACATGCTCAAGGCCGTCGTGGCGCCAGCGACCATCAATGAGATGAGCCAGCGGGCCGCGGACATCCACAGCGGGAAGCTGGCCCAGCTGCACCTGCAGGACGCGCGCGCGCGGAAGGTGCTCGAGCATGCCCACAAAGCCATGGCGGGGATGACCAAGGACCAGGTGCTGGACCTCTTCGATGTGCTGGAGGGGAAGGAAGACCTCTCCACCATCGAGGACCCAAAGATCGCAGACGCCATCAACTTCATGCGGAAGACCCTGGAGCAGGACTACCTGGACGTGGTTGCGACCGGGAAGAGCCTCAACTACATCGAGAACTACTTCCCCCACATGTACGCCAAGCCAGAGAAGGCCCGGCCATTCCTAGAGGAGTATGCCAAGCGGCCCATGGCCGGGCGGCAGGATTGGGCCAAACACCGCTCCATCCCCTACCTCTCCGAGGCGGTGCGGGAGCGGGGCCTGGAACCGGCCTCCTGGAACCCCATTGACCTCTTCCTGGCCCGGCACTTCGATATGCAGAAGTTCGTCGCAGCCCACCAGATCCTCGATGCCTTCAAGAAGGAGCGGGTTGGCGGTGCGAAGATCATCCGGTACTACAAGGCCATCCAGACGCCGCCCGAGGGCTTCGTCAAGCTGGATGACCGCATCGCGGAGATCACCAGCATCCGCTCAGCCCTCGTGAAGAGCCCGGAAACGGGTAGGTTTGAGGGGAAGCCACTGCTCCCTGGCTCGAAGATCACCTACGGCAGCTACTACGCCCCTGCGGCCGTGGCCCGGATCTTCAACAACTACCTCTCCCCAGGCCTGGACGGGACCCTGCTGCGCACGCCCTACCGGTTTGTCCGGAGGGCCAACAACTTCCTCAACATGGGTCAGCTCGGGCTCTCCGGGTTCCACGCCACCTTCATCACCATTGAGGGCGCGGCCGGGAGCCTCAGCCGCGGCATGATGAAAATCATCCGGGATGGGAATCCGGAGGGGCTTCTGGACATTCTGAAGGGGGCTGCCCTGCCCGTCTCGGTGGCCGAAACCTTCAAGGAGGGCTTGGACTTCCGGAAGGCCCTGCTCTCCGAGGACTGCCCGCCCGAGTTCAAACCCCTGCGGGATATGTTCATCCGCGGTGGCGGCCGGGTCTCCATGGACACGGAGTACGAGGCCGGCTTCACCAAGCAGTTCATGGATGCCTGGCGCACGGCCCTGGGTGGTTCCGGCGTGCTGGAGGCCATGCTGGGGAAGGATGGAGTCTACCAGCGCAGCCGCGGCAAGGAGGTCTGGGAACGGGCCATCGCCGCCGGCAAGGGCACCATGGCAGCCCCGTTCGCCCTGGTGGAAGCCCTCGCGGCCCCGATCATGAAGGTCTACGTGCCCATCATGAAGCTGGGGACCATGGCGCAGCTCTTCGCGGACGAGATGGCCCGGCTGCCGGAGGATGCCACGCCAGCCCAGATTGACCGGGTGGCCCGGAAGGTGGTGGACCACGTGGAAGACCGCATGGGCCAGATGACCTACGACAACCTGCACTGGCACGCCTTCACCAAGCAGGTCATGCAGCTGTCCTTCCGGGCCGTGGGCTGGGATGTGGGCTCCTGGCGCATGATCCTCGGCGCCGGCCAGGACACCCTGGCCATGGCCCCGCGGGCGGCCCGCGCCCTGGCCTCGACGATGACGAGCGACCCCGAGGCCAAGAAGTTTCTCGATGACGCGCGCGCGCACCGCGATCGGATGGCGGGCGAGTTCGGGCACAACCGCTGGTTCACCTACAACATGGCCCAGACCTTCGCCGTCGTGGCGATGGTGGGCCTGCTGTCAGGCCTGCTCACCTGGATCTTCACGGGGGAGCCGCCGAAGGACCTTCAGGACCTCCGGCATTTCCGCACCGGGCGCATGGACAAGTACGGGAAGCCCGAGCGCCGGCAGTTCGCCAGCTACATGAAGGAGATCGAGGACATCCTCTACATCACGGCGGAGTCCAGCCACTTCAACTTCTCGCCCGCCATGCAGTACCTGTGGGGGAAGAAGGCGCCCTGGCTGAACGCCCTGGTGAAATTCGGGGGCAACAAGGACTGGCGGGGCCAGCAGGTCTACACGCCCATCACCGAGGGGCACCCCAAGAAGACGCTCGAGGACCTGGGCAAGGCCGCCCTGCTGGAGCTCTCGCCCATCTCCCTGGTCCAGTCGGCGGAAAAGTGGGACGTGCAGGGTGGGTGGAAGTCGATCCTTCCGGCCGCAGGCCTGACCAAGCCGAAACAGGAGAACGTCAACACGAAGGCCGAGAACCGCCTGGTGGAGATGCTGGCCGACCGCATGCCCCGGGTCATCGAGAAGACCAAGGGGGATCGGGAGTCCCAGCTGCGCATCGCCAAGGACGCCTTCGTGCTGGGCAACCGGAAGCCCATGGAGGAGCTCCAGAAGGAGGGCCTGCTGACGGCCCGGGACCAGAAGAGCATCATGCGGAACTTCCAGGCCCAGTCACTTATCGTCCGTCTTTCGAACGCTACCAACATCCAGGCAGACGATTTAATGAAGATCTGGGACGACATGACGCCGCAGGAGAAGTCCGCGGTGTTCCCAGCCATGGCTCGAAAGATTGGCACGGCCTTCCGATCTACGCCCCCAGCCCAGCGAGACGCCCTCAAAGAAAAGTGGAACCAGATCAAGCAAGAAGTAAAATCAATCAAGGCGGAGCCGCGATCTTCTAGTTAGGCATGAACAACCTGATAGAAAATGGTGATTAAATGATCGCGCTTCTGCAAGTTATCCAAGGCGCCACGGGTGCATCCGACCCGGAGCGCACCTTCGTTTCCCTCAGCAGCTTCGACTGGGCCACGGTCATGGTGCTTGGGGCCATCGCCTGGTTCTTCTTCGTGCGGGACTACCGCAGCAGGGACGAACTGGCGAAGACCGTGAAGGCCCTGGCAGATGCGGTATCAGACCTCCGCGCCTTGATGGCCGAGCAGTACGTGAGCAAGGACGATCACCGCCGGGAGATCGACCGCCTCTCGGATGACATCGACACCTGGGCCAACCGGTTCCAGCGGGATCTGGAGAGCCATCGGGATGAGTGTGCCGCCCGGCGGCCGGCTCAGTGAAGGAGAGCCACACCATGGCCCTGGACCTCGAAGCCCACATCACCGAGAACTTCCAATGGAAGGAGTTCCTCCACAGCGATGCGGCCGCGCACGCTGGCGTGGCCTTCCCGGAGCCTCCGGAGGACATCCAGGCCAACATCCGCAAGGTGGCGGCGAAGGCCGAGGAAGCCAGGGGCATCCTGGGTGTGCGGGTGAACATCCACAGCGGCTGGCGCCCCACCGAGCCGGTGGACATCAATAAGCTGGCCGGGTCCGTCTCGAAGACCAGCGCCCACATCGAAGGGCTGGCGGCTGACCTATCCCCGGAAGGGATGCAGATCCCTGATGCCCTGCGGACGCTCGTGAACCACCCCACCTTCATGGAGGGCGTGGACCAGTTGATCAACGAGCGGGGGTGCCTGCACATGGGCCTGCCGTGCAAGGCCAGCGAGTACCAGCCCCGGCATGAGGTCAGGGGCGAGACCTACATCCAGAACCCCAAGACGAAGCAGGTGGAGCGGCACTACCCGCTGCTCTTCGTCTGGAAGCCCAGCCCGGGGGTGGCCCATGTTTGAAGCGATGCTGGCATGGCTCAAGAAGACCGGGAGGATTGACCTGGGGCGGGCCTTCAACAGCCAGGATCCCACCCTGGAGGTCAACCTGCTGGCCTACGGGTTCGGCGTGCTGATGACGGCGGTATGGCTCTCCCTGGCCCTTCGCCGGTACGGGCTGGATGGGAACTGGGTGACGGCCCTGGGCCTGTTCCTGGGTGCCGTGACCGGTGGCCTCTTCAAGAAAGGTGCGAATGCGAACCAGAGCGGCAAGGCCCCGGGAACGCAGGACAAGGAAGGTGAGCCATGATGGACGCCACGAAAGGCGCGATCACGCTGGGCCTCGTGTTCTCCCTGGGGCTCGGGACCGGGTGGATGTTGTGGAGGCCGAAGCCGGCCCCCCCGGCGGTCTACCATCCCCCCATCCAGCAGGGGGACGGAAGCCAGGTGATCGAGGTGAAGCCCGACGCCCACGTGAAGCCTCCACACCAGATCCCGCACGGGGCGACGGTGGAGGACGAGGTGCAGGTGGTGGTGCAGCCGAATCAACCCGCCGCTCCTGCTTCGCTGCCCCCTTCCGGGTCCGTTGCTTTGGAACCAAGTAGGCCCTGCCCTCCGGTGACGGTGGATCTGAGCGTGATCCGGATGGCGGATGGCACGCGTCGGGTGGTGGCCTCGAGTCCAGATGGCTCGATCCTTCGGGCGGTTCAGATCCCAGTGGAGGCCGCCAAGCCTCAGTCCAAGATGCTGAAATGGGCGGCGGGCCCCAGCTGGAACCCATCGGACCGGACATACGGTGCCTGGGTCGAGCGCGATGCCGGGCCGCTGCGTTTCGGCGCCGATCTATACCAGGTGCGGGAACCGATCGCCGCCGGTGGGCGCCTCAGCGTGGCCGGCATGATCCGCATCGGCATCCGGTTCTGACCTTCACCCCGCGGGCGTCGTCCCGCAACCAAGGAGCACCACCATGAGCAAGAGCGCCCCCAAGCCCCCGGCCCCGAAGGGGAAGCCCGCCATGCCGATGCCTTTCATGCCCCCGGCTGGCAAAGGACCCAAGAAGCCGAAGTGCTGAGTCTACGCCGGGAGCCCGCCAGGGCGAGGGGCATGCCCCACCCGGCACCAGACCAAGGCCCCTCCGGGGGCCTTTTCAGTTCACGGCCTCGGCCACACGCTCGGCCAGGTCGTCGTAGGCGGCCAAGGTCTGCTCCCCTTCGATGGGAGGCCGTAGCTCGATGGCGAAGAGTTTCACGTGGTCCAGGCGCACGGCCTTGCGTGAGAGCACGGCCACGCTCCCATTCCGGCTCTTGCTGCCGCTGGGGACCACCCATCCCCGACGGTGCCACTCATCCAGGACCACCCTGAAATTGGGATGCCCGAGGGATTTCACCTGAGCCATGAGCACGTCCGGGCGGATGTAGATGCCTGGGACGAGTTCAGCCTTGTTAGGTAAGGGCCAGAGCCCCAGCCACCCGCCGCCTGGTTCTTCCTTCCCGCGCGGATAGAACTTGGTGGCGTTGGCGAAGCAATAGTTTCTCACGCTCAACATGCACTCCAGGATGGGGTCGGAGCCGGCGCCGTCACTCTGGGCCCAGCGCCAGAGGTCATCGAGCATGGGGCGGAAATTCCAGTCGAAAACCTCGGGCACAAGGTTCTGCGCGAGGTTGGCGCACAGCTCGATGGCGGCGATGTTCTTCCCCAGGCGCCCAGAGAGCCCGGCGTTCTCACCCACCGCGCCCCGGGTGCCGTACTGGTCCCGCAGGCCACGGTAGATCTCCTTCCACTTGGCCCACTTGTCTCGCTTCTCAATGAGACGCTGGACCCACAGGGGCCCCAGCAGGCCATGGTTCTCCCCGATGATGCTCTCCACTTGGAGCACCAGGGCCGCGGTTTCTGGGGAGGTCCGGCCCCAGGGTTGCCCGAAGATGGCCCAGGTCCGGGCGAACACGCCGAGCTTGGTGGTGTCCCCGGTGATGGGCTCCTCCCCGGTGGACATGAGGATGGTGCGCCACGCGCGGCGGGCCTCCGTGCCGGTGATGGTCCCACGCCCCTTGGTGGTGCCGCTCACCACGTCGTAGACCACTTGGACCGGATCAATGCCGTTCTTCATGCGAGAGGATGCGGTGCGCGTGTCGTCCAGGTACATGGGCAGGTCGCCCAGGGTCGCCAGCATCCTCTCCACGTAGACATCGGTGACGCGCCAGCTCGAGACGATGGACGGATCCAGGTTGAGTCGGGGCTGGCCCCAGATGGAGGCGGCCAGGCCCAGGGCCGTGGTCTTGCCCACGGAGCTCTTCCCGGACCACTCCCAGACGAAGTTGTCCGCGGCGAGGATGCCCAGCAGGGGGGGCAGCATCGAGACGTAGAGCCCTGCCAGGGCCAGGGGATAGTCGGAGGCCAGCCGGGCGGCCTCGGCCCAGGCCTCCAGCCGGCCCTCCTGCCGGTAGCCTGCCAAGATGCGGTGGACCTCCTGCCCGGAGGGCACGAACACGAAGTCAGTAGTGCCCCAGCCATCCCGCAGCGTCAGGGGGCTCTGGATCTGCCGCATGCCGTCCTCTGCCACCAGCTGCGTCCCGATGAGGAAGGCCTTTTGGTCTGGTAGCCATCCCATGCGGGAAACGCCCTTGACCTCTTCGAAGTGGGCCAGGTTCTGAGCCTCGAAGGCTGAGAGGTAGAGGATCACCGCGTTGCTGTTTGCGCTGTTGATGGGGGCGCCGAATGGGGCTGCGGCGCGCGCGATGTCGCTGCCGATGGCCATGGCCTCTCGGGTGACGACCATCCGGCGCCAGGCGCCGTTCGCCAGCCATCCGATGACGACCATGGAGGCGCCCGTCTCCACATCCCGCACGTAGCCTTCCATGATCATGGGGTAGTGGCAGACCCGTTCTTTGATGGGCGCTCCCCCGCGTCCTCCGCGCAAGGAGTATGTGCCGAAGAGATCAAGGGTATAGCCTGGCGGGACCATGAGCAGATCCCCCTGGGGATGCTCAGCGAGGCTGGAGAGGCGGGCCGGTGCCGCCATGGATCGCCGGCTGATACCCTGTGCGATCTCATCCACCTGCCGGTGGAAGGCATCGGCCTGTTTGATGCCGACCCGAGTGGTCTTGCCGGTCTGCAGGCGTGCCATGGCGCCATGGTAGGCAACCTCATCCTCTTTGTACCAGAGGGCAATGGCGTGCATGGCCTCCCGGTCCTGGGCCAGGGCAGCGAGGGCATCCCCCCGGTCCTCTGCCGCCAACACCCGAACGAGGAACTGGCTGGCCTCCTGGGTGATTCCATGTTCTGGCATGAAGCCTCCATTCACTGGCCCTAAATAGAACTAAACGGGAATAAACGAAACCGAACAGAACGCCCTTGACGGGTGGGGCGCCTACCCGTATCTTAGCCCTGCGGTATGCACCTGCATATTCTTAGCCGCCACACGCCTACAAGCATACGTCCCGGAGGGAAACTTGGCACTGGACCTTGAGCTACGAAAGACCTACCTGGGGGCCACGGACCTGTCGGCCATCTCGGGGCTGTCGCCTTACCGGAAGCCGGGCGATGTCTGGCTGGAGAAGATGGGGCAGTCCACATTCACCGGCAACGCGGCAACGGAATGGGGCACCGACCTGGAGCCCATCGTGGCGATGCGGCACGCGCGGCGCTTCGACGTGGCGCTGCTGGAACTGCCACCCGAGCCTGTCTTCCACCCGGAATTCCCCTTCATCGCGGCGAATCTGGACCGCATCTACAAGGACCGGAAGCGGGTCCTGGAGTGCAAGACGGCGGCGGAGGACCAGCTGTATGGCCAGGAACCTTTGTGGGGGGAGGACGGCGAGGAGAACGCGGTGCCCCTTGGCTACCTAGGCCAGGTGAACCACTACATCGGCATCCTGAACTACGAGGACGCCTTCCTCTCGGCCATGTTCCTGGGGAAGAGCCGCATCCAGCGGGACTACCCCATCACCTTTGATGCCGGGCTCTACGACCTGATGCTCTCGAACGGCGTCACCTTCTGGAACACCTATGTGCTGCCGAAGGTCCAGCCTCCGGTGGAGATGTTCAGCCCCGATGTGGCGATGAAGGCCGTGGCGCTCAGGGCCCTCGCCAAGGAAAACGTGCTGGAAGCAACCTCGGAGATCGAGGCCTGGGCTCAGGAGTACCGAGAGGTCAGCAGGCAGATCGACTCCTTGTCCAGCGAGAAGAAGCTGCGGGCTGCACGGATCGCCCAGTGGATCACGGAGCAGGGCGGTACGAAGGTGAAGCATAGCCTGGGCTCGTTCACCTTCAAGCGGGGCGACACCAAGCCCGGCAAGCCCGTGACGAACTACGAGATGGCCTTCAGGGGGCTTTTGGGCTCTCCAGCCCTGGGCATTCTCCCTGATTCCACCCGAGACCTGCTCGCCTCACTGGCCAGTGATGTGGAACGGGCCTGCACAACCACCCCTGTCTCCGAGCCTTCGGAGCCCGTTCTTCGCCCCTGGTGGGCGAAGTAGGAGATCACCACCATGAACGACACCACCATCATCGGCCCCGGCGGGGAGATCCTGGACCCTCAGGGGCCCCAGCCTGGCGGCATGGGCGTCCAGACCATCAACCACGGGCAGGCCGCAGCCGAAGCCGCCGCTCAGACGCTCGTGAAGGCCCGGTTCCAGATGGCCCTCATGCGGCCCCGCAACATCCTCCAGGCCCGCTCCAAGATCCTGGATGCCTGCAAGCGGCCTGGGTTCGCGGAAAGCGCCATCTACCGCAAGCCCGTGAGCAAGAAGGACGGCGTGCAGCAGTACGTGGAGGGGCCCAGCATCCGCTTCGCTGAAGAGGCCATCCGGAGCCTGGGCAACATCGACATCCGCCAGCAGGTCACGTTTGAGGACGATGAGAAGCGCGTCGTCACCGTGACCGTGATGGACCTCGAGAACAACGTGGCGTGGCCCACGGATGTAGCGGTCATCAAGCGTGTGGAGCGCAGCTTCGTGAAGGAGGGCCAGAAGGTCTATTCCACCCGGAAGAACAGCTACAACAAGAACGTCTATTTGGTGGATGCCAGCGAGGACGAGATCCTCACCAAGCAGCAGGCCATGGTTTCCAAGGCCCTCCGCACGGCGGCCCTGCGCGTGGTGCCCGGGGACATCCTGGAAGAGGCTCTGGTCCAGATCAAGGACACCCTGACCAAGAAGGACCAGGCTGACCCGAAGGCAGCGGTGAAGAAGATCGTGGACGCCTTCTCCTCCCTGGGTGTCGGAGTGGTTGAACTGGAGAAGTTCCTGGACCACAGCCTGGAGACGGTCTCGCCCAACGAGATCCAGGTTCTTCGCGGGGTCTTCACCAGCATCAAGGACGGCGACAGCAACTGGCACGATGTCCTGGCAGCTGAACTCGATGGTCGCAAGCCGAAGGACAAGGCCGGCGTTACCCAGCCCGGAGAAGGCCAGCAGGAACGCCCTGCCGCAGAGGCGACCTCCGGTTCCCCGGCTGAGAAGGCCAAGGCTAAAGCGAAAACCCAGAGCCAGCAGATGGGTGACGCGAAGATGCCCGGAACGCTCGACCTGGAGTAGCCCATGCACGCCGAGAAACTCCTGACTCTCCGGGAGCTTCGCATTGCGCTGGTCGGGCCGGGGTGCCCTTTCACCACCCCGCCCGCCGCGCAGACCATCCGATGCTGGGTGGAGAAGCACGGGCTCAAGGTACACATCCTGCCGGGCGGCCGGCGCAAGCACTTCCGGCTGTCCGAGGTGCTGGCCTTCCTGCGGAACAACCCGGGGGTGGGTGATGGCTGAGGGCCAAATCCTGTTCCAGACCTTCATCGCCATGCTGCCAGTGGCGTGGCAACGCGCCGGGCGCAAAGGGGGCTTCACATACACCCCCAAGAAGACGCGGAACGCCGAGGACTTCATCAAGTTCGCGGTAGGACAGCAGTGGAAGGCGGCCCCCTTGGATGAGCCCCTGGACCTCGAAGTGTTCGTCTTCACAGAGAAGCCCAAGAGTAAGCCTAAACGTGTGGTTTTCCCGGCAGTTAAGCCCGACTGGGACAACCTCGGAAAGTTGGTTGGGGACTCGCTGAATGGCATCCTCTGGAAGGATGACTCAGTGATCGTGGACGGTGCCGTGCGCAAGCGGTACTGCGATCCCGATCACCCCCAGCCGGGCTACCTTCTCATTCTCCGGAGGGCCTGACTATGGGCCGCATCCGGACCGTGAAGCCAGATCTCTTCGTCCACGAGGCGTTGAGCGAACTGGAGGAGCAGCACCCTACCCTTCGCCCCATGCTGGCCTTCATCGGCCTCTTCACCCAATGCGACCGGAGGGGATGCTTCGAGTGGATGCCGCGCAAGCTGGGGCTCGCCGTGCTGCCCTTCGTGGAGAGTTTCTCCATGCCGGAGGCGATGGCCCTGCTGGAACAGCATGGCTACATTCGGCGCTACGAGGTGGGCGGCAAGGCTTTTGGCCACATCCCAACATGGAGGCGGCACCAGAGGATCACGGGGCGAGAGGCCACAGACCCTCCCCGCTACCCAACCCCGCCCGGAAACACATGTGAATCATCTGATGATTCCTCTGGGAACATTTACGGGGACAGGAAGGACGGTAGCCCGAAGGAGAAGCCGGGCCGGAAGAACCGTCCGAAGACCGAGAAGGCGCCCGTCGGGTTCCAGCTGCCGCCGGAGATGGAAGCGTGGTTCGAGGCTATCTGGTGGGATCTCTACCCCGAGCAGGTGGAGCGTGAAGGGGAACCCCTGAAAGTGGACCGCGGCCTGAAGAACAAGGCCCGGGAGCGGTTCGCGGCGTGGTGCAAGAAGACCAGCCCCCTCGCCCTCTACCTGTCCTTCCGCGCCTACATCAAGAACCACCCGAAGGTGAAGGAGGGCTATGTCCAGGAGCTTGCCACCTTCCTGGGTCCAAAGAAGGCCACGGTGAAGGACTACCTGGAGCAGGTGCTGCCCTGGCTTGATAGGCACCCAACCATCGCCGCGATGACGGCGCCCCCGGAGAACGAGGAGGCCTTCCAGGCGCTCCTGGCGAAGGAGAAGGAAGCCCATGGCTGACTGGCTCCCCCAGCGCCTGCCGGAGGACGTGGACGCCGAGCGGTCCCTGCTGGCGACTCTCTGCGCACCCGGGATCGGGGATGTGGGCAAGGTGGCCGCCCGGCGCCTGACCAAGGAGCACTTCGTCCACCCGGCCCATCAGGCTGTCCTGGGGGCCCTTCAGTCTCTCTTGTCGGATGATCTGGAAGTCAACGCGATCAGCCTCAAGCACGAACTCGAACGGCACGGAACCTTGAACCGCGTGGGAGGGTTCCCCGGGTTGGTTGAACTTCTCGCCGCGGAGGATGTGGGGCGCCCCGAGAACCTGGTGGACCTGCTGGGTGAGAAGCTGCGCCAGCGCAAGATCATCCATGTGGCCGCGGACCTGCTGCGGAAATCCTCCAAAGAGGAACAGGATGCGGCGTCTCTCTGCGCCGAAGCCATGGACACCCTTTCCTCCATCAGCCGGGAGGGGCGCGCCGGCCGGGTCACATCCTGGTCCGAGATCCTGGACATGATGGAGGCGGGCGAGGCCTTCCGCGACGGCGACGGTCTCTGCGGCGGCTACTGGGGCATCCCCGAGCTGGACGAGGAAGCCCCCATCCCGGCGGGCCAGGTGACGTTCGTGGGGGCCCGTCCCGGCATCGGCAAGACCGCCTTGGGCACCCAGATCTGTGTGGAGAGCGCCGTCAAGGGCCGCATCCCCCTCTTCGTGCAGCTGGAGCTACCCGAGAAGACCACCCGCGCCCGGGTGGCGTCCTACTTCACCCGGACCAGCGTGCGGAAGTTCAAGGAGGGGAGCTACCACCCCTCCGACATCGAGGCCATGCGCCGGCAGGCCAGGATCCTGGAGCGCGGCGGGATCATCTCCCCGCGGCAGGGCACGCCCTGGCCGAACATCGAGGCGATGATCCTGGAGGACATGGAGCACCGTGGATCCAACCTCGTCGTGCTCGACTACTTCCAGATCGTCGGCCGCCCCAACGTGGGCAAGGGAAGCTCGGAAGCCTACGCCTTCGCCAAGGTGTCCGACTCCATCATGGCCTTCGTCAAGGATCACCAGGATCTGGGCTTCGTCCTGCTGGGCCAGTTGAAGACGGACGCCGCGAACGGCGAACCCAGGGATGGCCATGTAGCAGACAGCGACCGGCCGGCGAAGGATGCGGCCCTGACCCTCATGCTCTGGCGGAACGCCCAGGGCGCGGTCTGGTCCGTGCTGCACAAGAACCGGGACGGTGCCATGGGTTGGCGGAAGGAACTGGCCTTTGAGGGATGGTCCCAGCACTTCAGCCTCGCCACCCACGAGACCCAGCCTGAGACCCCGATCCTCCAGAAAGCAGCTTGTGGGCCGCAAGGTCGCAGACAGCAACCCCTTGAAATGTAGGAGCTGACCATGCCAGTGAAGCATAGCAAGGCCCCCTCTCTCCCGGGTGTGGGGCGCCCCCGGAACCTGACCAAGAACGCGGCAGGGTGCGATGCCTGCCCATGCTGCGGCGCCGTGTGGGACGGAGACCGGCCGTGGTCCACCACCATCATGAATCCCGCTGAGCTGGCGGCCAAGATGGGGTGCAGCGAGCAGAACATCACCCACCGGATCCGGCTGGGCACCATCGCCGCCTATCCCGCGACCGGCACGGGCGGCCGGGTTGCGTACCTGATCCCGGTGGTGGAGGCCTCGCGCGTGATGCGGGAAGCCGGCCTCAAGCCGGGGGAGACCGAAGAGGCTGAAGACCTGGGGGTGCCCCGTGGATAGGGAGGAGATGCGGTTCTTGGCCGTCATGGAGTTCTGGAAGCGTGGCGTTGAGTCTTCCGAGAGCGTGGCCAGCGCCAATCGCCTCATGGAGGCCTTCGACAAGGGCAGGCCCGACTACGTGGACCCGGCCAAGCTCGAAGAGACCATCCAGGCCAGGGTGGATCAGGCGGTGGAGAGCGAACGGGAATCTCTTCGCTCCCTCCTGACCGTGGCCTTCCACAGAGGCATTGACCTCGGGATGCGTGGAGGCGCAGAGGTCATCCAATCTCCCCATCGGTTCGGCCAAATCCTCAGGTTCTCCGAGGACGTGGCAAAGATGCTGGCCGAGGAGGTTGTCCCCCTCGTGAAGGCCCCCGTAAGGATGGTGCCCCGTGGCTGAGGAATCCGTCACGCCCCAGCCGGGCCTCCGCATCGGCGTCTTCCACTCCCTCACGGACACCAGCCTGCTGCTTTTCGGCTACGGCACCTTCGAAGGCCTTGAAGTCCCTCCGACCTCCATCATCATCCCGGGCCAGGGGCCCGTGGGCGCCGCAGGGGTCGCTGCCCCAAAGCTGCGCCTCGATGACGGCACGGTGATCTGGGGCGGAGAGGCCTGGTGGAACGCCGAGGGAGTGGTGAGGGCCTACGAACAGGGCCGAACCATCGTGCATCCGAAGCTGGATAGCGTCCGCGCCAAGATCCGCGAGGCCTGGGACGAGGCCATGCGGAAGCTGTCCGAAGAGGAGGACCGTCTTCCATGAGCGAACAGCAGATCGAGATCGTGGAGGTGGAGGCCTTCGACGTGGACGTGAAAGAGGCGGCCCGTCTCGTCTCCCTATCCCCGGGAACCCTGAACGACATGCGGAACAAGGGGGACGGGCCGCCCTTCTTCTACCTCCGCGGCGCCGTGCGCTACGGGGTGGCCGACCTCAAGGCCTGGGTCTCCGGCCGCCCGCGGTTCAGGAGCACCACCGAGGCCGCCCTGTTCGAGCAGGTGAATGGAGGGAAAGCATGACCGCCCTCTCCTACCGCGCGCGCCGGGGCCAGGTGGACCTGCGCCTCGTGGCCTACCGGCCGTCCCTCGAGCCCATGCCCGAGGGTGAGCTTCGTGTCGTGGTCCAGGTAGTGGAGCGTGGCAAGCCCATCGCGGAGGATCCCATCCACATCGAGAACATGGCCCCGCTGGAACTGGCGCGGGCCCTCCACCTCAGCCGCTTCGACGGCTGGGACATTCAACCATGGGAGAGGTCGCATTGAACATGGACCCAGCCAGCTGCCTGCGCTGCGGTATTGCCGAGGCCATCTTGGGGAGTGCCTTCTGCGCGGCGTGCAAAGAGGCCCTCGAACATCCCGCGCCATCGCGGGCAGAACCGCGGGCAGAGCAGGGCAAGGCCGTCAAATCCCGCCGGCTCCCGATGCGGCGCACCTTCAACCAGCACCCCAATTACCCGAGGAAAGCATGAGTGTCGTCGCATGGGACGGTAAGACCCTGGCCGCGGACCGGCAAGGAACTCAGGGTGACCTTGTTCTCCTGGCCTGCAAGATCCGTCGCCTACCGAACAATGATGTTGTGGCTTGGACCGGCGAGATTGAGCGTGGTCTTGCATTGGCTCAATGGTATGAGGCCGGAGCGGATCCCTCCCGCTTCCCATCCTTCCAGGGAAGCGAGAACTGGACGCGCCTGATCGTGGTCCCAGCCAAGGGCCGCCCCTTCATCTTCGAGCAGCTCCCCTTCCGGCAAACCGTCCTGGACCGGATGGCGGCCTGGGGATCCGGCCGGGACTTCGCCCTGGGGGCCATGGCCATGGGCGCGACCGCAGAGCGGGCCGTGAAGGTTGCCTCCAGGTTTGCCTCCAGCTGCGGGTTCGGCGTGCAATCCTTCCGAGTAAGATGACCAAAATCCGTGCCTCCAACGGCTGGAGGCACGCCGGCCGGGTGCGGGTTCGATTCCCGCTCGTTTGCCGAGGCTTGGGAGCTGGGGAAGGCGGATGGCACCGTCAAGCCCCCTGACGCCACGGGGGATAAGGCATGACAGCAGGGAAAGACCGCAGGGGGGCCTCTTCGGAGGCCTCTCTTGAATTTGGAGGCAATGTGGAGGCACGGCCCCGAATAAGGCGCGCTGGAGGCACAAAGCAAAAACCCCCGAGACTCAACAGTGGCGGGGGTTTCCTTGTGGAGCCAACTACAGGATTCGAACCTGCGACCTGCTGATTACGAATCAGTTTTGATGTAGCCATACGCCTAGCTCTTGATCAACTTCATTGAGTTTATCTTCCATATTGTGTAGTAGCGTTCCTACAAATACGGATTACACTGGAGGCATAGTGGAGGCAAACTGCGATGCCCTTCCTGACGAACAAGCTCATTCTTGACCTACAACCCGCAGCCAAGCCGTTCAAAGTCTCTGACCAGGTGGTGAACGGAAAGGGCGTCTCCGGCCTGGTGGTTCGGGTGAGCCCCGGGGGCACCAAGACCTTCGCCGTCCAGTTCCGGAGCCGGGAGGGCCGGAAAGGCTGGGTACCCATCGGCCGATTTGGGATCCTGACCGTGGACCAGGCCCGGGATGAGGCCAAGAAGCACCTGCTGGCGGTCTCCCGCGGGGAGGACCCGGCGAAGAAACTCCGCGAGGATCGGGACGCGCCGACCGTGGCCGAGATGGTGCAGGCCTTCAAGGACGACCATCTGCCCACGCGCTCCTCCCGGACGGAGAAGGAGTACGGCCGCATCCTCGACAAGTACATCGTGCCGAAGCTCGGCACCCGGAAGAGCAAGAGCATCGCCGCCGAGGACATGCACGACATCCTCAAGGAGATCCGGAAGCGCGCGCCGATCCAGGCCAACCGGGTGATGGCTGTGGCCCGGAAGATGTTCAACTGGGCCGAGGCCACCGGCTACCGAGACCGCGGCACCAACCCCCTCTTCGGGCAGACCTGGAGCGTAGAGGTTCCCCGGGACCGCCGGATGAATGAAACGGAGATCCGGGCCCTGGGCCAGATCATCCGCGAGGTCCGAGTCCTCGAGGCCGACTCGAAGCCCAAGGAGGTGGACGGGGCCATGCTCTTCCCCGAGACGGTCCACGGCCTGGCGGCCGTGCAGCTGGCCCTGCTCACCGGCATGCGCAAGGGCGAGGTGCTGGGCCTGCGGTGGGCATGGCTGAACCTAGAGCGGGGGGTGGCCACCATCCCCGCCGACTCCCACAAGACGGGCCGGAAGACCGGCAAGGCCCGGGTGGTCTACCTCTGCCCGGCGGCCGTGGCCCTGCTTGGCGCCCTGCCCCGCCTGGACGAGGACCCGGAGGCGGAGGACTACAACCCCCACGTGATTCTCGGGGAGCGCCGCGGGCAGGCCCTGGTGCAGCTTCAGGACGTGTGGGACCACCTGCGCGATGCGGTGACGGGCCGGGCGAAGCACCTGGCCAAGCAGCACCGGAAGAAGACGGCGCCGGTCGTGTCCATCGAGGACGTGACGATCCACGACCTGCGGCGCACCTTCGCCAGCGTGGCGGCTGACCTGCGGATCCCGGACCTGATCGTGAAGGCCCTGCTGGGGCACCAGTCCCTGGGCTCGGTGACGGAGGTCTACACGCGCCTGTCGGCTGATCCCATCCGGGCCTCAGCGGACGAAGTGGGCAGCCTCATCGCGGGGTGGTTGGCTGGCGCCCACTCCAATCAAGGATGCGATCACCAGCAATGAACACTCGCTCACCAGACGGGGAAATTGCCTCAAACCCAAGAGTGGTCACACCTTCATAGGTATGGCTCATCATCTCGCTGTCGATGGTGACATTGACGATTTCTCCATTGGCGGCTCGCTGGTATTTAACCACCTCACCGATGGCGAAGCTGATCTCGTTCCACTTCGCGCCAGGTGTGAATCGGGAAAGATAAACTCTAACCATCAGTCCTCCTCGGGCCATTCGTCGCCGGCAATCCACCGGGCCAGGGCCACCCTGGCGCGGCGGATCTGGTAGCCGGCCCAGCGGGTTAGCCGCTGCCAGCGGGTCAACTTCGGCCGCGGCATGCCGTGATCCCAGGCCTTCATCCGGTCTACCCGGTGGCGCTGATTCACCAGTTCCTGGGACTGGAGTTCGAACCACCTCTTGACAAAATCCTCGCCGAAGAGGGTCTGGGGTGATCTCTGGGGATCGGGCATCAGTCGTCCTCCTTGAAGTGAACCGGCGGATCTTTGCGTTGGACCACCCGGAGTGGCTCACCAGGGCGCAGGCGGTAGAACCCTATCGGGGTCACAGTATAGAAGGTGAGTTTGGTCGGGTCACAGGGGTCCGTCCGTGTGGCCACATCGCAGCCAGCAGCCATGGCCAGAGCCACCCGTTCGTAATCGGTGAGCTGGTCCGGCTCCTTCATGGCGGCCACCCGAGCGCGCGCGATCATCTGCTCCATGGTGCGCTGGATGAAGTTCTGCATGGGTGTCATCCGTGTTTTTTTAGGTTTGTATAAATGGATCAAGATAGATTTAGTTGGACTTGTAATCCCAAATTCCTATTTAGGCGGCATCTACCCAAAAAAGGTCTGTCGCCTAATTTCAAGTTAGGGCTCTCGCTGAATTGGTCGCCAATGGGTCATGTCGCCATTCCCGAGTTCGGTGTTCCACTCACCTTCTATCCCGGTCATAGACTGGCCTTTGTAGTCGCACCAGTAGCCGATATCTTTCAGCCCGCTATCAGCATTCAGGAACTCAATGCGGGTTCCATCCTTTGGGGCGGTGGTGATGTCCTTCCACCCATCCGCCATGCGAAGCAGTAGCGCCCAGGCTTTTTTGTTCTCGTCTTCCATTCCTTCCTCCTTTTTCAATCATCACCCTAACCGTGCCAATCAACCCGGACCCCACCGCTTCGCGCTGGTGCCGGTTATTGGCGGTCGTTAGGCGAACCGGGCGGGTTGTTCGCCGTGGGTTGGGGCCGTTCCCCCGGCATCATCCTTTGCGCTTCATGCTTTCCTGCCCCTCACCATCGTTCCGCTGTTCTCGTTTATCCTTTTCAAAACGCTCTTTCCCATTCAGCGCAAAGGTTCGGCAAGCCGTTTCGGTTCGGCTCCAACCCGCCCGCTCCGTCTAACTCTGGGCCACGCGCAAGGTCGGCAGGGCATCATCCAAGTCTCCCGCCTAACCGGTCGCTCAACGCGGACCCCGCCTGCGTTGTCATTCGTTCTCTCTCAACCTCCGTCCTCCTCGGCTCCGCTCTGCATCCGTCCGCAGGCGGCGCCGGTTAGCTCGGTTTCGTTGGGCGCTAGTCGTCTGGGAACTCTTTCGGGTGGGCCCGCTTGTATTTATCGAGATCGACATCCATACACAGAGCCTCATAACGGAGGGTGTCGGCCTTCGCAATGAGCGCCTTACCGTCGAGCATCAAGAGGTCCGCCCGCGTCCTCATGTCGTGGATCTTGGCCTCGATTAAATCCCTCGCCATGATTTCGTGAAACGCCTTTCCGTCTTCGCTCATCACTCGCTCCCACGCCCAACCGGGCGCTCAACCGGACCCCGCATCCGGTGGTTGGTTTCAATTCAGCTACCGGGCGGGGCCGGTTAGCTTTGCGTTAGGCCGCTCTATTGGTTTTCCGGATTCCACTCGCACTCTTCCCATCCGCAATCGCAATCCAGCCACTTCCCTTCCCGGCTGGTGTGGCTGGCACAGTCGTGGGTGTGCTGGCCGAAGGTTCGAATGGCAGATCGAAGGGAGACGTTCTCCAGGACGAGGTTGGTTCCATCCCGCTTGGCGCGCTCCATATCTGTGCAGACATCGCAGCCCCGCCCCAGAAAGTACCCGTGTTCACACTCCTTGCTCATGGCCGTATTCCCCCGGCCAGCTTCATCATGTCGCAGGCGAAGCGGCTGCGCGCATAGGCGGCCTCTCGCGCCGCCCGTTCAGCCTTCCATCCCGCGATGGCGACGGCCATCAGCTCGTCGTGGGAGAGCTCGTCCAGGGGCACGCCCATGAAGAATCGGAGCTCTTCGCCCTCCAGTTGCTTCTTCACGAAGGATTCCGGCAGTTTGCTCATGACACCTTCCTCCTGGGGATGCGCCTTACGGCATGGCCGCTCTCTTCCTGGATGCCGGCGTGCGCCAGGGCGGCCTTGATGGGCTTGGCCGGAGGCGGCGGCGCGGGCTTGGGGTAGCTGCGCGGCTCCCGGACCTTGAGCCACCAGTAGGCGCCGACGCGGGCAGCCTCGCCTCGGCGCTGGAGCTCCAGCAGGTGGATGCGCACGTCCGGGCCGAGGCCCAAGGCATGAAGCTGCTCCAGGTTGTGGCCTGGCCCTCCGGTCTTGAGGGTGTTCCGCAGGCGGTCCAGGACTGCGGGGTCCAGGTCAGCCACGGGCCACCTCCGGGTAGCCGTTGTGCTCCACGCCGTCGAGGAGGCGGCCGGCGGCCTTCTTGCCCACCTTGTCGAAGGTGGCGTGGAGGTCGGGGAAGAGGCGCAGATCGCACCCAGGGCGGCAGACACCATCCGGGCTGTGGATCCACTCCCCCCACTGCTTGAACAGGAACGGCACCCCCGCCGCGGCGCACTGGTCGCGCAGGCTCCTGGCCCAGTCCGGGTGCATGGGGCGGGCGTGGGGGCCGGATTCCCCGCCGCAGATCACCCAGTCCAGCTTGGGCCCGCGGATGATCGGGGTGTCGAGGCCGCCATCGTCGAAGGTCCCCCGCAGGGCGTCGAGTTCGCCGGATGCGTCCAGGCTGGTCAGGTCCACGGGCCCCAGTAGGGGCTCGCAACTCAGGAACCGCACGGCCGCGGGCACCACGAGCAGGACCGGGATCCGGAGGTCCGCCCGCTCCTGGTCCTCCACCGTGGTCCCCAGCCAGACGTTGGCGGGGGCGGGGCGCCCGAAGTCCCAGGCGTCGATCCAGGTAGCCAGATCCTCCCGGCCGGCATCCATGGCATCGGCCATAGCGTTCCGGAGCAGATCGCGGATCTTCTCCGGCCGCTTGGTCAGGATGAGCCAGTCGAGGTGAGGCGTCTGCCGGATCACGTCCAGGGCCTCGAGGCGGGCGCCATCCAGGTCTCGTCGGTCCTCGAAGAAGTCCGACATGCTGTTGGTGAACACCCGGAAGCGCCGGCCCTCGGCCACGGCGCGGCGCTCGTAGCGCATGGCCTCCCGGCGGGCGGCCTCCACGCGCACCCGGCGCTCACCGTCCGGGCCCCACAGCCCGGCATGGAACCGGGCGGCCTGGCCCTCGGCGTAGCAGTGGGCACACGCGGGGGACACCTTGCTGCAGCCCCACCAGAAATTGACGGTGTGGTCTGTCCACTCGATCTTCGAGTTCTCAGCCACGGGAGCCTCCCCGCTTCGACCGCTCCAGTTCGGCCCGGACAGCAAGCCGGACCATCCAGGAGCCCAGATAGGAGAGGAGCACGACGCCGGCCAGCCGCTTGAGTTCAGCCATGTTAGGCCTCCACCTTTTCGATGGTCTCTTTGGCGTGAAGCGCCATCCACTGTCCAATGGCTAGGCTCCCGGAGTCCCCTTCGGCGATGTCCCTGAGCCCCTGCAGGCACATGGCCAGCTTGGCCTTCTCCTGGCGCACGTTGGGTGGTACCTCCGCGAGGATTTTGAGGGAGGCGACCAGGCTCTGGATCCGCTTCACCATGCTCATGGTGGTCTCGCCCTCGATGACGGGCACGATGGCGCCCAGGGCCTCCACGATCTGGACCCACTGGGCGCGCACGGCCTCCTGCGCCTCGGCCCATCCCTGGATCTCGGCATCGCGCGCCGCGATGACGCCCTTCAGGCGCTCCACCTCGGCCGCGTGCAGATCCACTGGCGGCCCGGGGTCGAACTCGGGTCCGGATGCAACCTCTGCGCCCTTGCGGTCGTACCAGGCGCCCTTCTCCAGGTCCTGGGCCGCATCGCCCTTCAGGCCGGCGCGCCAGTTGTACTTGATGGCCGTTCCGCGGCAGTAGGCCACGAACCCTTCGGGCCCGAGGGCGGCGCGGATGGCGTCTATGGCCTCGATGTTTCCGGCCGTGTAGTGGGGGGGATGGTTCACCATGTCAGGCATGTGCTTTCCTCCATCCAAGGTTGATGGGTACTACAGGGATCCAGAGGTGCCGCATGTTGGCGACGTTCACCACGTCGTCGTCGGCGGGATAGACCTCGTAGGCGGCAAAGTCCCCGAGCCCGATCCCGCACTTGATGCGCTGGAGATCCTCCCAGGTGATCCCGTCCTTCCACTTGTTGTCCCCGTCGAGGCGGGTCCGGCAGATGGAGATCCGGGTGGCGCCGTCCTCGGTGTAGACCTGGGCCAGGAAGTCCCTGGAGGCCCAGACCTGGACGAGGCCACGGGGAGCCGGGTTGGGCCAGGCCTCCGGGGGAATGGGGCGGAGCTCGTCGTGATCGAAGCGGGCCCGGTTCGTGGCGTCCATGGCGCGGCGCTGGTGGCGGTTCAGGTTCACAGCTTCACCTCGGGTCGGATCTGCTTGCAGACCTCCTCGAGCCCCCTGGCCGCGGCACGCCGTAGCATGTCGTCACCATCGCGAAGGGCCCGCAGGATGCTCTCCAGGGCCGGCAGCAGGTCGCGGGCGGGGGCGTCGGGAGTGAGGGTCATCCAGGTCTCCGAGTATTGCGGGTGTCGTCGGTGGGGGTGGGGTCTCGGCGGCCGGTCGGGCGCGGCAGCATCATGGCTGCAACGAGCCCAGCGCCCATGAGACCAAGGAAGAGGCGCACGTACTCAGCGGTTGCGCTTGGCACGGGGGAAGACGAGGTAGATGGCCGGGAACATGGGGGTCCACCAGCCCCCGGGGGTGCGCTGGGCGGGAGTGAGGGCCTGGGGCCCAAACATCTGGACCTCTCGTAGGGCCACACGCTGCGCGAATTGGTAGGCGTGGAGGGGTGTGAGAGCGGGATGGATCATTTGCGGCTCCAGTCGAAGAAGCGGCCGGCGCGGCGCCGTGCGGCATCTCGCCTCCGCCGGGCCCGCCGATCCCGTTGGCGAATGAGCCAGGAGATCAGCGGGTTCTCGATCAGCGGCCAGAAGCCCACCATCAGCGCCACGACGACCAGCGCCACGGCCCCGGCGTAGGCCAGGACCGGGAGGAGGTAGTCGAAGAGGACGGCGAGGACCATGGGCTACCCCACCACCTGCCAGTCCTCGGCCAGCAGGTCCGACTGGGAAGCCACCCAGGGCACCACGTCCCCCTGGGCGGTCTTCATGTCGATGTGGGGGCGGTAGTCGATGGGCGTGCCCGCGGGGTAGATCCCGAGCAGCGGCGCGCGGTTGACGGTGAAGTGGGAGCCGGGGACCAGGAAGAGAAACATCCCCTTCCCATTCCAGCCCTCACGGGTGATACGCTTGCCCGCCTTCAGGTGAAGGAGGGCCGTGGAGAAGTCTTCTCCGGACACGGCGCACCTCACGCGATGATGGGGATGTTGAGGTTGAAGGAATCCATGTGGCGCTTGATGGTCTCGATGGCGTCCACCTTCCAGGCGCCCCCGTCCGCCTCCACCAGCATCAGCTGGGGCGCGCCCTCACCATTGGCCTTGGCCCGGAAGACGAACTCGCTCTCGGGCTGCGGGATCTCAGGGAAGGTGCGGAAGGGCGCCAGCTTCACCTTGGGTTCGATGGTTAAGCTCTCCTTCTGGCGCAGGCCCGCGCGGACCGTCACCTTCTGGGAGAAGCCGTTGTCCTCGGACAGGCTGGTGGCCTCATTGGTCAGGCTGGAAGCGATAGCCAATACGTTCAGCCGATCAGCGCTGTCGGCGAACCGGCTGGAGAAGGCGATGACGAACTCCTCCTGGCTCATCCAGCGGGCGAAGGGGAAGGTCTCGAACGGAACCGGGGCGGCCTTGATGAAGCAGACGCGCCGGCCGTAGACGTCGGTCTCGCGGGTCACGAGTTCGACGGTGCGCTCGTCGGCGATGTGGAAGAAGGCGCACTTGGGGAAATCGCCCCCCTCTAGCCCGGCCTTCACGAGGTCGGCCAGGGCACCCAGGGTGAAGACGTTGACCTTGGCGGCGACGGGCGGAGCCGCGGCCTTGACCTCGTGGACCTGGGTGCTGGAGTAGGTGGCGTTGCGCCCGAAGGCATCCACGACCTCTTTGAAGGTGGGGGGGCCAGGTCCAGGATCTTGTTGATGGCGTCAGCGATGATGCTCATGAGTGCCTTTCAGATGGGGTTGGGGAGGGCGGCCGGCCTACTTCGTGCCAGTGCGCAGGGAGGGGAGAGGGGTTTCCTCGTACGGGAGCTTCTGCTCGATCTGGAAGAAGCTGATGTCCTTGCCTTCGGGGACCATAGAGATGGTCGCCACAGCCTTCCCGGCCTCCGGCCCCGGAAGGGTGGTCTTCAGGGCGTAGCTGATCTTCGCCAGCTGGCCGGTGGCATCGGGTTCGATGACGATCTCGATACTCAGTTTCCGCTTGGCGTCGGTCTTCATGTTGGGGTTGGCGATGTCGGCGCCGATCTTTCGGAGCTCGAGTGTGGCGGCCTCCATCAGGTCGCCGTGGCCGATGTTGGCCAACGTCATCTCGACGGGTGGTGATGGGTTGGGGTTCATGGTGGGCCTTTCAGGCAGGTGGCCGGGCACGGCCGGCTGGTGTTGGAGTGGTGGGTCACAGATCCAGGTCGGGGATGGTGGGAGGATTGTAGGGGCGCACATCCACCACCGGCTTTTCCCCGCGGTCCTCGATGTCCTGCAGGGGCTGCTCCCCGCGGCGCAGGGCGTCCATGGTGTCCAGGCTCACGGGCCGGGGCGGCTGGGCCTCGGCCTGGTGGTCCGCCATCACCTCGCCGTCCTCGATGACGACGCCCACCTGGCCGGAGGCGTCAACCCGTTCAATCCAGACCTGCATGTCGTGCTCCTGGGCCATGTCGGCGAGGAGCTGCATGCTGGTGTCGTCCAGCAGGGAGCCATCCTGGATCCGGATCACGCGCAGCTTGGGGTTGGCGGCGATGGCCACGGCCACGGAGACGCGCAGCTGCTCGGCGCTGCTGGCCTGCTCGAAGGGCACCTCCTGGAAGAGCACCATGCCCTCGCCGAGGGTGAGGCCGGGCACGGGCATCTTGGCGCGGGAGATGGCGTCCATTTTGGCCCGGGTGCGCGTCTCCATGCTCTCGGTCAGAGCCTTGCTCTGGGCGTCCAGGTCCTGCACCCGGGCACGCAGCTCTGTGCGCCGGGACTCCACCTGCCGGACCTCGGCCGCAAGGTTGTTTGTCTGCTGGGCCTGGCGGATCTGAAGGGCAAGACCCTGGAGGTCTCCAGCGATGTCGGAGAGATGGTCGGCCTCATCACCACTGGCCCCGATTTCCTCTTCCAGGGTCGCCAGCTGGGCTTTCTTCGCGGCGAAGGCCTCTCGGATGCGCTCCAGTTCCTCGCGCAGGGCGGCAGCCTGCCGCTCCTTGCCGGCCCGCTGCTGCTGAACCAATTGAAGCCGGTTCTGCTCAACCAAGAGTTCCTGCTGGCGGTCCACAAGGGCCGCGACATCCACGGGCTGCACCTCCTGGCTTGGCGCCGGCATGGCGTCCAGTTGGGACTCTGCGATCTTGAGGTCGCGGTTCACCTGGGTCCGCTGCTCGAAGTCCCGCTTGTTCAGGCCATCCAGTTTCTCAATGTCCACGTCCACCTGGGCGATCTGCCGCAGCTGGTCGAACTGCTCCTTGGGCTTCATGCGGGTGAAGGCCAGCGGGTCGAAGCTGAGGGCGCCCACCAGGTCATCGAGCATGCGCTGGGGGCTCTTGTAGGCCAGGCCCTCGGCGTTCTCCACGGTGAGGGTGCTGCCCTTCGGCGTGATGGAGCGGGTGACAATGATCTCGCCGAGGTCCAGCCGGATCCGCGCCTTGGAGGCACCCTTGCGAATGGGCTGGACCTGCAAGTGAGACGCCCCGCCCACGGCCGCCCAGATCGCATCGAGCACGCTGGTCTTGCCGTTGGCATTGCGCCCGGTGATCTGGACGAGGCAACCCTTGGGCGTGATGTCCACAGCCCTCAGGCGTTTGAAGTTTTCAGCTTCGAGGCGAAGGATCTTCATGGGGTGGGTTCTCCATTTCGGTGATGAGGCCCTGATAGGCGCGTTCGAGTGCGCCATCCACGGCCTTCCGGAAGAGGGGCAGCAGGAGGCTCTGGATTTGAGGGGTGTGAACCCGCAGGGATGGGAAGGCCTGCGCCAATCGTTCGCTGGCGACGGCCGCCCATCCCGGCGGGGTGAGCACGACGAGGGGAGATTCGCCGTTGCTCACGGGCGCAAGAACTTCTCGATGTCGGAGGGTTGAGGGCCCTGGGCGGAGCGGTGGTGGGTTTCGGGAGGCAGGCCATTGGCGCCCACGATCCGGAGCGGTTGAGGCACGGGGATGGTTTCCACAACCTGGAGCACCTCGTTCCAGTTCTGATCGAGAGCGGCGGCGAGGCTACCCCCCACCTGCTGGATGGGGCTGGACTTGAACTGCTGGACCTCCACCACGGGTATGTCCTGCATGGTGAAAAGGCACCCGCGCCTGCCAGGCAGAAAGACCATGAGTGCGAGGCGCAGGTCGTCCGATCCGGGTTCGGCCAGCCGCATGAGGTCATTCATCTGGCTGGTGAGCGGCGTGGTCTCGCTGACGTTCAGGTTGGGCCGCTCGTCCAGCATGGCCTGCACGACTCCCTGAAGGGTGCTCTGGGGATCCTCCTGTGAGCGGCGCTGCAGTTCCTGCGCGAAGGCCAGCACCACGGGGTAGAAGGGAAGGAATTTCTTCACGGAGGGTCTCCTGGTTAGGTGATGGGGAAGAGTCGTTGAAAGAGGCGGGTCCAGAACCCGGGCCGGGGCGCAGGTTGCGCGCGCTTGACCTGCGGATAGTTCTGGGGGCCCAGGCCGCGGGAGGCGGTGCGATCCCAGAGGTGTCCGCAGGCCATGCAACGGGACACGGAGCCGTTGACCATGTAGGTGGTGTCCCCGTCTGTTTCCATCCCGATGCAGGGACGCAACTCGCGGATGACACGGAGGGATGAGCAGACGGGGCAGCAGGTGGTCGTCATGGGTGGGCGACCTCGTAGATGTCCTCCTGGATCAACCGGGCCGCGCCCAATGGATCCACCCACAACGGGGAATGAGGGGGGAACGTCCGGTGCACGCGATGGCCGTCAGGCAGCTGGAGCGTGAACCGGATCCGGTGGTCTATCTGCTTGGGCTCGCAGTTGAGTACCAGGATCCTGGAGCCATCGTGCTCCACGATCACATCTCCGGGTATCAGCAGGCTGGCCTCGAATTTCCGCACAGTCATCAGCCCCTCCAGAGGACAGGGGCCGCGCCCAAGGGCACGGGCAGGGGCAGCGGGGAGGGCCCGTCCGTCTCTTTGCGGTAGGCCAGGGTTGCCAGGCGCAGGATGTCGTCGAAGTCGAGGCACCGGGCCTCGCAGAAGTGCATGAGATCAGTCAGCACGTCCTGGCAGGCATCGCTCAGGTCGTCAGGGAGCGGCTGGAACTGCGCAACGGCATGGGCTTCCAGGAGCGGCATGATGCGGGCGGCACGGTCACGGTTGCTGGTCATGCGCGCGCGCCCTCCAGCTGGACCCGCTGGGGCTCATGGATGGGGATGAAGTCCTGGACCAAGGGGCTCCAGTAGAGGAGGACGGGCCCGGCAGGGGTGGATGCCTCATAGGCGGGGAGGGCTGGGCCACTGGGCCGGAATCGGACGTGGCCGACGGGCTTGATGGGTGGCGGATAGTGGACTGGGGTGGGCATACTCGGTGCTCCAGGTGCTCAGTGCCCGATGGATGGGATGGCGCACGCGGTTGGGCAGGGCCGCAGGCCGATGTGGGGCTACTCGGGGATGGGGCCTCTGCCTTCTGCCAACCACGGGACGGTGGTTTTCAGCGCGGTGGCGAGTTGGGCAAGGCGGCTCTCGCGCGGTTCGGTTTCACCACGCTCCCACCTGGACACGGTCTGTTCGTTTACAGGCACGGGCAGGCGCATGGCGAGGTCGAACTGGGTTAGACCTCGCAACACACGGAGGTAATGGAGGCGCTGGGGGAATGTTTCGATGCCGGGCAATTCCAAGTGGTCACCTTGTTTTTCAGTTAAATTGCTGCTGCGTGTTGACTCGTGCCTACCGGGTGCCTAGTATTTCTGGTGCGGCTGATAGGCTTTGGCCGCGCTGGAGATCCTCAAACGCATACCACAAGCTAGGCATGTGGCTACCAAAACGCAAGAGGCTATTTTCAGGAGGAGGCCTCCATGGTTGGTCTCGGATCGTTCGGCAGGCGCCTGAAGGCGGCGCGAGAAAGGGCGGGGATCACCCAAGAGGATCTGGCCGCGCGCCTGGACCGCCACAAATTCACGGTGGCCAAGTGGGAGCAGGAGCTTCACCCGCCGAAAAAGGCTGGGGACTATGACGAGCTGGCCTACCACCTCAACTGTTCAGTGGTCTGGCTCCGCGACGGCGTGGGGGAGATGGGCTCCAAGTACACCCCAGACCCCAATGCCCCAGACGTAGTGGCGCGGCGGGCCGTGCGTCGTCTGCCGCGCACGGCTTACGCGGGCCCACCAGTGGCGGCAGGCGTGGCCGAGCCAGCTCTGAGGGAGCCGGATCTGTGGGTCACCGTGGCGGACTGTGTGGTAATGCTGATCGAGGCCAAACCCATAGGTCTGTCGGCTACGGATCTGGCCCGCGCGCTACCGGTGCTGTATGCGATCGCGCGGAGATCGCCGGAAGCCTGCGACGCAGCCATGGCCACCCAGGTTCTCCAGGCAATGCAATAGAGTCGCAATTAAAAAGTCGTGGTGCAAGTGGACACATGGGGGGTTTATGGCAAGAGACATGCCACTGCGATGTATAGGCGCACACTGGCATAATCCTGCATAGTAGAGCGTGAATATACTATTTTGAGCCGAGCAAGTGACAGCCTGTGGGTGAGTCTGACAATAAATTGCCCTCCTATTTATTGCACTTGCCAATACATAAGTAGGAATGGGATGCCTAGAGGATGCCTCCAGGCCGATCCAAACCCGGGCGCCCTCGGCGCGGTGAACCCCCGGCTCCGGCCCGAAAACGAACCATCGCGTTCCCGGTGGACCAGGACGACGCGCTCCAGGCCAAGGCCCACCAATTGGGCATCAGCCTCCAGGCAGCTGTTCGGCAGGCCGTGGATGAGTGGCTGGAGCACCAGGGCGGCGCTAAACTGCCGTAGGCGGTGCGACATGACCCCGAATGAGTTCTGGCACGAGGTTTTCGGTGAGATCGAGCCGGGCGCGTTCTGGGCAAAGGCCAGTGGAGAGGGATGCAGCCAGGCCGATGAGGCGGTGGACCTCGATCTGGCGGCGCGCGGGATCTGGCTGGAGATCCCGGACCGGGAGATCCTGTCGCGGTACCTATGCGCCTGCGTGCCGGGCGTGCCGCACGACTGGCAGGAGGGTGAGGCTGGCACCACTCGCCTGCCCGGCTGGTGACGCGAAAAGGGCCCCCGAAGGGGCCCTAAAGGGGGCGGCGCATGGATGGCCAGGTCAGCGAGGCAGGGCCCGCTCAGCGGTGAAGTGCTGGCGTCCCTGGCCCAGCATGGCGGCGAAATCCAGCCCCTCGCGCTCCGCCAGGTGCATCAGGTCAGCCAGCAGGTGCGGCATCTGGTGTCCGTAGGCGTAGCGGATGTCCCGCAGGTCAGCGGTGCTTTCGTGGTGCTCCAGTGCCTGCACGGCGAACCGGGCGCGGTCCTCGCTGGTGGGCACGAAGACCGGATGCTCCGGCGGGATGACCGGGAGCTTCGCCGGGCGGCCCAGGAGTTTGGGGGCCCGGGTGACGGTGGGATCCACCTGGGTTTCAGGCAGGGTCGGCACGGGGAGGGCGCGCAGCCAGCCCTGGAACTGCTGGGCCTCTGGATAGCGGGCCCGGGCGGCAAAGGTCTGCACCCCATCCAGCGACAGGGCCATGACGTGCTGCCGGGAGCAGCCCTCCAGGGTCTCCAGCAACGCGAGGCCTTTCATCTCGCGGGGAATGTGCGCCACCAGGGAGCCGCCCTTGTGCCAGGAGTAGCCACAGGCGAGGCAGAAGTCCTTGGCGGCCACCCAGGGCTGGCCCTGGTGCTGGAAGGCGCGGACAGGGAAGCCCTGGTAGGACAGGACGGAGGCGCCCGGCGTGGCACGGGGCGGCGCGGCAGGGATCTGGTACCGGCCCTCCCGGCGCAGGGCGGGGAGAACCTCGTGCGTGACCCAGCGGCGGAAGGCGCGGGCCTGGGGTTTCCGGGACCGGAGGATCAGGGTGTAGAGGCCGGATTCGGAGACCGCTGCTGATTCCTGGGGCCCCCCAAGGGTGTCCACTACTACCGACCCCCTTTCGTCATCATCGAGCCTTGAAACCGCATCGCGGTGCTTCTCGATGTCGAGGGCCGCGCACACGTCGGCGGCCACGAACCACGGCTCGTCGCCCTTCAGGAGGGTGCGGATGGGGGCCTTGGCGTCGAAGGTGAAGGTCTGAAGGGCCATCATCGCGCCACCTGCACGGTCAGCGCGTCGAGGTAGAGGGAGACGGCATCCTTCGGGCTGATGCCAAGATCGGCTGCGAGGGCGAGGGCTTCGCACAGCTCGCCGAAGGTGAGGGATAGGCTCATGGGAGCCTCCTTTGTGGGCCCGGCTTTGAAGGCTGGGCAGTACACGATGAAGCCCCGACTAGGCGGGGCGTTGTCTGGCTGAACCGGGAGCTTCAAACCCTGACGATGCGCCAAAGGTAACGCAGCTCAGAGCGGGATTATTCGTGCGCTTGTAGCGCCTTATCTCTCCGCACTCCCGGCAATGTGCCATGCTTCCGTCCTTTGGTTCGTCGGGATTTGAAGGCCCGATGACCAGAGGATGGGCGGATGGGTGTATGTTGTCAAGGGCTTGGGGTATGGCATGAATAAAGATGCGAGGTTCTTCCTGTTCAACATCCCGCCTATGTTCCTCTTGGTGGTTGGATGGCTCATCTTTATGAGGCATCTCCCGCCCTGGGTGGTGGTCGCCATCGCTGGCATTGGCATTGGGTGGGGGCTACTGGTGATGGTTTTTGCCGACCGGCATATCCAACCAAGTCCCAAGAAGACCAAGAAACGACACCGGCAGGCGTGGCTTTTCTGGGTATCAGGACTCGCTTGGGGCGTCTGGTTTGTGAAACGCCTAGTTGGTGGGGACCTCATCACCTTCCAAACCGTGGGGATCACGCTATGCCTACTCTTGATGTTCTCGGTGGGTTGGATCTTGTGGGCTCAAGGTAGCGGCAAGCGTCTTGTATGATCCCAAAGATCCCGAAAGCCCGGACTTCACGGGCTCGTCGGGTGATGTGGAGGGCGCGGGTCAGGCGTTGTTGATGCGCTCCTGGAGGTAATCGGCAACGTCGCCGTCCAGGATGGCGCGCTGCTCGGCCCACGCCTCCTCGATCAGGCGCACGGCGGCAGTCTCAGCCGTCTCGCCCTCCAGCACCAGGTCTCCAATGGGACAGGCCTGGCACCAGTCGTCTACCGCGAACACGTTGACCTCGCCGCTCAGGTCAGCGCAGAGGTTTTCCAGATCCGTGATGGCGGCCCGGGCATCCTCGCTGTAGCGGCCGACGTGGTTGGATCCGTCCCAGACCCTCTCGTAGCCCTCACAGATGCGGAGGAGGAGGGGTTGGACCTCGGCGGCCAGTTCCTGGCACTGGGCATTGGACAGGGTGTTGGGCACGCTCACGCGCACCAGCTGGTGATGCCAAAGGGCCGTCGGAATGGCGTTGCCGATCTCGGCATTCCAGGTCATCGAGGCGGTGCGGGCATTGGGGTCCAGCTCGATGTAGGCGTCCTGAGCCTGGGTCTGGCGCGGGTAGCGATGGTAGAGCGGGGCGCGGTCGTCAGAGATGGTGACGGGGATCTGCGTGGTGGTGTTCATGATGCCCTCCGGGCGATGGGGTTGGGTGGATGGTAACTCGTGGTGGATGACGGGTTTTGTCGAGTCTACTACTCGCGGCGCCCGATCAGGGCCGCCCAGACCATGAGGATCATCAGGACCAGGCGATTCATCGGCGTGCCACCCGCGCCAGGCGCTTGGCGCAGTCCTCGTGCAGCCAGTAGGGCTTGCCGCCCACCAGATACAGACCGTCCTGCGGGTTCGCCGTCAAGGGACGCCGGCAGCGGTCGCACAGAGGCTGCACGCCAGGATGGACCTGCCAATCAGCGGGCCTCGGCTGGGCCAGCAGGGTGCCACTCACAGGCTGGGGTTCGGCGGGCAGCAGGATCGCCACGGCGCAGACGGCCAGGGTGAGCAGCGTCAACCCCATGAGCACGCGATAGGATTTGTCGGTCATGGCGTGGCTCCTACAGGACGAGGGCATCGTCATGGGTGGTGGGGATCGGGCGGGCATACTGCCGCTCGGACAGGATCAGGACGGGGCGCCACGACAGATCCAGCAGCACCGGCAACTCACCGGGCCGCAGCACCCGGGCCGTGTAGGCAGGCTGGGCGGATCTCAGGGCGGGATAGTAGGCGGGGGCCATGTCAGGCCTCCCGCTTGTGTGTGGTGTAGGGGATACCGGCGGTCTGGAGGCACGCCAGGGCGGTCCGCAGCAGGTCATACGGGTGCACCACGGCTTCATGCCCAGACATCACGTTCTGGATGGGCCACGCCATGCCGTCCGTCTTACCGACCGCACACCGGATCGGCTCGGGGCTCTCCCGGATGATCTTGGCGGCCTGCTCCCGGGTGATCTCGCGTGCGTAGATCATGCCGCACCCCCTTCCCGGCGGCACACCACCAGGTCGCGCACGCTCGGGTAGGTCGCATGGCAGCGGCGCGGCCCCACGGCCACCCACTGCCCCTCCACCTGGCGCACCTCCTCCACCAGCACGGACCAGTTCCCGCCGCACCAGCGGAACTCGATCACGCGGTCGTAGCTGCGCCAGTAGTCCAGGTAAACGATGTTCCCCGGCGTGAAGTAATCCCGCAGGAACTCCTCACGGATGGCCGAATTGCAGAGCGGGAGCACCTGCAGCTTGCGCACGGCGGTGGGGGTCAGCATGAGGCACCCCCTTCAGCCTTGGCGATGGCGGCACGGGCCCGTTCCACATCGGTGTCCAACTCGCACTCGGTCACGCCATCTGGTAGCGGCGCACCGCAGAGGCAGATGTGATCCCGAGGCTCCAGCACCACGATCAACTCGTCGCACAGGGCCCCGAAGGTGCAACCCGTGGCGTATCCCGGGCCCGGGTAGGGGCTGTCCTCGCTCTCCACGTGGTCGCAGGTGAAGCACTGCCTTGGCTGGTTCCCAGTGTTCCCGTGCGGGTCGAATGTGTTGGCCGTGACCTTCCAGGTCATGCCGTGTCGCCGGATCAACATGCCAGGCTTCAACCCACTGGCCTGGATTCTCTTGATCTCGTTGGTGTTGGACATCTCGGTGTCTCCTTGGCAGGTGGGTCTCCGCCCACTCCTGGCTACCAAGGTAAGCACACGCATACCGAGTTGCAAGGGCCGTGTGAAACTTTTTTGAAAACGTGAACCCTCCAGGCTCCTCCCCATCTCACGGTTTTATGGCCCAGAGATTTCCAGAGTCCCCTGTGTAAGCAAATAATAAGATAATATATTCAATAAAGTTTCTTATATATCTATCTTCTCTCTCTTCAGTGGAGAACCCAGTTCTCCCTCTCCTGGCTCCATTCCGAATGTTTCCGCTGGAATCACCCCGGAATCACCCCGGGATCACCCAACCGTTCCCTGGCCCAATCCCTTAACTGCTTTCCATGGGCTAGATCCAGCCTCGGGTCTTTTCATGGAGGTTGAGGAGGGACGCATTTGTCAGCCGATCCGCCGATTCTGACTGAAAACTTTCGCCAACCTTACATGAACCTTACATGCCTTCAGATTGTGGAAAACGTGTAAGAAAAGTTTACGGCCCTCAATCGCTCAGAAATAGCCCTAGAAGCGACGGAAGGGGTCCGGGGCCACTACCACACTCCCGGACCCCGGTTGTTTCGACCCTCCATGCCCCTGGCGCGACCCGGGCCGGTCCCAGGTCATGGGCTGGACCCGAGGCGACCTGGTGGCCCCCATAGCCCCTCTCGGAGGCAACCCTCGGAGGCACTGTGGAGGCAATCCAGGGCCGCAATCGGGCAGAATGGCGGATTCACTGGGTTTCGCGCATGCCCACCATCTGATTAGGTATCAGATTTGGACGATTCTGACTTTTTTGCCCACCCCAAGGCAGCCGGCCTAGGGATGCCAGGGCAGCGATGAGGGTGATGTGTGAGGCCGTGGGGACAGCCAGGCGGAAGGCTGGGCATGGCCGGCGCGGGCCGGGTGAGGCGCCCGGGTGGGGTCAAAGGAGTCGGCCGCGGGCACCCCCCCCTATGTGGGACCAGGCCCCCCGCCCGTTTTGAATTTTATGATCCCCTTCCCTATACGAGCGATTCAAAAAATCCGAGGGTGAATAGCGAGGGGGGTGATGAAGCGGCACCCGAGAGGGTGCCAATGCTTTTACTCCTTTCCCTTTCCCTTTCCCTTTCCAGAACGCCCCTGTGATTTCCAGATGTTTTCCATGGGAAGCAACATGGTGTTTCCATTGGAAACATTTATTAACACCCGTGAAACATTATTGAAAAACATTGTTGATAAACTTGCGTTTTTGGGGTGGACTTTGGGATTTTAAGCATGATGATTTGGGATAACTCAAGGGGGCACAGGGCTCCCTAATTGCAAGAGGAGGTGTAGAG
>JAKBES010000383.1:0-822 GCA_021833665.1 Acidobacteriota bacterium
ACGACTCGAAAGGATAAGGCTCCCATGGTAGGATCCAAGAACAAGGTCTACGCCTTCTCGATCGACGGCGAGCAGGGCATCGTCCGCACCTGGGCCCTGTGCGAGGCCCGCGTGAAAGGGCGGAGCGCACGCTTCAAGGGCTTCGAGACGGAAGCCGCCGCCCGCGCATGGCTCGCCGCGGGAGCGCCTTACGAGCACAAAGCGGCCAAGAAAGAAGAGGCTCAGGCGGCCTTGCCCAAGGACGCCCTGTACTTCGATTCGGGAACGGGACGGGGTGACGGCACGGAGATCGCCGTCACCGATGCCCAGGGCGTCCCCCTCCTCCACCTGGTCCTTCCAGAGGAAGACCTCACACCGCAGGGAACCCATTTCTTGCCCCCAGGATCCACCAACAACCGCGGCGAGCTCACGGCCTGCCTCTGCGCCATGCAGGCCGCCAGGAAACTGGGACTGAAGAAAGTGTGCGGAGACAGCGCCCTCGTGCTCGACTACTGGTCCAAGGGCCACGTCACGGCGCAGAAAAGGGCCCAGGACTTCTCCCTCTACAAACTGGCTCAGCTCACCGCCGCGGAGCGCCGCGCCTTCGAGCGGGGCGGAGGAAGGCTCATCAAGATCCCGGGGGGATTGAACCCCGCGGACCTCGGGTTTCACAGGGAGTAAAGGGAGGGGAGATTAGGGAGTTGCTTTTCACTTTTAACTTCTCACTTTTCACTTCTTACTCCTTCGCCCCCCGCATTGAGAAAACGCTCCCCCTAAGGCAGAATGGACGCCATGAAGACGATAGAGCCCGATGATGACAAGTCCTGGTCCGCCTGCTTCTTG
>JAKBES010000383.1:832-2899 GCA_021833665.1 Acidobacteriota bacterium
CCGCGGACCTCGGGTTTCACAGGGAGTAAAGGGAGGGAAAACCCCAATCCCGCGATGGGTGCAGGTGAAAGAGGCGGAAAGACAGAGGGAACGGCCACTGCGTTTTAAGCCACCCTTCACCTATGAAGGGATTGGGGGCGCCTCCGAGCTTGGCGAGGAGGCTCCAAGGGTGGGGTGGGGTCCCCGACGGGCTTCTATGAAGAGGCCGACCGTGTCAAGAGCGGTTCATGGGGTTGGTTCTCCTTGGTCTGCTTGGGTACCTGGTCCTTGCGGCAAGCCAACGTCCTCCACGCTTCTATCCGCACTGTTCGAGGGCCCGGCATGGCGGGCCGTGCACGATGGGGGTCCGATGGGGAGGGGGCGCTGCCATCTTTGCCACGGCGTCGGCCCGCAACGCGCGCCGCGCCTGCCCGTCGGCCGCAGTCGCCCTTTCCCGTTCCGGAGATTGGCTTGTCCACAAGACCACGTCACTCAAAGCCTTTCCTGGGTTCCTGTTCTTTTCCTACCCGGCCGCCCTGTTCTTTTGATGTTGACCTTGCCTTGGACCCGGTCTCGGTCGCTACGCCACGAGGGCATGCGGCCTCTCCGGGAACGGTTCGTACACCTCGCCCGTCACCCACATGCGGTGGAGGAGGACCGACAGCTTGCGCGCCACCGCCACCACCGCGCGCCGCTTGGCCCGCTTGCCTCCCCGCCCGGCCAGCTTGAGCCCCCACACCCGCAGGGCCGTGTCCGGACCGAAGGGGCCTAAGATGTACTGCGCGCTCCCCACGAGCAACCGCCGCAGGAAGGCGTTCCCCGTTTTCGTGATGGGAAGCTGCTTGTCGCTGTCCCCGGACTGGTCCCTCCTGGGCCTCATCCCGAGAAAGGCCCCGACCGTCCGGCTTTTGGGGAACCGCGCCGCGTCATCCAGGGTCCACACGAACGCCGCCGATGTAACCGGGCCGACTCCGGTCACGCTCCGCAGGAGCTTTATGGTACCCTCGCGCGCTCCGGCCTTTTCGATCCAATGGTCGTACCGGCCGATCTGCCCTGTCAGCATTCCGATCTGGGCCAGCACCGGATCGAGAGCTGGTCGAAGACCCTTTGGCACCGCAGGTCCAGCGTTCTTCGGAAACGCCTCGGACGCTCCCTTGCGCACGATGATCCCCTCCTGCTTGAGCACCGACCGGACCAGGTTGATCAGTCCCGTCCGCGTCCGCACCAGGGCGTCCCGCGCCTTTAAGACCGCCAGCTTCTCTTGCGACTCCCGGCTCCTCAGCGTCACCGAACTCATCCGGTCCCACCGCCAGAGCGCCTCTTCCGCCAGCTCCCGCGCGTCCCGCAGATCGCTCTTGCTCTCGCTCTGGAAGATCCGCCTGAGCTTTCGCGGATCCGCCACCTTGACCTCGTGCCCCAGCGCCTCAAGGCACTCCTTGATCCACTGCGTCTGCCCCCCGGCTTCCATCACGATCCGGCACGGTGCCAGTTTCCCAAGCGCCCCACGGAACCCCGCCTCCGTCGTCCTTACCTTCTTCTCCCACACCACCGCTCCACCCGCGTCCTTCGCGCATACCTGACTGTTCTTGTCGCTCACATCAATCCCTACCGCCGCCACCTTCGTGATACCCTTCTTCATGGCCGACCTCCTTTGGGCTTCGAGCCCTCTATCCTGGGGCCAGTTTACTGGACCCCGCGGAGGTCGGCCTCTTCATCCCATCTTTGCCCGCGGGGCGGGGAGGGAATGGCCCTCCCCGTCTCTGAGGTCGCGCCGCAGACACCCAAAGCCCCCGGCATTTCGAAGGCAAGAGAATTCCATCGCGGAATTTGGGGAAGATTAGGGAGTTGCTTTTCCCTTTTCACTTCTTACTTTTCACTTTTTACTTCTTAACTCCTTCGCCGCCGCATTGAGAAAACGCTCCCCCTAAGGCAGAATGGACGCCATGAGGACGATAGAGCCCGATAAGGACAAGGCTTGGTCCGCCTGCTTCCAGCACCTTCCCAAGGTGTCCAGGACCTTCGCACTGGCCATCGACGGCCTTCCCGAGCCGCTGCGAGGAGAGGTGTGCGTTGCCTACCTCCTCTGCC
>JAKBES010000003.1:0-46110 GCA_021833665.1 Acidobacteriota bacterium
GTGGAGGACGCTGGCTTGTTCCCAACCACCCACACCCAGGCGCAACCATGGAGAACCACAACCATGATCCGCTCTTGACACGGCCGGCCTCTTCATAGAAGACGCTAGACGAGAAGGATGAAGGAGCGGATGGTGCAAGATGCGGGCGTGAGAAACGGCCGCGATTGTTCCTCATTGCTCCATCGCATCTCGCTTCATCGCCCAAGGCCTCATTGAGGGCTCTGTTGTAAGATTCCCCTTCGTGCCTTGGTCGTGCGCCCATTCCGGAGGCCGAGCGATGAACGAGCTCGAAGACCTTTTTGAAAGAAACCGGGCCTGGGCGCAATGGACGCGCACGGAAGACCCGGTCTTCTTCGACCGCTTGGCCGGCGGGCAATCGCCGCGGTTCTTCTGGATCGGCTGCAGCGACAGCCGGGTGACGCCCGACCGGGTGCTGGGCCTGAAGCCCGGGCGGGTCTTCGTCCACCGGAACATCGCCAATCTCATCGGCGCCCACGACCCCAACAGCCATGCGGCCCTTCACTTTGCCGTGGAAAGCTTGAAAGTCCCTCACGTCATCGTGTGCGGACACACGTGCTGCGGAGGCATGAAGGCGGTGCTTAACGGCGAAGATCACGGACCCGTGGCCCGGTGGCTGAGGCCTGTCCATGATCTGGCGCGGAAGCGGTCCGCCGAACTTGACTCCCTGCCCGAAGAGGCGAAGGCGGACCGCCTGGCCGAGCTCAACGTCATGGCGCAGATCGAGAATATCGCGGGAACCGAGGCCGTCGGCGAAGCGTGGCGCCGCGGACAGCCCCTCACCCTGCACGGCTGGATCTTCTGTGTGCGGGACGGCCTTCTTCGCGACCTTCACGTGAGCCGGGCGGGGCCCGGCCCCGACATGGAGGGTTGACCTGACATGACCTTGACGGATGTGCAACGGCTGGCCGTAGCGCTGAAAGATGAGGTGGCGGACTGGTGCGAGGGCCGCTCCTGGCTCTGGCGAGCTCCCCTCCTTCTCTACCTCGCGTACGTCGGGGTGCGCCACCTTGGCGACCCGGAGTACACGAGCCTCTTCGGGGGCATCAACCTGGGCATCCACGAGGCGGGACACGTAGTTCTGTCCTTCGCGGGCCAGTGGGTCATGGTTTTGGGAGGCACCCTTTTCCAGCTCGCCGCTCCCCTCGTGGCCGCCTTCCTGTTCCTTCGCCAGCCCGATTACTTCGCCGTGCCCGTGTGCGGCGCATGGTTCTCCACGAATCTTTACAACGTGGCCACTTACATGGCCGACGCACGCGCCCTTGAGCTCCCCCTGGTCACCCTCGGGCCGGAAGGCGGAGACGTGGAGCACGATTGGAACTACCTTCTGGATTCAGTGGGTCTTCTCCACTATGACACCACCCTCGCGGGGCTGGTCCGCCTGCTTGCTTTCCTCGTCATGTGGGGATCCATCGCCGCCGGAGTTTGGATGTGCTGGCGAATGGCACGCGGAAGTCGATAGAACCCCGTCAGGAATAGCGGTTCTTCAGGGATGTTCTCCCATTCTAACGCGTGACACTTGTCACCCCCGACGGGGCGCAAGACTGCACGTGAAAGGCAAGGGCCGGAGCCGCAGGCAGCGTAAATGACCCCCGCGGAGAGGACTTCGCTGGAAGGAGCGGACGGGAATGGTGCGTTCCGCGGCTGGCCGGGGGGCTTGGTGGGGGTTGAGGGCGGTGTTGCTCTCTGCGCTCACCGCCGTGGCTCTTGCCTACCAGGCGTGCCTTGCCTTCGACGTGCTTACGGCCCGGCACGCCGCCAGGGGTTTTGGCTTCGATGCGGTCCCCGTGAACGGCATCCTCACCATCACGTCCGTTGCCCCCACGGATTCGTCGGGGCTTGCCACCTCCGCGTACAAGGCAGGCCTCAGGGAAGGCGACGAGATACTGGCCATAAGGGTCGCCGGCGGGGAAACCCGCACCATCGGTGGGCTCTTCGAGTGCGTTTCCGCCCTGCGCGCCCTCCGAACCGACCGCCCTTGGTCGGTCTTGCTTCGCCGAAGCGTCAAGGACGGCTCACGTTCCTTTGCCATGGCGGAGCTCGCCCCCTCCCCACATGGAGGAAGCGGCCCCTCGCTGCGCTCCATAACGTCCAAGATCGTCCTGCCCCTCGGCTGCATCGCCATGGCCGTCCTGATAGGCTTTCTCAAGCTGGATGACCCCAACGCCTTCCTCGCGAGCATGCTCCTGTTCTGCTTCGCGGGCGCTGCTTGGGGGGGCGAAAGCTACGCCGCCTTCCCGCCGGGCCTAAGGGAGCTGGGGCTCGTCGTGTACGTGGCCCTCTTTTCCTCCTGGTCCTACCTCTTCCTCCGATTTTTTCTCCTTTTCCCGGCGGCCAGTCCCCTGGACAGAGCCGCGCCGTGGCTCAAGTCGGTCCTGGCCGTGTTCCCTGTTCTCTTCACCGTTTGGAACGCCAATTGGGCCTACATGGAAGCCCTTTCGGCCCGCCGGTTCGCGGAGCTCGCGGCGTCGGGCAAAGGAGTGGACAAAACTCTGGACATCATCTTCCTGGCCCTCTTCGCCATGGGATTTCTGTCCCTCCTCCTGAACCTGGCGCGTGCGCCGTCGAGAGCCGACCAGCGGCGGCTGGCCTTCCTCATGGCGGGAGCCGTGGGCATCGTCCCCCTTCTCACCCTATACTTCTTCAAAGCGGTGCTCTGGGCTCCGCCCGTCCCCGAGTGGCTCTACTTCATCACGGCCGTAGGCCTGGGCCTCTTCCCCGTGGTCTTCGCCTTCGCCGTAGTGAAGCACAGAGTTTTCGGCATCCGCCTCATCCTGCACAGCGGGCTCCAGTTCGCCCTCATGTCCAAGGGATTCCTCTTCCTGGAGGGGGCGCTGCTTTTCCTGGCCATTTTCTACGCCTCGGATCCCCTGCTGGGCAAGCTCCTTCACGGAGCCAGCGCCGGGACCTTGGCGCTCGCCACGGCGCTGATCACGATGGGGGCCGTCCTGGCCGTCCGCCGGATCAACCGGCGGGTCATGCGGGAGATTGAGAGGCTCTTCTTTCGAGAGGCCTACGACGGAAGGCGGATTCTGATGGACCTCAGCAAGGCCGTGGGGCGTCTCGCCATGGACCCCCAGGCGATCCTCGCCCTCGTCACGACCAAGGTCCTGGACTCACTTCACCCATGCCAGGCGGCGGTTTTCATCAAGGGCGCGGACGTGGCCCGGCTTCCTCTCCAGGGAGAGAGCCGAACGGGGGCCCTCCTCAGGCTTGCGGAAGGCCACCCTGAAGATTACCTCTGTCTGTGTTGGCAGGCGGGCTCCGGCCTGAACTCCGCCGTGGCCTTTTCCCCAGAGGGGACCCTGGCCTTCCGCGGAGACTCCATGACCGTCAAGCAGATCGAGGGCCTCGCGCAGGCCGAGCCGCGGGCCTTGGACGTCGACCTCGACGACACGCGGAGCTGGACGTCCGCCTTGCGACGGGCCCACCACAACGACTCTCAGCCGCAGATAGAACTGGCGCTCCTGGCTCGGTACCGCGTCCGCCTGCTCGTGCCGCTCCTGGCTGGGAGCAGGCTCATGGGGTTCATCTCCCTGTCCGAAAAGCAATCCGAGGAACCCTACTCCAGCGAAGACAAGGAGCTGCTCCTGACGGTGGGCCAGCAGGTCGCCTTATCCCTTCAACATGGCGAGTTTCTAAAGCAGGAGGCCGAGGAGCTCAACCTGCGGAAAGAACTGGAGATCGCTCAGCGGGTCCAGGAACGGCTCTTCCCGCATGTCCTGCCGTCGGTCCCTGGACTTCTCTACGCGGGGACGTGCAAACCGGCGAGGGGCGTGGGCGGTGACTATTATGACTTCCTCGACCTGGAGCCGGGGCACTTGGGGATGGCGCTGGGGGACGTGACGGGCAAGGGCATCTCCGCGGCCCTCCTCATGGCGACCCTCCAGGCCATGCTCCGGATCCATTGCGAAGCCCACCGAGACGACCCCGAACGGCTCACCTCGGACATCAACCGCCACATGTGCCGGGCCATGGAGGCGGAACGGTTCGCGTCCTTCTTCTACGGCGTCTTCGACAGCGCCACCCGGTCCCTCACCTACGTGAACGCCGGCCATAACCCTCCCATGCTGTTCAGGCCAGGATACGCGCGCCGCCACAGCGTAGGCGCGCAGGCCGTTTCCAAGGAGCCCGGAGCGCCCTGCTCTATCATCCGGCTGAATCCTACGGGGATGGTCCTGGGCGTCCTTGGCGACGCCGTCTACAAGCGCGAGACCATCGCCCTTCAACCCGGCGACCTGCTCCTGGTGTTCACGGACGGCGTGACGGAGGCCGTCAACACGGAGGGCGACCTCTATGGCGAGGAGGCGCTCAGCGCCTTGGTGGCGAGCGTTTTGGATCTCAGCCCCGCGGAGATCCTGGACGCCGTCGTCGAGGACGTAAGACGCCATGCGGGCCAAGCACCCCAGGCCGACGACATCACTCTCATCGTCGCCCGGGTCAGCGCCGGCTAGCGGGCGCTCCCCGCCGCGGCGGGTGAAAACCCTCGGCCCGCCTCTCCCCTCGCTTCGCCCGCGTTGCCCGTCCGCGCGCCTTGGGGCACAATGACCTCCTTGCTTCGAACCCCGGGCAACACACGGGAGGGGGGAAATGAATCTTTTGCGCACCAAGCCATTGTCCAGGCTGATGGCGGACACCCAGGAGGAGGGACACCGGCTCAGGAAAGTCCTGACCGCTTGGGACCTCACGGCCATAGGCATCGGCTGCATCATCGGCGTGGGCATCTTCGTCCTACCGGGTGTCCAGGCGGCCAAGAACGCGGGGCCCGGCGTCATCCTCTCCTTCGCCATCGCGGCCCTGGCCTGCGCCTGCTCGGCGCTGTGCTACGCCGAACTGGCGGCCATGATCCCCGTCTCGGGCAGCGCCTACACCTACGGGTACGCCACGCTCGGGGAGATCTTCGCGTGGGTCATCGGATGGGACTTGATCCTGGAGTACATGGTGGCGGCGGTCCTGGTCTCCACCGGGTGGTCCTCCTACTTCGTGAATCTGCTCCAGGCGGGCCTGGGCGTGACCGTCCCTCACGAATTCGCCGCATCACCGTGGGATAAAGTCCCGGGCCTGTTGAACCTTCCAGCCGTGGCCATCGTGGCCGTCATTACGCTCCTCCTGGTGCGCGGCATCAAGGAGAGCTCCCGCGTCAACCTCGTCATCGTCATCCTGAAGATCTCCGTCATCCTGTTTTTCATCGTGATCGCCGGACCCCACGTGGATACGTCCAAATGGCATCCGTTCATGCCCTTCGGCTTCAAGGGCGTGATGACCGCCGCGGCCATCGTGTTTCTGGCGTACGTGGGCTTCGACGCCGTCTCGACCACCGCGGAAGAGGCCATCAATCCCCAGCGGGACATGCCCATCGGCATCATGGGCTCCCTGGTGGTGGCCACCGTGCTCTACGTGGCCGTAGCGGCCATCATGACGGGGATCGTGCCTTACGCCGAACTGGGAGTTCCCGACCCCATCGCCCTCGTGCTCAACCAGCTCCAGATGCCGCGGGCCTCAGCCATCATCAGCGTGGGAGCCATGGCGGGAATCACGAGCGTCCTGCTGGTCCTCATGATGGGCCAGCCTCGCATCCTCTTCGCCATGTCCAGGGACGGCCTCCTGCCGCCTCTCCTCTCCCGCGTGCACCCGACATTCAAGACCCCCTACCTCACGACCCTTCTCACGGGCGCCGTGGTGGCCACGGCGGCCGCTCTCACGCCCATCGACGTCTCCTCGGAGCTCTGCTCCATCGGAACGCTCTTCGCCTTCATCATCGTGTGCGCGGGGGTCATCGTCCTTAGGTACACGCGGAGCGACCTCCAGCGGCCCTTCAGGGTACCGCTCTTCCCTTTCCTCCCGGCCATGGGGATTCTCCTCTGCGGATACCTCATGGTGAGTCTGCCCCAGTCGGCCTGGTGGCGGTTCGCCGTCTGGTTGGCGGTGGGATTGACGATTTACGGGCTTTACGGCTACAAGAGGAGCCTATTGAACGGAAGGCAGGAGGAGTGAGCAGGCGGTGAAGAGGGGATGCCTGTCCCCTGTCCCCTGTCCCCCTCTACTTCGCCCCCAGATACTTGAACGCCATCACCGTGATGTCGTCCGACTGCTGGGCCCCCTCGGCGAAGGCGGCGACCTTTCCCCTGAGGGCTCTTACGAGGTCCTCGGCGCTTTTGCCCTGAAGCGTCTTCAGTTCGGCTTCCGCGCGCTCTTCACCGAAGAACCCCCCGGCGCGATCCTCCGCCTCCGTCACGCCGTCCGTGTAGAGCACGAGGGCGTCGCCGGGAGCAAGCTGGAAGGCGCCCGATTTGTACGGCATGTCCGGGATGGCCCCCACCACGATGCCGCCGATGAGCGGTATGCTCTCCAGGGCTCCGCCGGCCCGGAGCAAGTACGGCGGGTTGTGGCCGCCGTTGGTAAACCGGGCCTCTCCCGTGCGCAGATCGATGATGGTGCAAAAGAGGGTGACGAACATGTTCGTGTCCCCCTGGGAGGCCAGCTCGTCGTTGAGCCTGGCCAGCGCCGCCGCTGGATCGGGCGCCTCCCTCAAAAACGCGCGCAGGAAGCTGCGCGTGACGGCCATGAAGAGGGCGGCGGGAATTCCCTTGCCGGACACGTCTCCGATGATCACGCAGAGGTGGAACGGGTCCAGAAGCAGGAAGTCGTAGAGATCTCCGCCGATCTCCCTGGCCGGATCCAGCACGGCGAAAATCTCAAAGTCCTCCCGGCCCAGGAATGGCGGGAAAGTCCTCGGAACCAGGCTCATCTGGATGTTGTGGGCGATCTGCAACTCGCGGGCGACGCGCTCCCTCGCCGCCGTCGTGGCCTGCAGATCCGCCATGTACCGCTTGAGGTCGAGCCGCATGGCCTCGAAGGAGGAGGACAGGTGGACCACCTCGTCATCGCCGCTGGGGATGCTCAGAGGCGTCTCCAGGTCGCCCGAGGCCAACACTCTCGTGGCCGCGTCAAGCTCCTTGAGCGGCTTGGTGATGGAGCGGGAGATCCACAGCACGAGGACGAACAGGAGGAGGATCCCCAAAAGGCCCAAGGCGAGCTGGGTTCGGCCCAGGGCGTTCACTTTGGCCGTGATGATGTCCTTGTAGAACACCACGCCGAGGGACCACCCCGTGGATGGAATGGGGCTGAAGGCGAGGTAGGAATCCTTCCGCGTCGTGAAGCTCCGAAAAGGCACGAACCCCGACTCGCCGCGGACCATGCGCCGTCCCAGGTCGCGAAGGGCGGGATCCTGCCGTTCCTCCGCGAGGCTGAAGATGGACTCGTTCATGATGAACTGGCGCGTGGGGTGGGCGATGAGGGTCCCGATTTTGGAGATGAGAAACGCGTAACCCTGCTCGCCCAGCGGGAGGGAGGTCAGCTCCTTGGAGAGCCACGCGAGGGACACGTCGCACGTGACGACTCCCATGAACCTTCCGTCCCTGAACCACACGGGCACCGAATAGGTGGCCATGAGGATGTCGCCCCCGCCCTTGTCGAAATAGGGCTCGCTCCAAACGGGCCGCTTCAGCTCCTTGGGCAGGACATACCAGTCCTGGGTTTCGTACGCGTACCCGCCTTCCGCCAGATTCTTGAGCACCACCCCGCCCGACCGGGCCATGGCATAGTGAGCCGTCCCCGGATCTTTCTGGCCGAAGACGCCCGGTTCGAAGGCCGCGGCTGAGCCGAACACCTCCGCGTTGGTCTCCACCACGCGCGTGAGAAGGTCGTCCACCTCCGCCGGCTGCAGCGGTAAGGCGCTGACGGCCATGGCAAGCCCCTCCGCGGTCTTGGCCACGGAGCGCTCCACCACCTCGATATGGAAGGCCGTGGCCGCGCCCAGAGCCCGGGCCTTGGCCTCGAGTTCGTCTTTCAGAACGAGCCGGGAACGGTGGGCGCCGTAGCCGGCAATGAGGCATAGGACGCCGCCCGCCGCTGCCAGCACCAGCACCGACATGCGCGCGCCGATGCTCATATTACGGAGCATGGGAGGCCTCCGAGGGCCGGAAAACGTTGAGCGGCACCGCGGTGCGGATCAGGTCTTGGCCTTTGAGGAGGCCCGCCGCGCGGACGTAGTCCTCTGCCGACAGATGCCCTGGGGTCCACGGATCTCCGGGGGCGGGAAGGATGGACGGGAGGATGGTGCCGAGCATCCAGCGCATGTGCGCCTCGTTGGCGGGAACGTGCGACGACCTGGCGTAGCGCATCACGAGGCGCAGCGCCCCCTCAGGATCCCGAGCGGCCTCCCGCCATCCGTCCATGGTGGCCGCCGCCAGTGCCTCGCACTCCGGGCGGTGGGCCTTGAAATAGGATTCGAGGCAGTACAGCCCGTCTTCCGGCAACCCAAAACCCAGGTCCCTCAGGGCGAACGCGGTGACCTCGCCGGGATCGACCCCCGCCTCGTAAATCCGGTTCGCTTCGTTGTAGGACATGGCGCTACACGCGTCCACGCCGCCTTGCAGGAAGAGGTTGATCGAATCGTACTGGGGTACTCGGCGGACACGGAGGCCCCGGGCCTTGAAGAGCCCGTCAAAGGGAGCATCCAATGACGCACCCCAGAGGCTCACCCGCCGGCCCTCCACATCGCCGAGCACGCGGATTCCCTTGTTCTTCCACCCCACGAGCATGAGGTTGGAGCGGTTCACGATTTGCGCCAGTTGGACCAGAGGCACCCCGCGGTCCCTCGCCACGAGCGCATCCGTCAGCCAGATCGTCCCCGCCTCGGCCTTGCCCTCCTCGAGCCATGTGGCGGGCGCTATGCCCGGCCCTCCGGGGAGGAGGCTCACGTCCAGGCCTCGCGCCTTGTAAAAGCCCTTTTCGAGGGCCACGTAGCAACCCGCGAATTGTGCCTGGTGAGTCCACTGCAAGATCAGGCGAACCGGAAGGGGCTCCCCGGCGCCGGCCTTGGACGCCCCGGCCTCCGTCATGGACGCGAGGAGCACGGCGATCAGGGCCGATCTGAGAATGCGCCTCACCTTCCCCTCCCCCCGCCCGCGCACGAGCTGCCTTTGAGGATAAGGCGATCCCGGGGGCACCGTCAATGCCGGATGGCCCCAAAAGACGCGAAGGCCGGGAGTCGCCTCCCGGCCCGCGCGGGTTCCGCAACAACAGACCGGGCGCCCTACTTCACGCCGTTCTGGGCTTGGAGGTAGGTGGCGATCGCCTCGATCTGCTGGTTGTTGAGGCGGCCGTCAAAGCCGGGCATGGTGAGACCGCGGCCCTGGTGGATGATCTTGACGAGCATGTCGCGGTTCTGGCCGTAAGGCCAGCCCGGCCCCTTGAGGGCGGGACCGATTCGGCCGCCTTCCAGATTCATGCCGTGACAGGAGGCGCAGTTCTGCAAGTACAGAGACCTGGGATCGGTGGCCGCCGCGCCTACGGGCAAGCGCCCATTTTGCGAGTAATCCACGGCGCTTTGAGGGTGGGCGTCCGAGGGCGCCGAATACTTGCCCCACCCACCCACCGTGGGGGTCTTGGTCCAAAAGTAGAACGCCAAGGCGGCGGGGATTAAAACGGCGGCGCCGATGGCCAACCAGCGCCGCCCTGGGGTGGACCTATCCGTAGTCTGATCCGTCATTCAGTCACTCCTCCGACCCAAGTATAACCCGCCCCAATCCGCTCCTATGCCCTCACGCCGGGAACGTCATAAAAGGTAGGCCAGGGCCAGGCCGATCTGCGCGGCCATCATGAGGGCGTACATGTGGGTCCAGGAGGGATGGTTTTCTACTCTCGCCAGATCGTCGGGGTCCCTCAGGATCAGGTAGACGACGTATGCTCCCCAGAGGGAGAGCCCCACGCCCAGAGCCACCAGGAGCAAGGGACTACCCGTGAGGAGCGGTTTTCCTCCGGGGCCAGGAATGACGACACCCAGCGGGAGGAAAAGCCAGGGCAGGAGGAACGACGGGGCGATCATCCAGGCCGCCGCCCGCGGCCCGTGAACCACGGGGAGCGTTCGGCAGCCCCCCTGGCGGTCGCCTTCCATGTCGGAGAAATCCTTGGTGGACGCCGCCCCGAGCAGAAACAGAAAGAAGATCCCCCCCAGGTACCACGGCTCCCAGGCGGCGGCTGAAGCTACGAAGGCCCACCCTGCCACCTTCAGCAGCTCCCCGCGCGCCAGGGCAATGGTGACGTTGGCGGCCCAGCCGATGCGCTTGGTGCGCCCCAGGGCGGGGGCCGAGTAGACGAACGTGCAAAGGAGGCCGCCGAGGAAGATCCAGAAGGCCGCGTGGGCGGACCAGGGCGCCAGGGTCCGGTCCGTCATGGTGCGGTCGTAGGGCGGCGGCACGACCCACCACACGGGGACGATGGAGATCACGTACAGGACCCAGGAGACCCAGAGAGTCTTCCTCACGGTGAGAGCCCCGGTGCACAGGGGCCGGCCCGGTTTGTTCACCCGGTCGATGTCCAGGTCATACACCTGATTGATCATATTGGACGCGGCGTTCATGAGGGACGCGCAGAGGGAACCCATGACCAGGGTCACCAGGAGGCCCGGCGTGAACCCGGTGTACGGGTTGTGCGCCGATCCCCAGGCGCAGGCCGAACCCGACAAGATGCCCAGGAGAGGCGGCAGAAGGGTGAAGGGACGCGCGAGCTGGATCCACGGGCGGAGGCTCATCTGGCCGACCACAGGGAGACGAAGGCGTGAGGGTCTGTGACGAGGGCCGCCATCAGGAAGGGAAGGGCCCCCGCCAAGGCCCCGATGAAGAGGTGAACCACCTCCTTCGAAAACCAGCCCCGGGCCACCACCGCCTCGTTCAACACCGATTCGAGAAAGAAGCAGACGAGTCCCGCTCCAAGAACGGAGAGCCCAAAGAGAGGCCACCACGCGGCGTAGGCATCCTGGGCGGTAGGAACCCCGAAACGCGCCAGATCCGATCCCATGAAAAGGACGTGAAATCGGGCCGGCCGTGGTCCCGCCCATCCGTTTTGCAGGACCGCGCTCGCCGTGAAGAGGCCCGCGAAAAGCGCGAGGACCGCCGCACCGGCGGCGCTGCCCAGCAGGCTCACGCCCCCCGCCTCTCCCGCCTTGGCGGACCTCCGTTGCCAGAGGAGCCATGTCCTGCCTCCCGAGAGTTTCCCGATCTCCGAGGCCACCGTGTCGGCCGCGTAAACCGCCAGGGCCGAGACGAAGGCCGTGGGCGACACGAGGGAGAAGAGGGCCGGGAACAGCCCCTTGGAGAATACGGAGCCCGCGCCTCGCCTTCCTCCGTCGCTTTCGGCGATGCCCCGCTCCGACTTTCGCCTCGCCCCCACATAGGTGCTGCCGTTGGCGAGCAGGTAGAAGAGGAGGAGGAAGCCGTAGCCTTCCCACCCGCACCCCACGGCCACCAGGGTGCCCCAGAGAATGCCGAGCCAGGCGGAGGACGGAGTCACCCACCGGCGGCCCAGGGCCGTTAGGCCAAGCGCCGCGTTCAACACCACGAGCCCCCAGAGGCCGAGGTCGGGCCCGGAAAGAGGGCCGCCCGGTTGGTAGCGGGAAACGGTGAAGGCTCGGGACAGAAACCCGGCCCACTCGAACCGGGAGAAGAAGACGAGAACGATACCCGCAGCCAGCGGCACCGTGAGGTTGTCGTCCACCTGCCCCGGAAGCCCCTCCACGAGAGCCGCCACGAGGGCGGCGAGGCCGCACAGACAAAGGGTGTTCAGAAGGCCGGGGCCGGATATCCGAAGGTCGCCATAGGCGACGAAGTAGGCTACGGCCGCGGCTGCCCCTGACCCGAAGAGAGCGAAGGCGGCGAACCCCGTCCAGCGCTTGCGCCGGTTCCAGGGCAGGACCGGCCCGCCCAAGAAGATGCCGCCCAGGGCCGCGAAGGCGTCGCCGTAGGCCATGATCGCCCAGGCCCCCGCCGCCGCCCAAAGCACATGGGGCGCGGGCCCGCCTAAAGCCGCCCGCACGGGATCCAGATTCGGAGCCGGGCTTGGAAGTGTGAGGCAGAGAACAAGGACGACCGCCGGATAGCCGATCATGCCCGAGTAACCCAGGGCCTTCTCCTCGGGCCTGAGGAGCTTGCCGTATCCGTAATGGGGAAAGAGCCACAGGTTGTGGGCCAGGGCCGCCAGGGCGCACAGCGCGCCCTGCCACGGCGTGAGCCACCGCAGGGCCACGGCGAACAGGCCCATGGCCATGTGGAGGGCCTTGCGGGCGATCTCCCGCTTCACCTCGGGGGTCATGGAGGGAAAGGCCGGGATGGGGGGATGCCGGGATGAGGGGATGAGTAGATGACGAGATGGGGAGATGAGGAGATGGCGAGATGAGGAGAACGGGGATCCGATGGAGGACGGAGAATCAGGTATGCGATGTCAGGTGTACCGGGCCAGCTCGCCCGCCGCCTGGTCCTCCTTGATTCCTCTTCCCTGCTCACTTTCTCCCCCGATCACCCAATCACCTTATCACCCGTTTACCTTCAGTACGTCCCCGTTCCGCCCATGAGGTCGACCACGGTCCCCGCCCCTTTGAGGCTCACGAGGAATCGGTATTGGGTATCCTTGAAGGCACCGATGGTGCGCTTGCCCACGTCGAACCCGACGGAGAAACACGACCCGCGATACCAGAAAACGAGCCGAAGGTCTCGCCACTGCTTGTTCAGGAGGTCCCGGGCGATGAACGGATTGAGGCTCACCTTGCCGTCGGCCAGGGTCCATCCGGCGTTGAGGCGAACCTCCTTGGAGGGGGGCGCCACGGAGGTGTTGGTGAACTGGCTCACCCCCAAGGTCTGGCTCTTGAGATAGGCGAACCGGACGAAGTCCGAGTCGTCCTTGTTCTTGGGACGGTAGGTGACGCCGAGGGACTGGGAATCCAGGCTGTGGTCCAGGACGTTCCATCGGAGCCGCAGGTCGGCGCTCCATCGCGCCTCGGGCCAGGCGCGGACCAGCAGGTTCACGGGAGAGTTCTGGCTGAAGTGGACGCCCTGCTGCGAGAGGGGCGCCTTGAAGCTGTGGGTCTGGTAAAGATCCGCGTCAAAAAGAAGCTGGCCAGTTTTGGTGTACACGCGGTTCCTCACTCCCCCTCGAATCGTGCTCTGGTCCAGGGACACCACGTCCACCTCGTCGTACACGGGAAGGCGCGCGGCGGCCGCATCCCGGGAGACGTAATCGTAAGAGATGTAGGGCTCTAAGACGTGCTTGAGGCCGCCGTGGAACTTTCGGTAGAGGCGCGGCCCCGTAAGATCGAGCGTGGCCCTCGCGTAGGTCCGCCAGAGGCTCCCCGCGTCGTAGGTCTTGGTCTCCAGGTCTTGGCTCTTGCCGTAGCCCGTGGCTCGCAGCTCGAAGCGGGGCGTGACATCGAGCCAGGGAACCGGGTGGAAGGGAAACTCGGCATAGGGGTGAGCGTCCACGCGTCCGTACGAGAGCGCGTGTTTGACGGAGGTGGGTACGGCCGTGTCGGCCCACTCCCGGTGCAGGTAGGCGGCCGACGTTTCGAACCCGCCGTAGAGGCCTCCCCACAGGGGCTGAAGGCTGGACCGGAGCTCCACTTTGGGCAGGGCGCTCTGGATGAGGTCCTGGCCCTCCGTGAAATACTCCCGGCGCCGCTCGGCGTACACGTCGAAGGCGTAAGGACCCCAGTTGCGGCCCAGAAAGATTCGCGAATCGGTGCCCGAAACGGTTCCCTTGGCATAGTCGCGCTGATAGTCGCGGGGGAAGTCGATGTCCGAGAGGAGGTTCACGTCGGCGGTGAAGTACCATCCTTTCCGCATCTTCTGGAGATGGGTCCAGGTGAAGTCCCAGCGCTTGCGGTTGTCGGTCTTCTGCTTGATGTAGTACCCGTGGAACCATCCGTAGTTGTCGTCGGCGAAGGCGTACCTCAACTCCTCGCCCAATCCCCATCCCATTTTCTCGTAGTAATCGACGTAAACCGTGTCGTCCCACCAGTCCGCGGGGGCGATGAACAGGGCGTTGCTCATGACGAAGCCCTTGGTGGTGGAGCTGCCGATCTCGGGGATGAGCAGCCCCGTGCTCCTGTCCGGCTTGATGGGCCAGATGAGGTAAGGGCTGTAGATGACGGGGGCATTGCGGATGCGAAAGCGCGGGTTGGTGAGGAAAGCGTAGTGGTCCACGTGGAATCGGCCGCGGCTCACCCGCATGCTCCAAGGCGGCACGGCCGCGGAGCACGCGGTGAAGGTTCCCTCCTCCACCTCGTACCATTCAGGGCCCGTCTTGCGGATCACCGAACCGATCACCGTGAAATCCCCGTCCTGCTGCACCGCGTAGGCGTCCCGCATGTCGCCCGTTCCCGTGTTCATGTCGTAGTGCAGCTCCGTGCCCGAGACGGTGAAGTCGTTCCAGTCCACGGAGACCTGCCCCGTGGCCCAGAGGGTGCCCTTGTCGCTGTCGTAGGTGAGGGAATCGGCGGTCAGGAACATGCCTTCGGACTGGAACCGCACGTTGCCCTCGGCCACGTAGACGCCGGGCGAAAGGGTCGTGAGTTTATCAAAGGTCATGTGGTACTTGGGTGGCCCCGGCGCCGGGAGGGGTTTGGGGGCCAGCGCCTTCTTTTTTTTCCTTCCCTTGCCTTCTTGGGTGAGGGCCCCTCTCCCCGTGATCGGTGGAGCCAGCACCGCCTCCTGCCCCGCCGACCCCTTGGGGTGCCACGGGATGGGCGTGAGCTGAGCCCCGGCGGCGACGCCCGCGAGAAGGGCCAGAAGGGCTGCCAGGAGCTTCACGCCGGCCCCTTGAAGACTCGAACCCCAGCGTAGGAAACCACTTGCGCGTCGTCCCCCGTCACCGCGCCGGAGTGGGTGTAGTCCACCAGATCGGCTTTATCCGCGCCCAGGCCCCTGCACGCGAAGAGCGCGGCCACGGCGGGGGCTGAGCCGCACATGCTGATGCGCCTCTCGTGGACCTCGCGGTACAGCCTGGCGGGGTCCACGTGGAGGACAGCGTCGAGAGCCGCGCTATCTTTATCGCGGGTGGTCTGAACATCCTCGTAGTGGTTCATGTCGCTGGACACCACCATGGCCACGGGCTCCACCGATTCCGACACGGCGCCGGCCATGGCCCGTCCCAGCCCCTCAAGCTCGCCCAGGGCACGTGTCCCCACGACGATGGGAACGAAGGTGAAATCCCCCAGGAGGACCTGCAGAAAGGGAAGCTGCACCTCGATGGCGTGCTCGCGCTGGTGCGCGATGGGATCGTCTTCAAGGGCGGGGAACGCCTCGGCCATGGCGCGGGCGAGGCGCTCGTCCACGGGAACGTCCCCGAGGGGCGTGCGCCATGACCCCGAAGCCGTGTAGGCGAGGCGGGCCCCGAGGCCCGTGTGGTTGGGGCAGAGGATGATGAGGGTTTGGGGAAGATTCGACGCGGCGAAGGTCTTGCCCGCCGTTGACCCGCTGTAGACGTAGCCCGCATGGGGCACCATGACGGCGGCGGGAGAGACGGGGTCAACCGTGCGGACAAGAAACCGCTCAACGGCCGTCCTGAGATGGCCGGGGTGGGCCGGATAGAAGGTACCCGCCACGGCAGGCAACCTCACGGGCGCTGAACCTGCGGACATGGACCACCTCCCCGGGGCCCTGTTCCAGCCCAGCCTTTACCATACCACTGCAAGCCAAGCGCCCTCAATGGGAGGCCGAAGGCGCCGCGCCCTGCCCCCCGGAAGGGCGCTCAGACGGCAAAAAGGCAGAGGGCACCTGCCGCGGCCAGAGTGGCGAGGAGGGCCAAGCTCATGACCCCCGTTCTGCGGTCCGCGAAACTCATGGCGTAGATCCCCTTCACGACGTTGTTGCTTGCCGCCGCGATGGTGATCCCCGCGGCCGCCACGTGCAGGGTCGTAGAGGCCCCCGCGGTCTGGGTCAGGCCCATGATGAAAGGATCCACGTCCGTGACCCCCATGATGCCCGCCAAGGTATAGACACCGGCACGGCCCAGGTAGGTAACCACGAGGTTGGTGATCACCAGCATGGCCAAAAAAATCAGGGCGAAGAAGAAGGCCGCCTTCAGCTCCAGGGGGTTTCGCGCCACCCACTCTCGCTCGACCTTTTTGGACGTCTCGTCGGGTATCCTCGACCACAGCCATCCCCCCAGAATGGCCGCCGCGGCCAGGAGGCCGAAAGGAATCCCCAAGGTCTCCAGGAGCTGGGGTTTGAACACGCCCACGAGGATGGCGAGCCGCACGTACATCACGCCGGAGGCCACGAGGATCCCGCCTGAGAAGAGGTGGGGCTCTGACTCCCGTGAGGCGCGCTTGGCCAGAACGACGGTTGTTACCGTGGAGGAGTAAGCCCCGCCGAGGACGGCCGCCAGCAAGATACCGCCCTTCTGTTTGGTCACGCGCTGGAGCAGATAGCTCCCGTAGGATACGGTGCTCACGGCCACCACCACGAGCCAGGTCTTGAAGGGATTGAGGGCGAAAGGGGTGAAGGACTGGTCGGGCACCACGGGCAGGATGACGGCGCTGAGCAGGAGAAACTTCGTCAGGGTGACGACCTCCTCGGGCTCGATGCGGGTCGCCAGGTTTTCCAGCCACTCCTTCAGCTCCAGCAGGAGCATGCTCACCACGGCCAGCGCGGCCCCGATCCAGACGTGCTCCTGTTGGACCAGCACGCCCAGCATGTAGGTGCCCAGCCCCGTGATCTCCGTGGTCATTCCCGCCCCGTCCGACGTGCGGAGCTTGTGGCGGTAGGACAAGAGGAGGAAGGCCCCCACGACGGCGAGGCCCAGGCTCACGGCCAGGACGTCCTTCCCCGAAATGAGCGAGATGGCGTACCCCAGGAGGCCGATGAGGGGGAAGGTTCGGACCCCTCCGAAGGCGTAATGGGAACCGTGCGCCTTGCGCTCCTCCCGCTCCAGCCCGATGATGAACGAAAGAAAGAGCACGATGAGGATCTTCATGCCCTCTGGCGGTAACAGGTCCGAGCCGAACTTGAACATCCCCTCCTCCCGGAAACTACCACAAGCTTACGGCCATGAAGGCCATCGCCGCAAGGCGGACGCCCCTCGGACATAGGCCCACGCCAAGAGGCGAAGCCCGGGGGGACGTTGAGGGAGCGGTAAGGGGGTTGGGGGATCAGGAGACTCGGGGACTGGGGGACTAGGGAACTGGGGGACTAGGGCGGCCATGACGGGGTCACGGAACAGGACCGAGTGCCGCGCGTGTGATTCTACATGCCTTCCTTACTTCACTTCACCGGCTTCCTAACTTCCTCACTTCCTGGACGTTCCGGCTTCCGAGCGTTCTCACTTTTTCCCCTCTTCGTACCCCTCCACGGCGAAGAGGATGGCCTGGTCGAAGAAGTGGACGATCTGCCGGTACAGGTTCAAGGCCTGGTACAGGTTCACGGTGGAGTCGAAAACCCCTTGCTCCAAGGCGTGTTGCCACAGAACCGATCGGGCGAGCTGGATGGCCTGGATAACCATGGCCAGGGACACGCCTTCCTTCCTGCGCCGCCGGCCCGTATCCCGAAAATGCTCCGCGATGATCTCGTGGCGCGGCTGGTCCAGATACGTTCCGATCTCCTCGTAGGCTTGCCGTATGTGGTCCAGGAGCTGGCCCTCGGGAATGCGGAGGTAGTCCGCCATACCTTCTTCCTTGTGCAGGCGCTCCAACCAGCGGACGGCCAACTTGTCCGCGCCGCCCTCGATCATTCGAATGAGGTTGTTCATGTCCACGGCCGCCTCCCGCTTCAGGTTTTTCGAGCCTTGATCATGGCCACCACGTCTTCGTCCTCGGGGAACTCGCCGGTCCTCTTTTTCGAGTAGAGCAGCTCTCCGTCCACGGCCACTTCAAACACACCCCCCGAGGAGCGGAGGAGCTCCGCTCGAAGGCCCGTTTCGTTTTCGATCAGCACCGCCAGACCGGCGGCCCTGGGGAAGTAATTTCAAGTTCCGCAGTATTCGATGGTGACGCGCATGCTAACCTCCAAGCCGGGAGCAGAGGAATGTCCCGACATTCGCCGCCCACGCCCTGCCTCTCCCCGCTTCCCGGTTCTCGCTCGGGAGGCGGGAAAGGGGTCTGCTACCCGCTCCCACGCTTCCCTTCTCCCCTAGATCAAATGCCTCTCTCGGGCTTCTTGTTCCAACATGTCCCTGAAGTCCGGATGGGCAATCCCGACGAGAGATTTGGCCCGCTCCTGAAGGTTCTTGCCCCACAGGTTGGCCACGCCGAACTCGGTCACGACGTAGTGAACGTCGGCCCGTGTGGTCACGACCCCCGAGCCTTCCTTGAGCTTGGGAACGATGCGGCTCATGGTGCCCTTTTTGGCCGTGGCCGGGAGGGCGATGATGGGTTTCCCGCCCTTGCTGGCCGCGGCGCCCCGGATGAAGTCGAGCTGGCCCCCGAACCCGCTGTAGATGTAGGGCCCGATGGAGTCCGAGCAGACCTGGCCCGTGAGGTCCACTTCGAGGGCCGAATTGATGGCGATCATGTGGTCGTTCTGGGCGATGATGAAGGGGTCGTTGGTATGGTCCACGGGATGGAGTTCAAAGAGCGGATTGTCGTGGACGAAGTCGTAGAGGTTCCGGGTGCCCAGGATAAACGTGGAGACCACCTTGCCGGGATGGAGCGTCTTGCGGGTGCCCGTGATGATGCCCTGCTCCATGGCCCGCATGAGGCCGTCGCTGATCATCTCCGTGTGGATGCCCAGGTCGCGCTTCCCCTCCAGGAGGGCCAGGACCGCGTCGGGAATGCCGCCGATGCCCATCTGGAGCGTGGCACCGTCGGGGATCATCTCGGCGATAGTGGCGCCGATCTTCTTCTCCACGTCCGAGGCCGCTTTCCCCGTCAGTTCCAGGAGGGGGAGGCTCGTTTCCACGATGCGGCTCGCCCTGGAAACGTGGATGAAGGAATCGCCCAGAACCCTTGGCATCTGGTCGTTCACCTGGACGATGAGGGTCTTGGCCATCTCCACCGAGGCCTTGTTGGCCATGACTTCGAGGCCGAGGCTCATGAAGCCGTGGTCGTCCGGAGGGGAGCACTGGACCATGGCCACGTCCACGCGGCACGCCCCCAGCCTGATGGCCTTGGGGATCATGTGCAGGTGGATGGGAACATACGCGGAACGGCCATCGTTGACGGAGACCCTGTCCGCGGGGCCTACGAAGAGTGAGTTGTGGTGGAAGGCCTTCTCCATGCCGGGCTTGCTGAGGGGGTCCTCGCCCATGAGGAGCACGTGAGAGAGGTGCACGTTGTGCAGCTCACCGGAGCGGGCCGCCAGGGCCTCCATGAGAGTGAAAGGCGCCGCGGCATTGCCGGAGATCCAAACCCAGTCTTCCGACTTGACGCAAGACACGGCCTCCCCCGCCGTGCATAGTTTTGCCTTGTAATCGTCCATCCAGGCCATGGGTCAACCCTCCCTCAGGAGCTTGCTCAAGTCGTCCGGGTCGTTCGTGATGTAGTGGCTTACGAGATGGCCCTCGTACGTGTAGCAGCCCCTCTGAAGGCGCGGCCAGAAGCGCATGGTGTCCTTGAGGCCTTTCTGCTGCATGCGCTTGAGGAAGGGGAGGAGGGCGTAGGTGAGGGCGTGGCTGCTGGTCCGGGCCACGTAGGAAGGGCAGTTGGGCACGGCGAAGTGGAGAACCCCCTCGCGGACAAAGACGCCTCCCGTGGGCCCTTGCAGGCGGGTGGTCTCCACGCAGCCGCCCTGGTCGAAGGAGAAGTCGAGGATGACGCTGCCCGGCCTCATCTTCTGAACCATGTCCAGCGTCACGACGATGGGGGCCACCTCGCCGGGCACCAGGACCGCGCCCACGAGGACATCGGCGAAGGCCGTGAACTTCTCCAGGTTCTCCTTGGTGGCGTGAGCCGTCACCACTCGCCCGTTGAAGTGCCGGTCGATGGACTCCAGCCTCGTCTGGGCGATGTCGAGCACGTAGACACTGCACCCCATACCCAGGAAGCCCCGCGCGGCATGGTATCCGATGGTGCCCGCACCAAGAATAACCACGTCCGCCGGAGGAATGCCGGGCGCCCCGCCCATGAGGATGCCGATGCCCCCCGAGGTCGTCTCCAGCAGCCGCCCGGCGATTTGGGGGGCCATCTTGCCTGCGATTTCCGAGGAGACTTTAAGGATGGGAAGGGTCCCGTCGCGCTCCTGGATGATCTCGTAGCCTAAGGCGGTGATTTTCTGGCCTGAGATAAGCGCATGGAAGGCCTCACCTCGCACCGCAAGGTGCCAGAAGGCCATGACCCCCGTTCCAGGCTGGAGGATCTCCAGCTCTTGGGCGTTGGGGCGGCCGATCTTCACCACCATCTCGGAGCGCCCCAGGACCTCCTCGTGCGTGTAGACGACCGTGGCCCCGGCCTTGCGGTAGGCCTCGTCCAGGAACCCGGCGGAGGCGCCCGCTCCGCTCTCGACGAGCACCTGGGCGCCCTCGTCCACAAGCTCCCGGACCCCAGCGGGTGACATGGCGACCCGCTTTTCCTCGCAGTTGGGCTGGCCCTCGCACTCTTTGGGAATACCAAACCACATGGCGCCCCCCTTTCCTGTCCTTCGCTCCTCGTCCCTGGGACCGCGGTGCTCCAGGGCCATACTCCAGCATTTTAGGCCCGCCCACTGCCGAGACTTCCCTGGACACGGTCCAGCCCTTCTCCCTGGGGCGGAGTTCACTTAAGTATATCATCAGTCCGATGCACCGGTAAGGCCTTGAGGACCAACCGGCTTGTAGTCCCTTCGCATTTGACCCCCCGCGTGCACCTCGCGTATAATGCGGTGCTGGAGGAAGCCCGTGATTTGTGGACCCACCCACCGGGGAACCGTCGGAGTCGTCCGTGTGTGACGCACGCCGGGCCCGCATTCATGTGCACCTCCGGGTCCCCTCGGACTTGCGCTTCACGGATCTGTTCCACCTGGTTCTGGGGCAACTGGCCCACGAGATCCAGATCCCCGAGGAGCGCATGGACTGGGTGACCCTCTGCCTTCGCGAGGCCGTGAATAACGCCGTCCTCCATGGCAACAAGAAAGACTCGTCCAAGTTCATCGAGGTGGAAATGGACGAGGTGGAGGGAGAATTCGTGATGACGGTATGGGATGAAGGCCCCGGGTTCAATGTGTCCGTCCTGGGCGATCCCAGGAACCCGGAGAACCTTTTCCGGCCCAACGGCCGGGGCATTTTTCTCATCCGCCAGCTCATGGACCACGTGGAGTTCATACATGACAGCAGGGGGCGCTTCGGCCTGGAGATGAAGATCGCCCTCTCGAAAAAGGACAAACAGGAGGCCGCGAATGAATGACAGGATCTACGAGAAGGACGGCGTCACCATCCTGGAGCTCAAGGGGACCATCACGCTGGGCAGCGGCGACGTGACCATGCGGGACAGAATCAAGGAACTGCTCGCTCAGGGCAAGAAGCAGATCGTCATCGACCTCGGCGAGGTGTCCTTCATGGACTCCACGGGTCTGGGCGAACTGGTGGCAGCCTACACCTCGGCCCGCCATCAGCAGGCCCACCTGAAGCTCGCCAATTTGACCAAGAAAATCAAGGATCTCCTGGCCATCACCCAGCTCGCGGCCGTCTTCGAGAGCTACGAATCCCTGGGCGATGCTATTGCTTCTTTCAAATAGCCGTCCTACAATCCCGGCGGTCGATGGCGGCGACCGAGCGTAACCGCCGCGCTATGGGGAGGTTGTGTCGATGATCAAGGCGGATATCGTGCTAGAAGTGGCCAGGGTGGCCAATGTCCCGAAGCAAAAAGCGCAGGAGTCGGTGGACATGGTCTTCAACGCCATTCGCGACGCTCTCGCGGAGGGACAGAAGGTCGAATTCCGGGGCTTTGGTGTCTTTCGCGTCAAAGAGCGAAAGCGCGGCGTGGGCCGGAATTTGAAAACAGGAGAGGCCGTGCAGATTCCTCCCGGCAAGACCATCAAGTTCAAGCCATCCAGCCGCTTCTTTGACTGACGATTCCTCCAATCCCCCTTCGGAGCCCGAGCTCCGGGCGTGGGAAGGCCATGCCAAAATGCCCCGAGGGGAGGCCGAGCCCATCACCCGGTGGCACGTCCTCCTCGCGGGGCTTACGGTGTGCACGACCATGCTGGCGGGAGCCAGCTTGGATCCGCTCTATTCGGACTTGGGCCCCGTCGCCCTGACGAGCTTGGCGCTGCATCACCCTTCGGTCTTTCTCGCCGGCCTGCCTTTCTCCCTACCCCTCTTGTTCATTTTGGGCGTCCACGAGATGGGGCATTTCGTGACGGCGCGATGGTACGGCATCCGCGCGACGTGGCCCTACTTCCTCCCGGGCCCCCCGGTGTTCTCCCTGGGGACCTTCGGCGCGTTCATTCGCCTGAAAGGTGCTATCCCCACGAGGGGCGCCCTTATGGACGTGGGCGTGGGGGGACCGTTCTGGGGATTCCTGGCCAGCATGGCCGTGGCAGCCTCAGGGTTCATCGCGGCCAAGGCGGGGTACCACGCGCCTGCGGACTTGGGCATGGACGTGAACCTGCCCCTAGCCTACAGGGGCCTCCAAACGCTCATCCTGGGGGACCCGCGGGGAACCCTGACCTATTTCGAGAACCCTATCCTGCTTGCGGCATGGCTGGGCCTCTTCATCCAGGGCCTCAACCTGCTCCCCGTGGGCCAGCTGGACGGAGGCCACGTCCTATACGCCTTCGCCAAGGCCCGCCACCGCTGGGTGAGCACGGCCATCGCCGTGGCCCTGCTGGCCTACGCCCTGGTCCAGCCCCAGTGGATCGTTTGGGCCGCCCTCCTGTTCTTCGTTTTGGGCCTGCGCCACCCCCCGACCCTCTACGACGACGTCCCCATGACACCCAGGCAGGTCGCCCTCGGGGTCGCCGCCGCGATCATCTTCGTCCTCTGCTTCCTCCCCGCCCCCTTCACGAGCTTTTCCTAGTGTCCTGTAACAGCAGTTCGCCGAATAAGTCCGGACGGCCTGACAGGACACGAAGGGGTGCGGGGAAGGCACTTCCCCGCTCTTTCGGGGTAACAGCCTGCCGCAGGCAGGCGCCCTAGGGGCGGAGCCCCCTGGGAAGTGTGGCGTCCCCAGCCTGGCCAAGTTATTCAAGGTTGTTCTGAGACGCCGCACTAGGGCAGCCCTTCAGCTTCCTTTTCCGGGGAGGGGCGGTGTATTCTTCGCTCGTGGAGGTGCCATGCGTTTTTTGACCGCCGGCGAATCCCACGGACCCGCCCTGACGGCCATCCTCGAAGGGTGTCCGGCGGGCCTCGCCCTGTCCCCTTCCCAGATCGATGCCCAGCTCGCCCGGCGCCAGAAGGGATACGGACGGGGCGCCCGCCAGCGGATAGAGTCTGACCACGTGGAGATCCTCTCCGGCGTCCGCCGCGGGGAAACCCTCGGCTCTCCCATCGCCCTCCTGATCCGCAATCGCGACCACAAGGCGTGGTCGGACACCATGGCCGCGGAGCCAAGAGAGGGCGCCGCGGACCGGGCCCTCACCCTCCCCCGGCCGGGCCACGCGGACCTGCCGGGCGCCCTGAAATACGACAGGAGGGATGCGCGGGACATTTTGGAGCGGGCCAGCGCCCGCGAGACAGCCGCGCGGGTTGCCGCCGGAGCGGTGGCGCGAGCACTCCTGGCCGAATGCGGCGTCGCCATCACGTCATGCGTGCTCGGCATCGGCCCGGCCTTCCTGGAACGCTCCGTTCGTTGGGAGGAGTGTCAGGACTTGGACGAGAACATGCCCATCCCGGACGAGGAGACGAGGCGCCGAGCCCTCGCCGCCATCCAGGAGGCGTCGGCCCGCGGTGACACCCTGGGCGGGAAGGCCTTGGTCATGGCACGGGGGGTGCCGCCGGGGTTGGGTTCCCACGTCCACTGGGACCGGCGCCTGGATGCCCGTCTGGCCTTTCATTTCATGTCCATTCCCTCGGCCAAGGCGGTGGAGGTGGGGGACGGCGTGGCATCGAGCGCCCGACCGGGGTCCGTGTCCCACGACGCGATTGCATACGATGGCGAGAGGGGTTTCCGCCGTGCGACCAACCGCGCCGGAGGCCTTGAAGGAGGCATCACCAACGGGGAAGACGTCCGGGTGACGGCCTACTTCAAGCCCCTTGCGACCCTCATGAAACCGTTGCCCTCCGTGGACCTGGCGACCAAGGTCCCGGGCCTCGCGCAGATCGAGCGCTCGGACGTGTGCGCCGTGCCCGCCGCGGCGGTCATCGGAGAGGCAGCCATGGCCCTGGCTCTGGCCGAGGCGCTGACGGAAAAGTTCGGGGGGGACAGCATGCGCGAACTGCTTCGGAACGCCGAGGCGTTCCGGCGGCAGGTTAGGGAGTACTGACATGCCCGAGTTCGGAACCGATGTTCCCCTGGAGACCCGGCGCTCCGCCTACAAGCGGGAGGTGGTCTGGGCGTCCGTCCTCTTCGCCTTTATCTTTCTCGCGGTCCTGGGCCTGGGATCGGCCATCATCATCACCGACCTGAGCAACAAGGAAGTGTCCCAGATGCTCCACGGCTACGGAGAAGAACTCCAGAAGTCCGTGGAGAACGTGCCTACGACCCAGACCGTGAAGGGCTTCCAGCAGCAAAAGATCGTGACCACGCGGCTGAGCGAGTTTCTCACCGACAAGAAGATTTTCGATTCCTACGACCTCTACGACGAAAACGGAAATTTTCTCCGCCACGAGGACCAATTGAAGGCCGGATACCTCCTCAACGGGGCCGATCCGAGCGGCCTGCAGAAGGGCCAGCAGGAAGTCGTCACGGGCACCCGGATTCCCATCCGGGTGAAGGTCCCCATTGAACCTGGAAAGCTCGGAACAGCCATTCTCTCCGTCAGCGAGGACGTGCTGGCCCGGCAGGCCACCCAATTCCGCAACGACATGGTGACCAAGATCATGGGACTGATCGCGGTCATCTCCCTCCTGCTCACCCTGGCCTTCGCGTATGTCCTCAGGCTTTTGAAGCTCACCCGCCGCCTGGAAGCCGACGCCCAGGATCAGCAGCGCCTCTCGTACCTGGGCCTCCTCAGTTCGGGCATCGCCCACGAGGTCAAGAATCCCCTCAATTCCATCCAGATGAACCTCCAGCTCCTGGAGGAGGAGGCCACCTCGGGCAGCGCTCCCGAGAAACTCCACGCCTGGATCGAGCCCATTCAGCGGGAAATCCGGCGCCTGGAACGCCTGGTCAACGACTTCCTACTCTTCGCCCGGCCGCTGACCTCCAACCCCCAGCCCGTCCAGGTGAACCTTATCCTGAACTCCATCGCTGATCTCGTGACGGAGGAAGCCCGCCAAAGGGGCGTGCATATCCACGTTGAAGTCCCTGAGGACCTCCCGGTCACGGTCACCGACGAGAGCCTGCTGCGCACGGCCCTCATGAACCTCGTCTTCAATGCGATTCAGGCCCTGCAAAACGGGGGCAACGTGGTGCTCAGGGCCAACGTCGAAAACGGCCGATGGGTCTTCGATGTCGAGGATGACGGCCCCGGTGTTCCCCCGGACAAACAGGAAGAAATCTTTCAGATCTTTTTCACCACCAAGGCCGGCGGCACGGGGTTGGGCCTGCCCATCGCCCGCCGCATCATGGAGGGCCTCGGCGGAAATCTCTCGCTGGCGGACCGGCCCGGGGGCGGCACCCGGTTCCGGGCTACCCTTCCCAGAGCAGGAGCCGCTTGAGCCATGGACAAGGTTCTGGTCGAAGGGCGCATCCGGGATCTGAGGAGCGAGATCGAGCGCCACCGGCGGCTCTATTATGAACTGGACGCCCCGGAGATCTCCGACGCCGAGTACGACCGCCTCGAAAAGGAACTGGCGGCCCTGGAGCGGCAGTTTCCTAGCCTTCTCCGGCCCGACTCCCCCACGCGCACCCTGGGGGGAAGGGCAGCCGAGGCCTTCTCCCCCGTGCGGCACCCGGCTCCGCTTCTGAGCCTGGACAACACGTACGACGAACGAGACATCGAGGACTGGTTCGGCCGCCTGGCCAGAATCTTGGGCCGCGATGACCTCGAGTTCGTGTGCGAGCTCAAACTGGACGGACTGTCCGTGGCCCTCACCTACGAAAACGGGGCCTTCGTGCAAGGCGCCACCCGGGGCGACGGGGAGGTGGGCGAAGACGTAACCCGGAACCTCCGAACCGTCTCCGACATCCCTTCCCGCATCAAGAACGCCCCCCGAAGGCTCGTGGTCCGCGGCGAGGTCTACCTCGCCGTGGAGGCCTTTGCCGCCCTCAACGCCAAGAGGGAGGAAGACGGCCAGAGCGTCTTCGCCAATCCGCGCAACGCGGCCGCTGGAAGCCTCCGCCAGATTGACCCGCGGGTCACCGCCTCCCGGCCTTTGGCCTGCTTCTGCTACCAGATCCTTCACGCCGAGGGGTACACCCCCACCGACCAGGACGCCGTCCTGGAGGATCTCTCCGCCTGGGGCTTCGCGGTGGACCCCCGCCACCGGCGCTGCCGCGGCCTTAAGGAGGCGCAAGCCTACTGCCGCGAGTGGACGGAGAGGCGCCACGACCTGCCCTACGATGCCGACGGGGTGGTCATCAAATTGGCCCCCGTAGCCCTGCAGGAGCGGGCCGGCACCACGGCCAAGTCCCCCCGTTGGGCGGTGGCCTTCAAGTTCCCGGCGGAACAGGCCCAAACACAGGTGGAGGCCATCGAGATCCAGGTGGGACGGACGGGAGCGCTGACGCCCGTGGCCAAGCTGGTCCCCGTGAAGGTGGCCGGCGTTACCATCTCCAGCGCCTCCCTCCACAACGAGGACGAGGTGCGGCGCAAGGACGTGCGGGTGGGCGACACGGTCCTCCTGGAGCGGGCCGGAGGTGTCATACCCTACGTGGTCAGGGTCGAAGTCGGACGGCGCCCCGTGGTGGCCGTGCCCTTTCAGTTCCCGGCCTCCTGCCCCGTGTGCGGCGGCCCCGTTCACAAACCCGAAGGCGAGGCCATCCTGAGGTGCGCCAACAGGTCATGCAAGGCCCAGATCAAGGAGGGCCTGCGCCATTTCGCGTCCCGGGACGCCATGGACATCGGCGGACTGGGCAAAGTCCTCGTGGACACCCTGGTGGAACGGCGTATGCTTTCCAGCCTGCCCGACCTCTACGGCCTGTCCGCCCCGTCCCTCGCGGATCTGCCGCGCATGGGAGACAAATCGGCCGCGAACCTGCTGGATCAGATCGCCGCGAGCCGGTCCCGGCCCTACGAGCGGGTACTGTACGCGCTGGGAATCCGCCAGGTGGGAGAGGAGACCGCCAGGGCCATCGCCTCCAGGTTTCGCTCCATGGACAGCCTTCTGGACGCCTCCGAGGAATCTCTTCAGGAAGTGGACGGCGTGGGGCCCAAAGTCGCCGCCGAGATCCGGGCCTTCTTCGACGTGCCCGAGAATCGCGCCATGGTGGAACGCCTCCGGAACGCGGGACTCACCTTCGAGGCGCCCGAACGCTCCGCCGGCCAGCTTCCCCTGGCGGGATTGACCTTCGTCCTCACGGGGACTTTGGCCAGCATGCCCCGGCCGAAAGCGAAGGCTGGCCTGGAAGCCATGGGCGCCCGCGTGTCCGGCTCCGTGAGCCGCGCCACGTCCTACGTCGTGGCCGGGACGGAGGCGGGCTCCAAGCTGGACGCGGCTCGAACATTGGGCGTCGCCGTCCTGGATGAGGACGCCCTTCTCAGGATCCTCTCGGGAGCCCCCCTGCCGCCGCGAACTCCGACGGACCCCGATAGGACCTAGCAGACATAGGACCTAGCAGACACCCTTTGCAGGGAATCATTCTGGTGTATACTTGACAGGTTGAGGCGGTAAGCGAATGGCCGAAAAGACAAAGACCAGAGGGGAATCCATGAACCTCCAGGACATTCAGAAGCTCATCGCCATGCTCGAAAAGAGCAATCTGAGCGAGCTGGAGCTTGAAACGGGGGGCATGAAAATACGGCTCTCCAGGTGCCCCGCGCCGGCCCCGGCGCCCTCTCCCCAATTTGTCATGATCCCCTCCGGCGGGCAGGCCCCGGCGCCGCAGAGCGCCCCCCAGGACCTGGCACCCCCGCCTTCGGCCGCCGCGCCGGCCCCGGCGGCCGGTGACGCGTCCCCCGCCACGAGCCACCGCGCCAGAGCGGCGAGCGAGGAAGAAGTCAAGAGCCCCATGGTGGGCACCTTCTACCGCTCCCCCGCCCCGGGCGCGGAGCCCTTCGTCAAGGTCGGCGACCGGGTGCGTAAGGGCCAAACCCTTTGCATCATCGAGGCCATGAAGCTCATGAACGAGATCGAGTGCGAGTCGGACGGGGTCATCGTGGAGATTCTCACGGAGAACGCCCAGCCGGTGGAATACGGCGAAGTCCTCATGCACATCGATCCCGCGGGTTGAGGTCCATGTTCCGTAAGATCCTCATCGCCAACCGGGGCGAGATCGCCCTGAGAATCATCTGGGCCTGCAAGGAACTGGGCATCAAAACCGTGGCCGTTCATTCGGACGTGGACATCGATTCGCTCCATGTACGGTTCGCCGATGAGAACATCTGCATCGGCCCGGCGCCGAGCCGCGACTCCTATCTGAAGATCACCAACCTCATCGCCGCTGCGGAGATCAGCAACGCCGATGCCATCCACCCCGGATACGGCTTCCTCTCCGAATCGGCGGAGTTCGCCCAGGTGTGCGAAGCATGCAACATCGCGTTCATCGGCCCCAGCCCCCACACCATCGCGCTCATGGGGAACAAGGCCGAAGCCAAACGCACCATGAAGGCCGCCCGCGTCCCCGTCCTCCCGGGGTCGGACGGCCCCGTCCCCACGGCTGCCGAGGCGAAAGCCCTGGCGGCGGGCATGGGCTACCCGGTCATCTTGAAAGCAAGCGCGGGGGGCGGCGGGAAGGGCATGCGGGTCGTGCGGTCCGAGGGTGAACTGGATACGGCCTTCCAAATGGCGGGGGCGGAGGCCACCTCGGCCTTCGGCAACGGCGACCTCTACCTCGAAAAATACCTGGAAGAGCCCCGTCACATCGAGGTCCAGATCCTCGGAGACAAGCACGGCAACATCATTCACCTCTTCGAACGCGAGTGCTCCATCCAGCGGCGGCACCAGAAGCTCATCGAAGAGGCCCCGAGCCCGGCCCTCAGCGCCATGCAGCGCAGCGAGCTGGGCCACACGGCGGTGAAGGGCGCTGCGGCCGTGAACTACTTCACGGCGGGCACCATGGAATTTCTCTACGACAAGGGGAAGTTCTACTTCATGGAAATGAACACCCGCATTCAGGTGGAGCACCCCGTCACCGAAAACATCACCAACATCGACCTGGTGAAGGCCCAGATCATGGCCGCCGCGGGCGAAAAAATGACCTACCGGCAAAAGGACCTCAAGATCGCCGGCCATTCCATGGAATGCCGCATCAACGCCGAGGACCCCATCCGGTTCACCCCCTCGCCGGGGAAAATCACCACCTTCAGCATACCCGGCGGGCCCGGCGTTCGCGTGGATACGGCGGCCTACGCGGGCTATTTTGTTTCGCCCCACTACGACTCCCTCATCGCCAAGCTCATCGTCCGGGGCCACACGAGGGCCGACTGCATCATGCGCATGAAGCGCTCCCTGGAGTCCTTCGTGGTGGAGGGGATCAAGACGAACATCCCCATGCACCTGCGCATCATGGACGACGAGGATTTCAAGGCCGGAAACCTCTCAACCAAGTTCATGGAGAGATATCTGGCATAAGGGGGCGATTGGGCAAGGCGCGAGGCGCGAGACGCAAGAAACATTCGGATTTTCACCCTAACTGCCCCATCGCTTCACTGCTTCATGGCCAAGGTTGTTTCAATGCCGCTCACCCTGCCGCCCCTTTACCCGATCACACCTGAAAACCTGCGGGGCTCCGCGCTTCTGGCGTGGGCCGCGGACCTCATCGACTCGGGCTGCGGCCTGCTCCAATACCGCCGCAAGGACGGGCCGGACGGAGAGCGGCTACAGGACCTGGAGGCCCTGCTGGCCTTGGTACGGCCACGGGGAGGCCGGATCATCGTGGACGACCGGGTGGACCTGTGCCTCCTGGCGGACGCGGACGGCGTCCACCTGGGCCAGGATGACATGGCGCCCGCCGAAGCGCGGCAGATGCTGGGAGCTGGTAAAATCATCGGCCTGTCTACCCACAGCCTTCGCCAGGTAGAAGACGCCCTGGAAGAGCCCGTGGACTATCTGGCCTTGGGCCCCGTGTTTCCCACGGCCACCAAGGCGAACCCCGATTCGGTGGTCTCACGCGAGATCCAAGAGGCCGCCATCGCCCGTTCAGCGCTTCCGCTCGCGGCCATCGGAGGAATCACGCCCGGAACCGCCCGGGATCTCTGGGCCCGCGGCTTCGCCTCCCTGGCCGTCATCGGCGCCCTGTCGAGAAACCCTGGTGACGTCTGGCGCGCGTTCATGGCGGCGAGTCCCGGGACAGGCGCGTCCGGGGCATGAATAGGCACTCCCTGTCCGTCCCTGTTGGAGCCAGCCCAGGGTTGGGCTAGGATGGCCCCTTGCTTCCGGAGGGAGGCGCCTTAGGAGACCGGATGTTCGAGATCAAGATCACGCGAGATTTTGCGGCGGCGCACCGGGTGGAGGACTACCCGGGCAACTGCGAGCGGCTGCACGGCCATAACTGGAAGGTGGAGGTGATCGCCAGGAGCACCGTCCTGGACGGCCTGGGCATGGTGTTGGATTTCCGCAAGCTCAAGGATCTCACGGACCAGGTGCTGGGGCGGCTGGACCACGAGTATCTCAACGAAGTGGAACCCTTCACGAAGCTCAACCCCACGGCGGAGAACATCGCCCGCTATATCTACGACGAGGTCTCCAGGTCGGTCCCTCTCCACCGGGTGAACGTCTTCGAGACCGAGAGCTCCGTCGCCTCCTACTTCGTGGGGCCCTGATGGCTCCCACTTCCTACGGAGGCGCCGCGCGGCGAGGACCCGCCCCCCGGCCCCTCACGGGTTCGCGCCGGTATCTCACGCGCACGCTGGCGGAGCCCACGCTCCTGGTGAACGAGGTCTACGCCTCCCTTCAGGGGGAGGGGCCCGAACAGGGCTTCCCCACGGTCCTGGTGCGGCTCACGGGGTGCAATCTGCGGTGCACCTATTGCGACAGCGCCTTCGCCTTTTTCGAGGGCCGCCGCAGGCTCCTGCGGGACGTGGTGGACGAGGTATCGGCCCTGCGCATCAGGCGGGTTTTGATCACCGGGGGCGAACCCTTGGCCCAGCGGGAAACCCCGGCCCTCTGCCGGTCCCTCCTGCGCCTGGACCATTTGGTTTCCGTGGAAACCAACGGCACTTATGAGCTTGCAGCCCTCCCCAAGCGGGTGCTGAAAGTCGTGGACGTGAAGACCCCGGGGAGCGGCGCGGGGGACTCGTTCCAAGCCGCTCTTTTGGGCCAGATGGACAAGAAAGACGTGCTCAAGTTCGTCTGCCGCCACCGCGACGACTACCTCTTCGCCAGAGACTTTATGGCCCTCCATGGCCTGCCCGGCCCGCCTTCCGTGGTCCTCTCCCCCGTCTGGGGCGAGCTCGATCCCAAAGATCTGGCGGCGTGGACGCTGGAGGACCGCCTCGACGCTCGGGTGCAGATTCAGCTTCACAAGGTGCTGTGGGGACAGGAGAGGGGGAAGTAGTTGAGTTAAGAGTTGAGAGTTGAGAGTTGAGAGTTGAGAGTTGAGAGTTGAGAGTTGAGAGTTGAGAGTTGAAGGTCGGGAGTCAGAAGCTGAACGGTGAGAGAAGGCGGAGGATGAGTGGCAACCCATCGAGGGAGAGGATGTCGGCTCCCTCTACCCGAGGCCCCAGTTTTTCCTCTTCACGGCAGGCGAAACCATGAGTGAGAATCCCTTGGACACGACACCCGGCGTTCCCGGCCCGCATCCTCCCTTGGCCGTGGTGCTTCTGAGCGGCGGCATGGACTCCCTGACGGCGGCGGGGATCGCGCGCCGGGACGGATTCGATCTGGCCTTGATCCACTTCAACTACGGCCAGCGCACGGAGGAAGCGGAAGCTCGCGCCTTCGGACGGATCGCGGAGTTTTTCGGCGTTCCCGCGGAGCGGCACCTGACGGTGCACACCAACTTCTTCACCCTGGCGGGAGGATCGGCCCTCACCTCGGCGTCCATCGACGTCCCCGCCGCCAACCTCGCGTCAACCTCCGTGCCCGTCACCTACGTGCCTTTCCGGAACGCCGTGCTCCTGAGCATGGCCGTGGGGTGGGCCGAGGTCCTCGGCGCGCGGCGCGTCTACTACGGAGCCGTCTCCCAGGATTCCTCCGGCTATCCCGACTGCCGCCCGGCTTTCGTGGAGGCCTTCAACCGCCTGGTGGTGGAAGGGACCAAGGCGGAAAGCACCATCGAGGTCCGAGCCCCCCTCGTGGCGCTGACCAAAGCACAGATCGTCGGCCTCGCCGCCGGCATGGGGTTGCCCCTGGACCTCACGTGGTCCTGCTACAGCAGAAACGACTTGGCGTGCGGCGTGTGCGATTCGTGCGCCCTTCGCCTGCGGGGCTTCGAGCAGGCGGGCCTCCAGGACCCCATTCGGTACGCGGGCCGCGCCCTTCCGCAAGACCAGCGCCGGGAGCGCATCCGAAGGCTCTCGGTCCTCCTGCGCGCCCTGACCCAACCCTCATGACATCGGATGGAGCCCGCGCCGGCTGGGCCATGATCGGCATGTCCCTCCTGTTCGGCGCCTCCTTCGTGGGCACCAAGATCGCCCTCACCGATTTCACTCCGGCCCAGCTCATTTTCCTCCGCTTCAGCCTTGCCGCCGCTTTGTTTTACGGCCTTTCCCCGTGGCTCGGCGCGTCCAAGCTGGACACGCGAGGCTACAGGAGCATTTTCCTCATGTCGCTCTTCGAGCCGGGGGCCTATTTTTTCCTGGAAGCGGCCGGTATCCAGCGGACACTGGCCTCCACCGCCTCCATTCTGATCTCCACCATTCCCCTTTTCGTCCTCCTGCTCGAGGCCCTCTGGCTCAAGGTGCCCGTGGTCCCCGTAGAGGTGGCCCTCATCCTGTTGTCGCTCGGCGGGATCGCCTTGCTGGTGGCGGCGGGAGGCCGAGGTAACCGGGCCTTCGGGGGGGCCATGGAGGGAAACCTGCTCATCCTGGGCGCCGCCTTCGCCGCGTCCCTCTATACCGTCATGGCGCGGCGGGTCATGGCCAGTTACAATGCCGTGGCGGTGACCCGCCTCCAATCCCTCTACGCGGCCCTCATGTACCTTCCTTTCGCCTGCTGGGACTGGTATGCGGCACCGTTCCGCTCCCCCGGTCCGAGGGGCTGGGCCTCATTGGCCTACCTCGGGGTGGGCTGTTCGTTCCTGGCGTATTGGCTCCTCAATTACGCCCTGGGCAAAGTCAAAGCCTCCGTCGTCTCCGCCTTCACCAACGTGATTCCCGTCGTGGGCTCAGCCCTCGCCGTGGTTCTCCTCGGGGAGCGCCTCTACGCGCTTCAGGCCGTGGGCGCCGTGGTGGTCTTGGTGTGCACGTCCCTTCTCGCCCTCAGGCACACCCGCGCCGACCCGCCGCACTCAGGGGCGAACCTTCAGCCTGACGGGCCGTGAGCATAAAGGCGCGCCAAGTCCTCGGGGTTCACCTGAGCGGGACGAACGGAGGGGGCATATCCGAGGCGGCCCAGAGCGGCGATCCAGCGCTCCCGCGTCTCGCGGTGGCCCCCACTCAGGTTGGAGGCGAGGGTCTTTCGCGGATGCCGGAACGCTCCCTGGAGGAAGTCCCAGTAGGACCACATGGCACCTGAAGGGAGGCCGGGCACGGGCCGTGCCTGGAACGCGCACACGGCGCTGGTCACCTTCGGTGCCGGGGCGAAGGCACCCGGTGGAACACCGAAAAGGATCCGGCGGTCCCACCAAGGATCGGCCCACGCGGCGAGGGGGCCGTATCCGGCCCCTCCCGCCCCGGCGCAGAATTTCGCCGCCACCTCCCGCTGAAGCATGACGACTATTCCAACGAGGGTCTCCCTGCTCGCGAGGGCCTGCCTCAGGATTTCGGTCCCCGCGTTGTAGGGGAGATTGCCCACGAGAAACCACGGAAACAGGCCGCTGATCCGGGATAAGCCGTGCCAATCAAAGGTCCGGGCGTCGGCCACCGAAAGCCTGGCCTCCGGGAAGCGCCGGGCCAAGTCCGCTCCGAGGGCATCGTCGAGTTCGACCAGCCAAAGGGGCTTGCCCATCGCGGCCAGCCCTCCTGTCAGGGCACCCCGGCCCGGCCCCACCTCCACGACACCCCGAGCCTGCGAAGCCATGAAGCGGCACGACTCGATCATGCGCCGCACCACCGCCTCGGAAGCGAGGAAATGTTGTCCAAGCGAGCGCTTCGCTCCCACCATGCTTCAAGTATAGCCGAAGCCGTCTCCAATCCGGCGGCTTACCGAAGGGACTACGGGATCCAGCGCGCCGGGGGGTGACTTTTCACCGGAAACGCGCTACCTTATGTGGGCTGGATATGGCAACGGGCCTGTCCGGCGCCTCATCCACTTCAGCTCCCAAACCGGGAGGATTCCATGACAGAGCGGGCAATCATCGGACGGGATCACGTCGTGTCTATCGACTACCGTCTCACGGATGAACAAGGCGAACTTATCGACACGAGCGACGGTGCCGAACCCTTGGTCTACCTCCACGGCCACGGGCAAATCATCCCCGGCCTGGAAGCGGCCCTGGACGGCAAGCCCCAGGGCCACAAGGACCGGGTGGTGATTCCTCCCGCCGACGGGTACGGCGAATCGGATCCCGAGCTCATCTTTACCGAACCCAAGGACTCCTTCGAGTTCGAGGTCGAGGTCGGGCAACTCCTGGAGGCCCGCGACGAAGACGGCGAAAGCTACGAATACAACGTCGTGGCCGTGGACGCGGAAGGCGTGACCCTCGATGGCAACCATCCCCTGGCGGGCAAGACCCTGACTTTCGACATCACCGTCGTGGACGTGCGTCCGGCCACCGACGATGAACTCGCGCACGGGCACGTGCACGGCGAGGGTGGCCACCACCACGAATAAAGACGAAGCCAAGCTTCACAGGCGCCAAGCCTAAAGAGTGCGTAACAGGCGAAACGAGCCGGCAGTCTTCGTGCGCCGGCTCGCCTTGCGTTGTGCTCTTCCAGCCTCTACCGTTTCACGGCCAGATACCCGACGCCCGCGACACGGCCGAGGAGGAACGCGCCGGCCGCCGCGGCGGCCCCCACCGCGTGCAGGCCCTCGATGCCGATGGTCAGTCCGGCTACGATCCCGGCCACTTCGAGGAGGGTGGCCCACGTGAGAGGGGCCGTATCCTTAGCCGCCACGCGCATGGCCCGCTGGAAGCAGATGACCACCGTCAGGGCCGGCATGAGCGAGAGCACCCTGATGGGAAGGACGGCCACCCTGGCAAGAACCGGCGTGAGGCCGGAGACACCTTCGAGCCAGAAGCCGAGGGCCGGAGAGAAGGCCACGGCGGCCAGGCCGCCCGTGGCTCCCAGACAGAGCGTTCCCGCGAAACGGCGCAGGGCGCCGTACCCCTCCCTTTCACGCCCCAGAAGGGCGATGGCCACCTCCTGAAAGGCCAATCCCACGCTCCCGAAGAGGAACACCAGGGCGTTCACCACGGGCATGACCGCGAGGGATTCAAGGGCCATCCGGCTTCGCCCCAGAAAAAACGTCACCACGGGATTCACACCGAGGGCCAGGATGGACGTCAGAGCGAGCGGATAGTAGAAGCGCCAGATAAACCCGTAGCCCATGGGCTCGCCCGCCGTTCCTGGCGCCTCCAGACCGGGAGCCGGCTCCGTGGCTCGCAGCCGCCGCACGGCGCCCAGGGCCCATATCCGGCTCGCGGCGGCCTCCATGACCACGCCCGCCGAGAGGGCCAGGGCTCCCACGACCGCACCCCCCGCATGGAAGATGAAAACCGCCGTCAAAGCCGTGGCCGTCATGGAGGAGAGGCGCACCACCGTCCCGTAGGCGACCCGCCGCGTGAGGCCGCTCCTGATGAGGATCCCCTGATAGAACCGGCGGTAGCCTATGGCCGCCGGCCACGGCAGGAGCAGGACCGCGGCGCGATGCGTGAGTGCGGAAACCTCCGGGGGCAGGCCGATGAGCCCCTCGGCGAGCATTTGAAAGACCGGTGTAAATACGATGAGGGCCATGGCGGCCGTGATGGCCCCGTTGAGGGCATAGGTGAAGGTGCGCAGCCTACGGAGGGACAGGCGATCCGCTACCAGGGCCGTGGAGGCGCTCATGATAAGAATGATGGGGGACTCCAGGAGCATGGCGAAGGCGAACGCCACGCCGTAGGCTGCCAAGTTGAAGGTGGCCTCCGGGAGCCGGGCGATGACGGCGGCCACGAAGGGCCCTTCCACGGACATCATGAGCCAGGTCATGGCCAGGGGCCACCAGAAGCCCGCGATGTGCCTTTGGGTCAACGGTACCGCCAAGGCGATTCCCCTCCTGGCTCGCGGCAGACGGCGCGCCGCCGAACGCGGCGCGTCCAGGTGGCCTTCCGTGCCGGGCGGCCTCGAGCTTACGCCGTACGTGGAAAGGGGCGGGCCCTCGAGCCCGCCCCTTGAAACGCATGCTGGTCGGCTTAAACCTCGACGCCCTTCTTCACGGTGCGCTGGTAGGCCTCTTTGCCCTCGTGGTAGGCCTCCTTGATGGCCTCCTTTTGCGTGCCCGCGTAGTCCTTGGCATGTTCCAGGCCATCCAAAGCTTTATCTTTGGCTTTTCTGAGACCTTCCGCGAGCTTCTGCCGCGTTTCCGCACCCGAAGCCGGAGCGAGAAGGAGGGCCGCCACGCCACCGGCCACCGCGCCAACGAGGAATGCTACCAGAACATTAGACGTTTCCTTCTTCATCGTACGTCTCCTTATCCACGTCATCACCGGTGCTACAGTCGTCTTTTGTCAGAACGGCCTTGGCCGCCGCGAGTCCCGCCTTGAAACCGCCCACCACCGTGCCCAAGTTGTCCAGGGCCCCCAGGATGCCCTGAACCCTGGCGAGGCCCTCCTCCGCCACCTCACGAAGCTGCCCCGTCACCTCGGCCACGTCCTCCACGACGCCCGAGCCCTTGTCGGCGAACTGGCGGACCGAATGCATGGCCTCCTCGCTGGTGGCGCACAGCCGCCTGATGTCTGGAATCGCGGCGTCGAGCTTGGCCGAGGTTCGGCGCCAGTCATCGAGCATGGTGTTCACGCGTCGCATGAGAGTTATGGCGTAGAGGGTTCCGGCGCAGGCGAAGGCCGTGAGAAGCACGAGCAACAGGTCTGTGAGGCGCAGGGTCAGCATGAGCGGCAGCCTTTCTCGGCGAAGCATCACGTTTCCGGGCCCGAGACTCACTCACCATTCACTTCCCGCCAAACCGGGCCCAGCCAAATCGAACTAGAACGCCTTCAATATAGGACCCGGGCGCCGACAACGTCAAGGGGACCGGAGGTGCTCGCCCCTGGTGGCATCCCGGGCACGGGAGCATTAAACTGGTGTTTAATGTCTGTGGACCGTGCGCCTCCTGGCTTTAAAAGGAGATTAGCCATGAACCTATTCCAGATCCAAGGCGGCTTCGGCATCGATCACCTTAAACAAACCCAGCACCCCGTTCCCTCGCCAGGTCCAGGGCAGGTCCTGGTTCAGGTCGCGGCGGCCTCCCTTAATTACCGGGACCTCATGACCGTAAAGGGCCAGTACAATCCCAAACAGCCGCTCCCCCTGGTGCCTCTTTCCGACGGAGCGGGCACGGTCCGCGCCGTAGGCCCCGGCGTCACGCGCGTCAAGGAGGGCGACCGCGTCATGAGCCTTTTCTCCCAGCGCTGGCTGGCGGGCGAGCCCAGCGCGGAGGCGCGGTCGTCCACGCTGGGAGGCCCCTTGGACGGCATGCTTTCCGAGTGGATTTGTCTGGATCAAGAAGGTGTCGTGATGACCCCCTCGCACCTCTCGGACGAAGAGGCGGCCACCCTTCCCTGTGCCGCCGTGACCGCCTGGAACGCCCTCATCGCCAAGGGACACCTGAAGGCGGGTGACACGGTTCTTCTCGAAGGAACGGGGGGAGTCTCGATCTTTGCCCTCCAATTCGCCAAGCTATCGGGTGCTAAAACCATCATCACCTCCTCAAGCGAGGAGAAGCTCGAACGCGCCCGGGGCCTGGGCGCCGATTGGACGGTGAACTACAAAGCACAGCCCGATTGGTCCAAGCGGGTGAAGGAGTTGACGGGGGGCGAGGGGGCCGATCACATCATAGAGGTGGGCGGGGCGGGAACCCTGGCGGCGTCCCTGAGCTGTGTGGCCCTCGGAGGTACCATCTCCGTCATCGGCGTCTTGTCGGGCACGGCGGCCCAGGTGGACATCCGCTCGATCCTCATGAAAGGCGTTCGGGTGCATGGCATTTTCGTGGGCCCGAGGGACATCTTCGAGGCCATGAACCGCGCCGTCACCCTCCACCAGTTGAAACCCGTGGTGGGCAGGGTGTTCCCCTTCGCCGAAGCGCCCGAGGCGCTGCGCTACCTCGAATCGGGCGCTCACTTCGGCAAGGTGGTCATCCGGATGTGAGGTATCCTTGCTCCATGGGTGATGATCCCGCCCGGTGGCCCCGGGTCATCGTGCACGCGGACATGGATGCCTTCTTCGCCGCCGTGGAGCAGCTCGACAACCCGGAACTCCTCGGCAGGCCGCTCCTGGTGGGCGGTACGGGACGGAGGGGAGTGGTCTGCACCGCGAGTTACGAGGCCCGGCCCTTCGGGTGCCGGAGCGCGATGCCCATGGCCGAGGCCCGGCGGCGGTGCCCCCAAGCCGTCGTTCTCCCTCCGAACTTCGCCCGCTACCAAGAGGTCTCGAGAAAGGTCATGGAGACCTTTCATCGATTCTCTCCTCTCGTAGAGCCCCTGAGTTTGGACGAGGCCTTCCTTGACATGACCGGCGCGGAGGGCATCTTCGGCCCTCCCGAGGAGATGGGAAGACGCCTTCGGGCCGAGGTCAGGGAGACGACGGGCGGTCTCACGGTCTCCGCGGGGGTGGCGGCCAGCAAGTACGTGGCCAAGGTGGCGAGCGATTTTCGCAAACCCGATGGCCTCACCGTGGTCCCCCCGGGGACGGAAACCACGTTTTTGTGGCCCATGTCCGTCACGAGGCTGTGGGGGGTGGGACCCAAGACCGGCGAGGTGCTGAAGCGGGCGGGCATGGAAACCATCGGCGACGTGGCACGAAGGGACGGGAGGGACATCGAGAAGCTGCTGGGGGAGATCGGAACTCGCTTCCATGCACTGGCCTGGGGCCGGGACGAACGGGAGGTTGTCTCCGAGCGGGAAGCCAAAAGCATCGGAGCCGAAACCACGCTGGAGGAGGACCTCAGAGGGCGGGAGGAGATCCTCCCCCATCTGAGAAAAGCGGCGGCCCGCGTGGGGCGCCACCTCCGGAAGGAAAGCCTTCTGGCGGGCGGCGTGCGGGTCAAGCTAAAAACCGGCACCTTTCACCTCCGCACCCGCCAGACCCTCCTCAAGCCTCCCACGGACTCAGAGGCGACCCTGCTCAGCGTGGCCACGAACCTCCTCGCGGACTTTGACTTGACCGAACCCATGCGCCTCGTGGGCCTGGCCGCCTTCAACCTGATTCCCGGCGGCGGCCGGCACATTCAGGACGGGCTCTTCGATGGTCCGGACCAGGAACGTGCCCGGCGACTCGACCAGACCTTGGACGAGCTTCGAGAGCGCTTCGGGACTGGGGCGGTCCGGTGGGGCAGCGACGAAGACGGATAGGGCCAAGGCCGCGCCAGCATTCACCGATGCTATACTGCGCGAGGACGTTGGGGGGCCGAGAACATGACGCGTACCTTTACCATTCTCGTGGCCGACGGCGATCTGGCCCGGCGCCAGGAGGAAATCCGGGCCCACTTTGGCCAGGCACGGCCCCTCTGGGTTTTCCGGTTTGCCCCAACGGCCAGGGAAGCCCGGACGATCCTCGATGAGATCACGCCGGACGCCGTGGTGCTGGACTTGGCCTTGCCGCCCGGCGGCTCCGAAGGTTTGGATTTGCTTCAGGAGTTGAGGCACCGCCTCCCGGCCACTCCGGTGATCCTCGTCTGCCGCGCCGGTGAAGCGCGGCTCCTCCGGGACGCCCTGCCCGTCGAACAGGCGGGCGAGGCGTTCGGACCGCCAGAGATCCCTCCTGACGGCATCCTCTTCAAGGAAGACCTCCTGGCGGAAGACGCCCTTCCGACCCTCCACGCCCTCCTGGCGGAGGGACTGCACCGGTGGGGCCGGGTGGCCAACGATACGGGCATCCTCGTGACCCACGGCACGGACACCATGGCGTGGGGCTTCGCTTACCTCCGGTATGCCCTTCGGGGCCTCAAATCGAACGTGGCCATGACGGGCTCGCAGATCCCTCTGGGGGGCTATTTCACCGAATCGGACGCCCTGGGCAACCTCCGGACCGCCGTCTATCTCCTCAACCGGCTCAGGCCCTCGCGCCTGTTCGCGGTTTTCAACAACGGCCGCTCCGTCTTCTCGGGCCGGCTCACCAAGTTCCGCAAGTGGGACGCGGACGCCTTTGAAGGGCGGGTCATCGCGAGCGCGGAGTCGGGAGAGGTGCGTCCCCTGCGGAAGGATTGGGTGTACATCCCTTACCCGGGCCAGCGCCTAAGCCACCTCCACCTCATTCGCACGGGAGGCACCATCGAATCGGAGAGGGACGAGCATGACCCGGGCGGGCTCAAACCGACGGGCGATTTCGTCTGGAAATACCTCACCGAGACCCTCGGCGACTCCTTCGAGAAAGCCAGCAAGCATGACCTCTTCGCCCTGGACTCATCCAACATGTCCTACGAGGAATGGGCGGGCGTGGCCAAAGCCATCGAGGCCATCGGAGCGGCCGAGGCAGATACGCGGTTCGACCCCACGGTGAAGCCCGTGTTCTGCAACCCCCTCTTCACGACCCAGGATTACAGGGCACAGTTCGCGGCCTGCGGCGCGGGAGCCATCGTGGCAGGGTACGGAGGGGGCAACGCGAACGTGGCCAAGGATTCGCCCCACTCCATCCTCCCCGCCCTCAGGGAGTGCGTGGCCGCGGGCACCTTTGTTGCCGTCACCTCGCAGGTGCCGCTTGAGCCCTACGACGCGGAGTACGAGACGGGCTTGGCGCTTCTGGAGGCGGGGGGCGTTCCGTGCGGGGACCTGCCCCTGGCCGACGCCCAGGTAAAGCTGAGCTACCTCCTGGGCCATGCGGACACCCTCACCCAAACCGCCGCGGAGCTCGGCTTGGACCCTCAGTGCCTGCTCGCTTCCGCCTTCCTGGCGGGGGTCACCATGCGCCGCAAGACGAGCCTGAGCGCCTTCAGAGACGCGGGCGGACGGACCATCCCTCTGAGCGTCCTGCCCTATGACCCCTTCGCCACAAGGTCCTTCGGCCAGGCGCTGAGAACCGTTGCCGCCGCCCTCTCCCGCCCTTAGGCAGGTCTTAGGCCGGGGTGATGGAGCCCTTGCCCGCCTTCTTGGCCTTTTTGTCGGCCTTCTTTTCTTTCATGGTTTTGGCGGGTTTTTTCTTGACGTCTTTTTTCACTTCCTTTGCCTTGCTCATGGGTCCTCCTGTGGCAGGGTACCACGAGACGCCGCGGGCGGTCCGGTCCGCCGTCCCGCGCTGGTTCCCAGATCCATCCGGTTCTCACTTCAGCCGAGCCAGATCCAAGGGCAGCTCGTAGGTCGTATTGTCCGGCTCGATGATCATGACGCTCATGGCTTTGGCGCCGCGGATGTCGTCCATGCTGAACATGAATTGCTTGATGGTCACGTATAAGGGGTCGGCATAGAAGCCCACGCTCTTGAGCGTCGTGGAGATGAGATCGTCCTTCACCGGCTGGAGCACCCTGCCGTCCACTCTCAGCGCGAGGAGGACGCCCTGCGAGTGCTCAATGGCGTGGTTGAAGGTCTTGGTTTCGATGATGAGGCGCGACGGGTCGAAGGCTCTGGCCACGGCTTCGGGCGCCAAAGCCTTGGGGTCTTTCTTGTTGGCCTGAACGTAAGCCGCGGCCCGCGCCATGGGTGTTTCGATGAGGATGTCGTGGTCGTAGGCCCGGCTCCGTTTCAAGAGGTGATAGGGTGCCCTTTCGAATTTGAGGCTTTTGAGCTCGCCAAGAACCGTGGTCCATGGGGAGGCGGGCAGCTCCGTTACGATGCCATCCGCCAGCCCGTCCAGGCCAAGGACGCCCAGGCTCGCCAGCAAAAACCCCGCTCCCAAGATGCAACGGCACGTCTTCTTCATGAGTCGCTCCCCGATGTTAGCCCCGCCCCCGGTGGTGTCCCTAACGCATCTTCCAGCGGGTCCCACCCGCGCGGGACCCGGCACCTACCTTACCCGAAGGCGCCCTCCCATGTCCACCCGTCCGAGCACCAGACCCCCTGTGAGTTCCAGGCCGGACTTCGTCCAGGCTCGCCGCTTCTCCAGGCTTCACCTTCGTGATGAGTGGAAGGTGGCGATGCGGCCCCGGGCCGGGATGAGAAGGTGTTCCCGGCCGTCTTCAGGAGGGTTGAATGGGGGGCTCCGCCGGGTCGCCTGGCCGCATGGCGTCGGGCGTCTCGAATGGGGCGGCGCTCTCCTGGGGCGCTCCATGGCCAGGCGGCGTGGGGGAATCGGGGCCTCCGGGTGTCGCCGGGGCGGGCGGGCCTCCGTTGTCCAAAAGCCGCCATTCCTCGCCCACCTGTCCCAGGAAGAAAAGTGACGTGCTTCTGAAAAACACGAGGACGGGGAGGAAGACCACCGAGCTGATGTAAGGCAGGCCGGCAATACAGCACGTGAGGCACGTGAGGAGCGTGATGAGGATGCCCGCCGCCACGGCCATGACGAACGTCATGAGGTAGAAACGCACGAAGGCCCCGGCTCGCCCGCGAAGGATCTCGGCGCGAAAGACCTTGAAAGCCTCCATGGCCGTCAGATCGCGCTTCGCCATGACGGGTACCACGAAGTCGCGCAACATGAGTTTGACGAGGATCAGCACCATGGCCAGCGGAAAGAGGAGGCACAGGCCGCCCGCCGCCGCCACCGCGGCGCGAACATCGAACTGCCCCGCCGCCAAGGCGGGCCAGGCGAGAAGAAGGGCCCCTCCCGCCACCACCAGTAAGGCAGCGAGCCCCGCGAGACCCAGGACAAGGCGGAACACGAAGAGGCTGTTGCCGAGCCGCCGGTACCGGTGCCAGGGCTCGGACACCCGGGCGCTATCGTGAACGACCGCGTCGAGAAACATGAACTGTCCGCGGCTGCCGAGCCACGTGATGAGGATGCCCAGCGCGACGGCGAAGACGGCAATCCCCGCCCCCAAGCCGATGACGAGGGGAAGGTGGCCCGTGACCCATGGCCCGAACTCCGGAGGGAATACGTCCTTGCGCTTCAAGGCAAAGGGATTTCCGCCCCCGAATCCCCCGCCCTCCCCGAGGCCGGCGAGGAAGGCGCAGAACCCCATGGCCAGCCACTTCTGGAAGTCGAACTCGCGGAACAGGATACGCCCCGTGTACTTCAGGGATGCGTCAATGGCCTCAAGGACGGACGGCATGGCCGGCTGCGGCATCATGTCAAGAGGCTACGCCCATTGGTCCAATAAAATCAAGGGATCTCCGAGGCCCTCCGCGTCCGCGGGACTGCTTCCCAATCGGTGACGCCGATGTCACTATTCCCTAACACTCTGCCCGCATCCGCCTCATCCCTCCCCCATCCGTAGGTATCCTCCTTGTCATTCGAGACATACCTAAATCGTGCCCCTGTCTGACAAGGGCACAGATCTTGCTATCCACCAGAGGTCAGGGCCTTCTGAGAATCAACGCCTGCGCCGCCGCTGGCGGCGGGACCGAGCGGAAGGGCCGAGGGGAATGCCGCATGGACGACTTGATCCTCAGCCAGTATTTTCGAACCATCGCCGAGTGCTCGCCCGATGCGGCGGCCATCCTCAACGGCGAGGGGGTCGTGGTCTTCGCCACCCCGGCTACCCCGGAGGTCCTTGGTTATGCCGTGGAGGACTTCGTGGATCACTCGTTCCTCTCTTACGTGGCTCCCGAGCACGTGTCGTTATTTCAGGAGACGCTCTGGCGCCATCGTGAGACGGGAGCTCCGGGCGAGATGTGCTACCGCTTCATGCGGGGAGACGGCCGCTGGATCGCGGTGGAAACCCGGATCTCCTCCGTCAAAAGCGGCGGCGACGGCCGGCTTTTCGTCCTCCATACGCACGACATCAGCGTCCGCGCCAAAATTGAAGAATCTCTCAGCCTCTTTTCGATCGCCATGGAACAGGTGGACGAGACGGTGGTCCTCACGGACAGGGAAGGAGTCATCCAGTACGTCAACAACGCCTTCGAGCGAATCACGGGGTACTCCAAGGACGAAGCCGTGGGCAGGACGCCCCGCATCCTCAAGTCCGGCAAGCACGATCGGTCCTACTACGCCAAGCTCTGGGACACCCTCCTGGCGGGGAATTCCTACCACTTCGTGATCATCAACCGTAGGAAAGACGGAACGCTGTACCACGAGGACAAGACGGTGACCCCGCTCAGAAACGCCGCGGGGGTGGTAACGCACTTTATCGCCACGGGAAGCGACGTGACACGCCAGAAGATGGTGGAGGAAAAGCTCCTGGAGGGGGCCGAACGGTTTGCCCTGTCCCTTCGCGGGGCCAACGACGGTCTCTGGGACTGGGATTTTCGCACGGGCCGGATCCATTTTTCCCATCGGTGGAAGGCCATGCTCGGCTACGGCGAGGATGAGGTGGGAGACGGGCCTGAAAACTGGTTTTCCATGGTGCACCCCGAAGACCTGGCCGAGTTCAAAACCCAGATCAAGGCCCACGTGGCTGGGTCCTCCCCCCATCTTGAACACGAACATCGCATGAGGATGAAGGACGGCCGATACGCCTGGATGCTCAGCCGGGGCCAGGCCGTCCGTGACGTCTCGGGGAAGGCCTACCGGCTCGCGGGGTCACAAACCGACATTACCCCCCGAAAGACCGTGGAGGCTCAGCTCCACCACGACGCCCTCCACGATGCCCTCACCAGCCTCCCGAACAGGGCGCTCTTCATGGACCGTCTGGCTCAGGCCTGCCGCCGGGCCCAGCGCAACGAAGAGAAGCGGTTCGCCCTCATGTTCATGGACCTGGACCGATTCAAGCTCATCAACGACAGCCTGGGGCACCTCGCGGGCGACCGCCTCCTTCGGGACGTGGCCCGGCGTGTGGCCAAGTGCGTTCGCGCTTCGGACACGGTGGCCCGGCTCGGCGGGGACGAGTTCGCCATCCTCCTTGAGGAGATCCACACCGACCTCGAAGCCACCGCCTTCGCCGAACGCATCATCCAGCACATGGCCGAGCCGTTTCACATCGAGGACCGCGACGTATACACCTCGGGGAGTATCGGGATCGCCCTGCACGGCGGCCACGCGTCCGACCCCGACGACATGGTGAGGGCCGCGGACGCGGCCATGTACCACGCCAAGGAGCGGGGCCGGGGGCGGTACGCCCTCTTCGACGGAGCCATGCACTCCCGCGCCCTGGAGGTGCTCGAGCTGGAGACGGACCTGCGCAAGGCGCTGGACGACAACGGCCTGCGCGTCCACTACCAACCCGTCGTCAACCTGGCCACGGGACACATCACGGGGTTTGAAGCACTCGCCCGCTGGCCCCACGCCCAACGTGGCCTCGTTCCTCCCGGAGAGTTCATCCCCATCGCCGAGGAGAACGGCCTTATCTTCTCCCTCGGCCTCTTCGTCCTGCGCGAGGCGTGCAGGAGGCTCAAGGCGCTCCAGGCGAAATTCTACGCCCGGCCCGCCCTCACCATGAGCGTGAATTTGTCGGGCATTCAGTTTCTCAGGTCTGAGCTCATCGGCCACGTGGAGCTCCTCCTCAAGGAGTTCGACCTTGACCCGCAGACGATCCGGATGGAAGTCACCGAGAACGCCATCATCTCTCACGCCGAGTACGCCCAGGAAATGATGGCCCAGCTCAAGGCCCGGCAGGTGAAGCTCGTGCTCGACGACTTCGGCACGGGCTACTCCTCCCTGGCCAATCTCAGGCGCTATCCCATCGACGCCATCAAGGTGGACCAATCCTTCGTCAAGACCATGCTGCACAGCGAGGAGAGCCGCGAGCTGGTTCGGGCGACCATCAACATGGCCTTGGGCATGAAGATGGACGTGGTGGCCGAAGGGGTGGAGACGGTGGACCACCTGAACGCGCTCAAGGCCATGAACTGTCCATACGGCCAAGGGTTCTACTTCTCCAAGGCGGTGGACGACGCGGGCGCGGAAGCCCTCTTGACTAAGGGATGGCTCTGGTAGCCTCGGCCGCCAACGC
>JAKBES010000003.1:46120-50708 GCA_021833665.1 Acidobacteriota bacterium
GTCTTTTCGTTTTCCGCTTTTTACTTTTCACTTTTCACTTTTTACTTTTCATCCCCCCGCGTCTCCAAGGGCCGCCCTTCGTTGAAATACGCCACCAGACGCTGAGCCTCCTCCTCCCTGCCGGCGGGGACGGGAACGCGCACGTCTTCGCGCTGCCGCCCGTTCTTTGAAGGACAGGAGTAGGCAAACACCATGAGGAGGGACTCGCCGCGGAGGAGGGTGACGCCGTCCAAGGTCGCGCCCATCATGGTCCAGGTATGCAGGGTGCGATTAAGATAAACCCCAGCGCGGGCGATGTACGCTTCCCCAACCCCCGCCGCCAAGTTTCGCCCCGTCAGCGTTACGCTGAGGAGCGCCGTGAATCCTATGACCACGATGAGTCCCATCATGGTAAGGAAGACGGCGAACCCTCCTTTCGGGGCAAACACGAGGAACATAAGGCCGAAGAACAAGGCAAAGCCGGAGATGACATAGAACAGGATGGTCTTGGAGCTCCTCTGCCGCTCGTATTCGGCCTTGGCGTAGGTGGCCCATTCCTCCGGCCCGTAGGTCCAATGAGCCACCAGGTCCTCGCCGGAGAGGATCCGGTTCAGCACGACCGCCCTGTAGACGTAGACCATGGCGCCCACGCCGAAAAGGATCAAAAAGAATCCGCTCAGGCAGGAGACCGCGAAGCCCCCGTTCATTCCGTCCATGGCCACGAAGGGCACCGCGACGCCGGCGAGGGACAGAATACCGCCTCCCGCCCACCACACCGCCGCTTTGAATTGTGGATTATCCAGCCAGCTCATGCCCTCCCCCAGGCCGAATCTGGTTTAGCGCAGCTCGCCGTTCCTCACGTGCACAAAGGAGACCGCCGTGACCAGGCCCTCGTCTTGGTAGGTGCTGAAACTCACCACGACGTCCACCCGCCCCTTGTCGAACGTGCACAGTACGTGGACGCGCCACTGATCACCGTCCAAGTCGGCTCCCGTCACTTCCCTGCCCTGAAACCGGCCATAGCGCTCCAAGAGGTCCAGCCAGTTCGCTTCAAGGGCGCCTCGAGACAAGGTTTTTCGAGCGCATTCGGCGGCGTGTTGCGACGCCTGGTAGAAAGTGCCCGCCGCCAGCATGTCCACGAAGTCCGACGCCTCCGAATAGGGGGCGTTGGCGAAGGCGCCATAGGCTCCCCCTCTTTGCGCCACGGCCGCCAAGCCGACGGCCAAGGCAAGGACACACGCCAGGGCAGCTCTCATGAGGCTCTCCTTCACTCCAACTGTATCCGTCCAGGGCCACCGCGAAACAGGTCTGCTGCCGGCCTTCCACGGTGACAACATAGGCCCCCATCTGGTCCGCACCCAATGGTGCCCTGCAAATTCCCCCCTTGCCGGAGCACGAACCGTGCGGCTATGATGGCCCGGACCGGGAACCGGAAGGAACAGGTGATGCTTCCGGGGCGCTACCGTTAAGGAGCCTTTTTGACCACGCATGCAGCAGAGGCGGCCCTCATCCATGAACTGCCCAAGGAGGCCATCAACGACCTGCCTCTCAGGGCCTATGGCGGTCCGGTCCACGTGGTGGATTCGGACCGCGGCCTGGAAGGCGCCATCCGCCGCCTGCGGACGGACCATATCCTGGGCTTCGACACGGAGACCCGCCCCGCGTTCCAGCGCGGGGTTTCCTACCTTCCCGCGCTCATTCAGCTCGCCTCGGCGGAAGCGGTCTGGCTCTTCCACCTCCAGCGTATCACCTACCCCAACGCCCTCTGGGACCTCCTTGCGGACCCGCGCCACCTCAAGGTGGGAGTGAGCCTGGAGTACGACGTGAAACAGCTCCAGCTCCTCTCCCCCTTCGAACCCGCGGGCTTCGCCGATCTCGTCACCCTCTCCGCGCCCCTGGGATACAAAGCCGCGGGCCTGCGAACTTTGGCCGGAAACCTCCTGGGATTTCGCATCTCCAAGGGCCCCAAGACCTCCAACTGGGAGCGGCTTCCGCTCTCCCAGGCGCAGGTGATCTACGCCGCCACCGACGCGTGGGTAGGACGAGAACTCTATCTGAAGCTCAAGGCCGAAGGGGACGGAAAAGGGTGAGGCTCGGCCGCCCCAGGCCACCGGCCCTCCCCGTCCGATAGCCCCTCAAGAACAAGGAGAAACCATGAGCCTGATCGCGATGTTGACCGTGGAGTTCGGCGGCGAGGTGACCGAAGCCCAGCGGACCTTATTCTCGGGCGAGATGGCCAAATACGACTGGGAACTCGTGGAACCCATGAAGGCCACGTGGTGCGCCTCTTGCGAGGAGACCCTTACGGAGGACGACGCGGCGGAGATGGCCATGGACGACGTGGCGGACGCCGCCGAGGTGGCGGGCATCGATCACTTCAACGCGTGCCTCCACTTCGGTCCCGGGTCGCCCTCACTCTTCTCCGACCAAGACTACGAGGAGGCGGAGGAGGACGGCGAAGACGATCAGCCCTGATTCTCCGAGGAAGCACGCGCTTTTGCCCGCCTTCGCTCCGCCCGGCCCATGGCGATGGCCTTGACCGCCTCCACGGCATGGTCGATGTGGGCCTCGGTGTTGAAGGGCCCTACGCCGAACCGGACGGCCCCGTGGATCTTGTCGATCCCCAGCTGCTCGTGCACCAGGGGCGCGCAGTGGAGGCCCGTGCGGCAGGCGATGCCGTGGTTCACGTCCAGCATGACGCCCGCGTCTGCGGCCTCCAGCCCGTCCACGTTGAACAGGAAGACGCTGATGTGGTTCGTAAGGTCGTCCTGGCAGTAGAGGGTCACGCCCTCCACGTTTCGAAGGCCGTCGCGGAGCCGCGTGATGAGGGCCATCTCGTGGGCGTGGACGGCATCGAGGCCTCGCTCCAGAATCCATTGGACTCCCGCGTTCAGGCCCGCCACCCCCACGATGTTCACGGTTCCGTACTCCAGGCGGTAGGGGTACTCGTCGAGGTGCAGGTGCTGGGCGGAGCGAACGCCCGTCCCGCCGGCCCTCGTATGGCGAATGTCCACGTCGTCCCCGACGCACAGGCCCCCGATTCCCGTGGGCCCCAGCAGGGACTTGTGGCCCGTGAAGGCCACCACGTCGATGCTCTGCGCCCGCATGTCCACGGGAACCTTGCCCGCGGTCTGGGAGGCATCCACGAGGAAGCGGATGCCGTGCCGGCGGCACCTCGCCCCGATCTCCGCCACCGGCTGCACCGTGCCGATGACGTTGGACCCGTGGTTCACCACCACCAGGCGCGTGTTCTTTTTGAACCGCCGCTCGATGTCTTCTGGATGCACGAAGCCGTGCGCGTCGAAGGGCACGTGGTCCACCTCCACGCCCTGCTGTTCCAGGTGGTACAGGGGCCTCAGGACGGAGTTGTGTTCGAGCGTCGTGGTGATGGCATGGTCGCCCGGCTTCAACATGCCGAAGATGGCCAGATTCAACGCATCGGTGGAGTTGTAGGAGAAGATGAGCCGGTTCGGGTCTCCCCCGTTGAAGAAGCGGCAAAGGAGCTTGCGCGTCTTGTCCACCATATCTCCCGATTCCATGCACAGATCGTAGCCGGAGCGTCCCGGATTCACCCCGTAGTTGCGGTAGAAGTGATCCATGGCCCGATAGACGTCCTCGGGCTTCGGGAACGAGGTCGCGCCGTTGTCCAGGTAGATGAGATCATCCATGAGGTCCCCCTTGAGCCAAGCGCGTAGTGTAGACGCAGCGGGCCCGGCCGGTCAATCACCGGGCATGCGATTGCTCCTGCTCGCGACGGTAAGGCCCGAGCCGTGCTTGCGCTGTTAGCCCGGCGAGACGAGTGCTCTGGCGGGGTCGAGGAAGGCGGCGCGAAGGGCTGGGATGATGCCCGATAGGAGGCCGAGACCGAAAGATAAGCCCAGGGAAAGCGCCGCGCCTGTCCAGGGCCACACGAGCGGCCAGCCCGCCATGAGGCAGGCCACTGCCGTTCCCGCGAAGCCCGCCAAGGCTCCCGCCGCTCCTCCCGTGCCCGATAACGCCGCCGCCTCCGCAAGAAACTGGAGCGCGATTTCACCCCGGGTAGCGCCGATGGCCCGCCGCAGGCCGATCTCCCCCGTCCGCTCCCGCACCGACAAGAGCATGACGGCGGCAATCCCCGCGCAGCCCGTCAACAGGGAAACGCCCGCTACCGCGGCCATGAGCCCCTGAAAAGCCGCCCCCATGTCGTGCAGCGCCTTGAGAAGGGCGGCGGGATCCTGAATAGTGAAGTCATTGGGCCGGTTCGCTGGAAGGCGGTGGGCGCCGCGGAGGACGGCTATCATCCGCCCCATGGTCCCTTCAAGATTCGAGCCGGGGCGGGCTTGGGCTTGAATGCTGTCCATATACTCCACCCCAAACACGCGGCCCATGGCCGTGGCGAGAGGAATGTACACAACGCCAGCACCCTGGTCATCGGACACCGCTTCGTCTTTCACGACACCGATGACTTGAAAGAGCACCCCTTCGACGCGAAGGCTCGCGCCCAAAGGCCTAGCGCCCAAGCGAAGGTCCGTGGCGGCCTTGGCGCTCAACACGGCCACCCTGGCCTGGGCGCGGTTCTCTTCGGCCGTGAACGGGCGCCCCGCTTTCAGTGACAGCCGCGACATGACAA
>JAKBES010000090.1 GCA_021833665.1 Acidobacteriota bacterium
CCTGCGCCACTACGACGTCAACGTGGGTGACGGCACCCTTTCCTCCTTCTGGGTGGACAAGGCCGGAAAGCTTGTCCAGGTGGCCATTCCCTCGGAAGGGCTCATGGCGGTCTTGGCTTCGTACAAGCCCCAGGCCTTCGACCGCGAGGAACCCCGCATTCTCAAGGAGGCGGTGATCGCCACGGGCGCATTCACGGAGCACGCCGTAAGAATCCCCTCCGGCTCCATCAGCCTGGGCGCCACCTTGACCCTCCCCGCGGAGAAGGGCACGTTCCCCACCGTACTCATGGTGTCGGACCTGCAGGCCCTGGACAGGGACGGGAACGAGCCCGGCAACCCCTACAGCCGGGCAGGGACATGGAAGCAGGTGGCCTACCTTCTTGCCTCTCAAGGGTACGCTACGCTCCGCTACGACGCCCGGGGCGTGGGCGAATCGGGAGGGGACCAGGACAAGGCCACATGGCCGGACCGGATCGGTGACGTAGTGGCCTTATCCGCCTGGCTGAAGCAACAGCCCACGACCAAGGGCGGGCTCGTCCTTCTTGCCCATGGCCTGGGAGCGTGGGTCGCGGCGGAAGCCGCCCCCAAAGTGCAGCCCTCCGCATTCGTGGCCGTTGCCTACCCCGCCAAGAGCCTCATGCGCCTGTGGCGCGAGCAGGTGAACTCCATCTCAGATCCTCAGGGGCGATTGAAGGCCCAGATGGAGCTCGAGACCCTGACCGGAAAGCTCGACGAGCCGGGGGCAGAGACGGCCACGTACGGCGGCCGCAAGGTCTACCTGGCCGAGATCCGGGAGATGGCATCCAAGGACCCCGTCGCCTTGGCCGGCGCCCTCACCATGCCCTGCCTCTTCGCCTACCCCGAACGGGATCAAACGGTCATGGCCTTCCACAAAGAGGTCCTCGCCCCCACCCTTCATGCCGGCCAGGAGGCCATCGTCCTGCCAAACCTCGGGCACCGCCTGACGCCGCTTGATTCCGAGGGAGGAGCCACGGGCCTGGTGGAACAGAAAAGCCTCAAGCCGGTCCTGGATTGGCTCAAGAAAGTGACGGGCTGAGGCCTTCCGTGCGCAGCGTCCTGGGTGTCCTCCTGCTGGCCTTCGGAACCGCCCTATGGGCGGGTGCTCCAGCGCAGCCTCCCGCCCCCGCGCGGGGGGCTCCGAGTCTCCTCCTGGTCACCCTGGACACGACGCGGGCCGATCACCTGGGATGTTACGGGGCCAAGGGCGCCCAGACCCCTGTTCTGGACGGCTTGGCCTCCCGAGGGGCCCGCTTCGATGAGGCGCACGCCCACGTCCCCCTCACTCTCCCGTCCCACGCCTCTCTACTCACGGGCGATCTTCCCTGTACCTTGAACCTCCGGGTCAACGGGATGAAGCTCAGAGAGGGAACGGAGACCTTGGCGACCGTCTTGAAATCCCGCGGCTACTGGACGGGGGCCTTCGTGAGCGCCGTGGTCCTGGAACGCGGCCGCGGCCTCTCGGGAGGATTCGACGTCTACGACGACCATATGACCCTCCCGCCCCGCACGGGCGGCCCTCCCGAGGAGCGCCGCGCGGAGGAAACAACGCAGGCCGCGCTCTCCGCGGCCTCCAAGGTGCGTTCGCCCTTTTTCATGTGGGTCCACTATTACGATCCCCATTATGAGTACCGGCCGCCGGAGCCCTACGCGGCGCGGTTCGCGAAAGATCCCTACAGCGGAGAGATCGCCTACATGGACGCATCCCTCGGCAGGCTCCTGGAGGGCCTCAAGGCCCAAGGCAAGATGTCCAACACCCTGGTGGTGGTGGCGGGGGACCACGGCGAAGGACTCGGCGAGCACGGGGAGAAGCAGCACGGCGTCTTCCTCTACGAATACGCCATGCGCGTTCCCCTGATCATGGACTGGCCTGGGCACATCGGTCCCGGAACGGTGATTCCGCAGACGGTGGGGCTGAGTGACGTGGCCCCGACGGCGCTGAATCTCATGGGAGTCCCGGGCCCGCGAACCGACGGACGGAGCCTCGAACCGCTCCTGGCTGGAGGAACCCTGGCCGCCGCTCCCCTGTACATGGAGTCGTACCACGGCTTCTTCACGTACGGTTGGGCTCCCCTGAGGGGACTCATGGACGGCCCCTGGAAGTTCATCCAGGCACCACGCCCCGAGCTGTATGCTTGGCGCTCCGGCGAAGACAAGAACGAGTACCGGTCCGATGGCCCGCAGGTCGCGGCCGCGCTCAAGGCCCTCCAGCGGTTTCCCGCGGCCGATCAGGGGGAGCAGAAGGAGATGGAGCGTTTCCTGAAGGACCCCTCCAACCAGGAGACCCTCAGGCAGCTCATGAGCCTGGGCTACATCTCGGGTTCGGATTCCCGGCCGGACCAGCCGGGCCTTCTGGACCCGAAGGACGCCATCGGCATCGAAGAGGAGCTGCGGCAGGCCTCGGAGCTGACCAGCACGGGCCAGACCGAGCAAGGCGCCCGCCTTCTCCTCGCCATCCTCAAAAAGAACCCTCAAAACGTGCCTGCCCTCTCCATGCTGGGCATGGCCTACGCCAGCGCGGGCAAATACGAGCAGGCCAGGGTCTGCTTCCAGGAGGAGGTCAAGCTCAAGCCCCAGATGGACACGGGCCACCTCAACCTGGGCACGGCCTACAAGAACCTCGGCAATCCGGCCCTTGCCGAGAAGGAGTACCGGGCCGCGCTGGCTCTTAATCCGCGGATGCCCGAGGCGCTCGCGGGCTTAGCCCAGCTCCTTGTCAACCAGAAGCGCATTGGAGATGCACGGGCCGTGCTGGCGTCGGCGACGGCGGGCGGAGTCGAAAGCGCCGACCTCTATTTTGAGCAGGGAATCGTGGAAGCCTCCTTGGGAAACAACGAGGCGGCCCGCTTCAGCTTCTCCAAATGTCTCTCGCTGGACCCGCGCCGCCACGAGGCCGCGGCCAATCTGGGGCGGATCGCGTACCAGCAGGGCAAGGTGGATGAGGCGATCCAATACTATGAGCGGGCCCTGAGGCTGGCCCCTCGAAACATGGCATACCTGGCGACGGTGGGATCCTTGTACCTGAACGGCAAGAACGACTCCTCCAAGGCCCTCCAATACTTTGAGCGCGCTCTCGCGGCCGATCCTTACGGGCCTGAAGCGGGGAACCTGAAGGACATGATCAGAGGCCTCCAGGCTTCGTCCGGGTCGTGACGGGAGGCGCGGGACGTCCAAGGGGAGCCCCATGCGGAGCGTAAAGGCGAGCGCGGCGGCGAGGGTCGACTTGGCGGGCGGGAGCCTGGACCTCTGGCCCATCGGCCAGATCGTGCCTGGGGCTATGACGGTGAACGTGGCCGTAAGCCTGGCGGCCACGGCCGAGTGCAGGGCCACGGGTGAGCCCGGGGTCGCCCTAGCCTCCAAGGACCTCATGGCCGCCTACACGTGGCGTCCGGGTCAGGCTTCGGGCCCGCTCGCTCTGGCGGAGCGCCTGTGCGAAGCCTTCGGCGTGGTGAGCGGCTGGGCCATCTCCACGCGCAGCGATGTGCCTCCGGGGAGCGGGCTCGGGGGCTCTTCCGCGGTGGGCATGGCTCTGGCATTGAGCCTTAAAGCCATCTCGGGACGGGACATGAACGACGCCGAGCTTGTGAACCTGTGCCGGGACCTGGAGGCTTCCCACCTGCGCATCCCCACGGGGGTGCAGGATTTCTGGCCCGCGCTGCGCGGCGGACTCATCAGCATCCGATACGAAGCAGGGGGCGAGCGGGTGGAAGCCATCCGCACCTCACTCAAGGCCCTCGCCGCGCGCATGGTGGTGGCCTACTCGGAACACTCGCGCCTCTCGGCGGGGACCAACTGGGCCTTGTACAAGCGATTCATGGACGACGAGCCCTCGGCGTGCCGGGGGCTGGAGGGGATCGCCATGGCCGCATCGGCCATGCGGGACGCCCTGGAAGCGGGAGACCTGGATCGGGCGGGGACCCTTCTGAACGAGGAGTGGGGCCATAGACGCACTTTGGCGGAGGGCGTGTCGACGCCGAGGGTGGAGAGCCTCATGGCGGCCGCCAGGGGCGCGGGGGCCATCGGGGGAAAGGCGTGCGGTGCGGGAGGGGGGGGATGCCTTGCATTCCTGGTGCGAGAGGGCACAAGATTAAGGGTGGAACGGGCCCTCGAAGAAGAAGGCGCCCGAGTCCTGCCCGCCCATCCCGTCGAGCGGGGACACGTGGTGGAGGTAGAGGAATGACGCGCTGGCTCAAATGGATCCTGGTGGCCGTGGGGCTCGGGGTTGGAGCCTCCGCGGTCGCTCAAGAAGTCATCGTCTTTACGGATTTTCGGGCCTTGGTCGTCCAGAGCCACCGGGTGGAGGGCACGTGGACGTACCTTCGGCTGCCCTCCGGCGAGATGGCCGTTCCCTCCTCCTCCATTCTGCACATCGAGTTGGAGCAGGGCGTATCGGCGGCTCCTGTTGCCTCTTCACCTTACGTTCCGCCGTCTCCCGCCAGCCAGCCCATGCCGCCCCGCCCGGCCCCCTTCCGGCCCGAGCCGGTCCATCCGGTCTGGCAGCGGCCATCCCCTCCTCCCCCCGCTGAAGCGTCGGACGAGGAGGATGAAAAGAGCGACGATTCGGTGGCGGATGAAGAATCGGACGAACCTCCTGCGGAGATACAGCCTCCCGCCAAAATGGCCACCCCGCCTGTCATGGTCCCCGGCGGCCTTCCCTTCCAGCAGAAGCTCCCCCAGCCGGTTGAGCCGAAAGACTGACGCGCCGGTCGCTTTGACCGTGGACGCGGAAGAGTGGTTCCATGTCCCCGGATGCAAGCCATACGCGGATCCCTCGCGGTGGGAGACGCTCCCGGCCACGTTTCCCCGGGCCCTGGACCGGACTCTGGCCCTCCTGGACAAGGGTTCCTGGAGGGCCACCTTCTTCATGCTGGGCTGGATCGCGCGCCGTTATCCCGCCGAGATCAGACGAATCGCCCAGGCGGGCCACGAGATAGCCTGCCACGGCGAGGACCACCTGCTGGTCAACGGCATGTCGCCCTGCCACTTTCACGCCGATCTTTCCTCGGCCCGGTCGGCCATCGAGGATGCGGCGGGAGCGGCGGTCCACGGATTCCGGGCTCCCATGTGGTCCATGCCCAGGGAGCGCTGGCCCTACGACACCCTCTCTTCCCTGGGCTTCACGTACTCCTCCAGCCGCCTGCCCATTCCCGGGCTGGGGCTGGGCCGAACCGCGCCAAGCCGCATCGGTGAGGTCTGGGAAATTCCCGTCCTGGCCTCGGGCTGGGGCCCCTTCGCCTGGCCCGCCGGCGGCACCGTGGCCTTGCGCCTCCTGCCCATCTCGTGGCTTCGGCGGGCCAGGGACAGGGCCGTGGCCCGCGGGCGCCCCGCGGTGTACTGGTTCCATCCGTGGGAGATGCTGGAAGATGCCCCGAGGGCCGAAGGCGGTGCCTTCTTCCGCTGGGCGAGATTCTCCCGCCTGGACCGCCTCCCCGCGCGGTTGGCCGAACTCATCCCCGCCGGAGACCGAACCCTCGCCGCCGCCCTCCGCCATCTGGACGGAGTTCCGCAAAACGGTCATACTGTGGGTTAAGCGGTCCCGAACCCATGGCGAAGTTGTCCCTCAAGCGGTTTTGGCAGAATCTGGTGGTGGCCGCAGCGCCCCTCCCGGCGGCGGTCCTTCTCAAAGCCTTGCGGCGGACCCTCAAGGTCCGCTTCGTGGGCAGGGAAGTGCCACAGGCCATCAAGGCTTCGGGGGGCCAGTACGTCATGGCGTTCTGGCACGGAACCCTGTTGCTCATGGTCTTTGCTTACGTGGGCGGCAAACTGACGTTTCTCGTCTCGTGGCACCGCGACGGGGAGCTCATCACCCGGATCATCAAGCATTTCGGCCCCGTGCCCACCCGGGGTTCCAGCACGCGGGGAGGCATCAGGGCCATGCATGGGCTGCTCAAAAAGGTGAAGGAGGGGTACGATGTGGCTTTCACCCCGGACGGCCCCCGAGGCCCCGCGCGGCGCGCCCAGGAGGGAGTCGTGCAGATGGCCCGTCTTTCGGGCCTGCCTATCGTCCCCGTGGGCATGGCGGCCCGGCGCCGCAAAATCATGGGTTCTTGGGACGGATTCATCGTGCCCATGCCGTTCACGAGGGTCGTGTTCGCCTACGGTGATCCCGTACCCGTGCCGAGGGACTTGGACGAGGAAGGGGTGGACCGGGTGAGGGCGGCCGTGGAGGAGGCGCTTCAGGGCGCCATGAAGAGGGCCCAGGAGGCCCTGGACGAGGAGGCCTTGTGGAGAGCATGACGGGGTACGGACGCGGCGCCTCGGAGGGCGGCGGCCTTCGCATCGCGACGGAAATCAGAGGCGTCAATCACAAGGGGCTCGACGTCCACCTCCTTCTGCCCCCGGCCCTCATGTGCCACGAAATGGCCTGCCGGCGGCTCATCCGCGACCGGATCACCCGCGGGCACATGGACGTGCGGGTGGGCCTGGAGTTTTTGGGGGAGGAGGCCGTGGAGGTCCGCTACGCCGAGGGCGTGGCCCGGGCCCTGGGGCACCTCTCCTCCCGGCTGGCCTCCGACGGAGCCCTCGCCAGGGGCATGACGCTCGGCGATCTGCTGGCTCTGCCCGGGGCGGTGCAGGTGGGCCTCAACCCGGTGCTGGATGAGGCGGCGGGGGCGCTCCTGCTGGAATCGCTCGGGGTGGCCCTGGAAGCCTTCCTCGCATCCCGGTTCGAGGAGGGGGAGCGCCTGCTGGACCAGTTTCAGCGCGGCCAGCGGTCCATGGCCGCCTTCCTTGCTCATTTAGAGCCTCTCCTCCCGGCTCAGGTGGAGGCGGCGCGGCAGAAGCTGGCCCTTCGGGTGGAGCAGATCGCCGTGAGCGTCGACCCGGCGCGCCTGGAGCAGGAGGTGGCCCTCGCCGCCGAGCGGGCCGACGTGGCCGAAGAATTCGAGCGCCTCGTGTCCCATCAGAGCGCTCTGGGCGGCCTCTTGGGCGAGAGGGTCTCGGACCGGGGCAAGCGGCTCGACCACCTCCTCCAGGAAATGCAGCGCGAGGTGTCCACACTCCTTGCCAAAGCGGGGCTCATGGAAATCACTCAGACGGGCCTGGAGATGAGGCTCCTGGTGGAGCAGCTCCGGGAGCAGGCGCAGAACGTGGCCTAGGGAGGGACGGTGTTGGCTATTGGTTTGTGGCCGTTGGCTATCCAAGCATGACCTGAGCCAAAAGCCACCAGCCCATGGCCAACAGCCAGGACTCATTAGGCAACCACCAGGCGGGAGCGGAAGCAGCAATGACCGATTCGGCGAAGGGCATCGTGCTGGTTTTGTCGGCGCCCACGGGGGGCGGCAAGACCACCATCGCGCACCGGCTCGTGGACTCGGGCAGCGGGGTGCGCTTTTCCGTGTCGCACACCACCCGGAGTCCCCGGCCCGGAGAGCGGGACGGGGTGGATTACCACTTCGTGAACGAAGCCGCCTTCCAGGCCATGGTGGATCGGGGGGAGTTTCTGGAGTGGGCCCAGGTCCATTCCCACCGCTACGGGACCCACAGGTCCGAGCTGGCCAAGGCCGCCGAGCGCGGCGAGACCCTCCTGCTGGACATCGACGTGCAGGGGGGGCTCCAAGTGAAGTCGGCCGTTCCGGCCGCCGTGCTGGTTTTCGTCCTCCCGCCCAGCCTGGAGGTGCTCCTGGCGCGCCTGGCGAAGCGGAATGAGGAGCCCGGCTTCGATTTGGCCACGCGGCTCGGGTCCGCCTTGAAAGAGCTTGAACTTGCAAGCGTTTACGATTATAATATCGTGAATGAGGACCTGGACGAGGCCGTGGGCCAGGTCCGGCTCATCCTGGAGACCAGCCGCCTGCGTCCCTCGGGAATTTCGGGCCGCGCATCCAGGTTGAGCAAAGACATTAGCCACTGGCTGAGGAGTCATGATGTTCATCGCCCCTGACAAGATCGGCAGCAAGTACCGCTTTGTGAACCTATGCGCCCAGAGGACGAGGCAAATTCTGGACGGTGCCGAGCAGCGCCTCGATCTGCCCATCAAGAAGCCCGCCTACGTGGCCATGCAGGAGGTCCTGGCGGGCAAGGTGGAGTGGACCATCAAAGAGACCGTCGCTCCCGAGGTGCCCGATTCGGGGGAGATCCTTCAGGTCGAGGTGGGGCCCTAACCTGGGCCCCCTCGCCAGGTTCCTCCAGCCCAGCCGTCCCATGGTCCGGTTTCCAGGCACCCGCCGCTGGAACTCGCCTTCATGCATTCCCTGACGTATCCGGTGGATTTTCTCCAGCAGGTCCTCGGGCAGGATCTGCGGGGGGGTGACTTCCTGGAGGCGTCCGTCGGCGTGAGGCTTTCGGCCCGGGGCGAGACCCTCCTCATGGAGGGCCCCCAGGCGCAGGCGGAGGTGTGCCGGGACCTCCTTGAACAGCTCCACAGGCTCTACCAGGCCGGCATCCGGCTCGGCAAGGGCGACCTGAAGACCGTCTGCAACCTTCGGGACGAGGGGTTCCGAGGCGACATCCTGGAGTTCTACCGGGACGCGCGCATCCAGTGCGCCGCGGGCCGCACGGTCTTTCCCAAGGGCCTCAACCAGGGCCGTTACGTGCGGGAGATCCGTGACAAGGACGTGGTCTTCGGCATAGGCCCAGCGGGCACGGGCAAGACCTACCTGGCGGTGGCCATGGCCGTGGCGGCGCTCAAGGAAAAGCGCGTCAAGCGCATCATTCTCACCCGTCCCGCCATCGAGGCGGGCGAGAAGCTCGGTTTCCTGCCTGGGGACATCGCCGAGAAGGTCAATCCCTATCTGAGGCCCCTTTACGACGCCCTTTTCGACCTTCTTGAGACGGAGCGGGTTCACAAGCACATCGAAACGGGGATCATCGAGATCGCCCCTCTCGCTTTCATGCGCGGGAGGACCCTCAACGATTCCTTCATCATCCTGGACGAGGCTCAGAACACGACCCCGGACCAGATGAAGATGTTTCTCACCCGCCTGGGCTTCAATTCCAGGACGGTGATCACGGGCGATGTGACGCAGATCGACCTGGACCCCTCGCGCAAATCGGGCCTCATCGACGCGGCCGAGGTCCTGCGGGGGATCGACGGCCTATCGTTCGTCCATTTTACGGATAAGGACGTGGTGCGCCACCCCTTGGTCCAGCAAATCATCCTGGCCTACGACAAAGCGGGTGGGCGTAGCAAACCGTGACCGCCGGGGGCCCTTTACCCCGGGCGCCGTGGCCGCCTAGAATGGCCTCGGGAGGGAGCCAGCCGTGCCCATGATCCCCTCCGATCCGACGGCGCCGGAAGCTTCGGCCCAGCGTGCCCGCTTCCGGGGCAACGTAAGGGCGGGAATCCCGCAGCGCGTGGGCCACTTCCTGCGAGAGAACGAGTGGTTCTGGGCGGCGGTCTTTCTCCTGCTGGCCTTCGCCATGTTCACCCGCCAGTTCCGGATTCAGCCGCCCCCGTCCCTGCCCATGGGAGGCGTTATTTCGCGGGACATCCGCGCTCCCTTCGACCTCCAAATCGTGGACAAGGTCGCCACGGACCAGAAACGCGCCGAGGCCCGCGCCAAGGTGCTCCCCGTGTACGATTGGGACTCGGGCATGGCGGACGCGCTGGCGGCCCAGGTGAGCGCCTCTTTCGCCACGGCCAGGGCCAACCGCGAGGAGTTTTTGAATTTCCTGAAGGCCACGCCCGAGAGGCAAAAGCGCCAGCAGGCGGAGGAGCAATTCCTTCAGCGCCTCTCCGACACCCTGGGCGGCAACCTTCCCCGCTTCGCCTTGAAGCAATTCCAGGCGGACGGATTCAGCGTCGAGCTCGAGCAGGCCGTCCGGGATATGCTGGTCCAGGCGGAGCGCCGGAAGATCTATCCCGATGGCGATCCCATCGCCACGGACGACGCGGTCGTGATTCAGGACATCCGCCGGCCTGGGTTGGGATGGACTCAGAAGCACCCCGCCGCCAGCGACATCATGTCCCTCGACGAGGCTCAGCGCCTGCCGGGAGCCATGGCCGAGCAGCTCCTGGGAATTCCCGGACAGCTCCGCGGCGCCGTGGAGGAGTATGTCCGGTCCCTCATCCGTCCCAACCTGACATTCAACAGCCAGGCCACGAGCCAGCGCCAGTCCGCCGCCGCCGCCCAGGTGGCGCCCCTGGTGGTGGTGGTCAAGAAGGGCCAGCTCATCCTGAAAGCGGGGGAGAAGGCCGACGAAAGCGCCATCCAGAAGATCGACGCCTTCCAGCAGGCCAGCCGCGCCGTCATCAACGTCCCCCTGCTCGCGGCCCTCTTCTTCCTCCTCCTTCTCCTGCTGGCGTTCACGTTCATGTACCTCAAAACCTACAGGAAGCAGCACCGCCCCAACTTGAACCTCTTCGTGCTCGTGCTCCAGATCACAGCCGTGTTTCTGGTGGTGGCCCAGGCCTTTCACGTGCTGCTTCTCATGGCCGCGGAGGGCGGCAAAGTCCGCTGGGCCGAACACCCCGAGCACCTCATGTTCCTCATCCCGGTGGCCGCCGGGGCGATCCTCGTGACGCTTCTGGTGGACCGCCACATCGCCGTGGTCTACACCCTGCTCTATTCGGTGCTCTTCGGCATCCTCATGGACTTCAGCTTCGCCATGCTCCTCTACTGCATGCTGTCCTGCTTCACGGCGATCTACGCCGCGGCCAAACTGGCCCAGCGCACGGCCCAGTGGAAGGCGAGCCTCCTGGTGGGCGTCGTCAACGCCGCCCTGGCGGCGGGAGTTGTCGTGGCCACGGCGGGGGCGGCTGTAAGCGGCTGGAAGCTGATGGTGGTGCCGGCCTTCCTGGGCTTTCTGGCGGCCTTCCCGCTGTCCACCATGCTGGTATCCAGCCTGTTGCCCCTCTTCGAGAGCGCCTTCGCCATCCTCACCGAGGTGCGCCTCCTCGAACTCTCCAACATGAACCACCCGATCCTGAGGCGCCTGGCCATCGACGCCCCGGGTACGTACAACCACTCCCTCATGATGGCCAACCTCTCCGAGGCCGCCGCCAACGCCATCGGGGCCAACGCCCTGTTCTGCCGAGTGGCCTGTTACTATCACGACATCGGGAAGATGCTCTATCCCTCCTATTTTGTCGAGAACCAGCAGCCCGGGCAGAACCCGCACGACAAACTCCAGCCGCGTATCTCGGCTCTCATCGTGGCGGCCCATGTGAAGGAAGGCCAGGCCATCGCGCGCCAGTACGGGCTTCCCCAGGCCATCATCGACGTGATCCCGGAGCACCACGGGACGCGCCACATCAGCTACTTCCTGGACAAGGCTTTGACCATGGTAGACCCCGAGAAGGAGTCCATCAACGAGTCCGATTTCACCTATCCCGGCCCCAGGCCCCAGACCCGGGAGGCCGCCATCGTCATGCTTTCGGACGCCGTGGAGGCGGGGTCGCGGGTGTTGAAGGATCCCTCCCACAGCCGCCTGAAGGCCCTCATCTCGGAGATGGTGGAGCGCGTGGTGGGAGAGAACCAGCTCGCCGACTGCGACTTGACCTTCAAGGATCTTGCCCAGGTTCAGGATGCTTTCTACCACATCCTTCTGGGCGTCTTCAGCCGCCGAATTTCCTATCCCGGTTACACGTTTGACAAGGAGCCAGACCATGACGCAACGCGAGGTCCGGTTGCACTGCCGTCTCCCAAAGCCGGCCATCCCTAAGGAGGAGCTGGCGGCCTTCGCCCTCGATGTGCTCGGACGCCTGAACCTTGAGGGCGAGGTGGGCGTGAAGCTCTGCTCCGACGCCACCATGGCGTCCTACAATCGAAAGTTCAGAGCGAAGAAGGGGCCTACGGACGTGCTCTCCTTTCCCGACGGCACGACGGATCCGGCGGGGGACCGCTACCTCGGCGACATCGTTATCGCCGTACCCGTGGCGGCCAGGCAGGCGAAGGAAGCGGGCCACGGATTGGCCGCGGAGCTGAAGCTCCTGCTCCTCCACGGCATCCTCCACCTGGCGGGCTATGACCACGAGACGGACGGCGGCACCATGCGCCGGAAGGAGCGGGCGCTGCGCAAGGAATGGGGAGTTTAGGAGGAAAGGGTTGAGAGTTGAAGGGAGGGGCTGAGGGCCATGAGACGAAGGGGAGCGCGAGAAGCGGCATGCCATAATCCTGTGGATCTCAGGCAAGCCCCGTCGCGTCCCGTCTGCCCCACGGAGTGCCTTACCG
>JAKBES010000384.1 GCA_021833665.1 Acidobacteriota bacterium
GAGGGGCGCCGCGCCCTGAGAATGTCCATGTCCTTGAAGCTCCGGAAACGAACCGTGCTCACCATGAGCCAGGAGAGGGCCACCACGTAGACCAAGCAGGCGATCCTCATGGTTCGCAGCAAGTCCGGGCTCTGGACGTTGGTGAGTCCCGGAGGAAGGTAGTAGAGGGGCAGGACCGCGGCCGCTGCGGCCGCGGGAATGGGGAGCCCGATGAAGTAGCGCTTGTCCTGCGTCGCGGTCTGAACATTGAACCGGGCCAGACGCAGGGCTCCGGCCACGGGCAACAGGAAGGCGAAGAACCAGCCCGTTTTGCCCAAATCCGCGAATCCCCAGTGATAGAGCACGAGCGCGGGGGCGAGGCCGAAGGAGAGGAAATCCGAAAGGGAATCGAGCTCCTTGCCGAACTCGCTGGTGCTCCCCGTCATCCTCGCGATGCGGCCGTCCAGGCCGTCCAGGATGCCCGCGAGGATGATCATGGTGACGGCCCATTCAAAGCGGTGCTTGGACGCCAGGAGGATGGCATAGTAGCCGAAAAACATGTTGCCCACGGTGAGCAGGGACGGGAGGACCGCGACCCCCCGGCGAAGGGGTGCGGGACCTTGGCCCGCCGAGAGCCGGCGTATCTTCTTCGCCGTCACGCCCCGGCCCTCCATCTCGCCAAGGGGGTCACTCCCGCCCTGGCCCTGTGGCCGCGCACGGCCAGGATCTCGACCGCCTCCGCGGGAAGATAAACATCCACCCTGGACCCGAAGCGGATGAGGCCGATGCGCTCGCCGCGCTCGAAGGTTCTGCCCGTCCTGGCCCAGCAGAGGATCCGCCGGGCGATGAGACCGGCGATCTGGACCACCTCAATGGGCCCTCGCGCCGTCGAAAATACCGTGTGCACCTGCTCGTTATCCAGGGAGGCCTTGTCGCTCCACGCCGCCATGAACTTGCCGGGGCAGTAAACCACCTTGCCCACGGCGCCTGAGAAAGGAGCCCGGTTCACGTGAACGTTGAAGACCGACATGAAGACGCTGATGAGGACCCTTCCGTCTCCGAGGGGCTCCGCCTTGACGATGGTCCCATCCGCCGGCGAGAGGAGAACGTTCTCGCCTGCTTCGGAGGCACGCTCCGGATCCCTGAAAAAAGCGCAGACGCATAGGGCCGCCACGGCCGCCGCCACGGCCCACCACGGATGGTCCGACAGGCCCAACAGGGCCGCCGCCAGAGCAGGGGGCGCGGCGAAGGGGAACGCCTCTTCACGGATGATCATGATCCCTCCCCTCGTATCCTATCAGAACACCCTCCCAAGCGGAAGGCGCCGCCTCCCCCGGCGGCGAACCTCCCCTCCACCGGTGCCGAGATGACCGCCCTCCCTGCCAAAAAGGCCTCATACGCCTGCCAGCCTCTTTCGCCGGTCTGCCAGAATTGGTGCCACCTATTTATCTTGACAGGACCAGGCTAAGTATGGTAATATCATATGCTTGGCTGGAGGCGGCGGTGCGCATTCGTCTTGCAGACATCACCCAACCGACCCAGTTTCGTGAGAAGGTGGGACCCTTGACCTTAGACCTCGGTTACCATTACGGAGCCCAAGTCGAACCGGTGGATCTCTTCCTCACGGTCTCTCCTGTCCAGGGGGGGCACCGCCTGGACGGAGAGTTCGCCTATCGCGCGGTCCTCCCCTGTTCCAGATGCCTGGAAGAAGCCCGCGTCGAGGGCACCGCGACCTTCCTGCTCGATTATCAGCCCGCGAGCCAGGCCCCCATCCCCGAAGAGGAGGTGGAGGTCTCCATTGAGGAAACGCAGATCCTGTACTACGATGAAGACGGGCTCGCCCTCGACGCCCTAGTCTCCCAGCAACTGTACCTGGAGTTTCCCGAGAAGGTTCTGTGCAGGCCCGATTGCAGGGGCCTTTGCCCCCGCTGCGGCGCGGACCTCAACCAGGGACCCTGTTCTTGTCCGCCCGAAGGCGACTCCCGCTGGACCGCCCTCGGCCAGCTTCAGAAGAAATCATAGGAGCCCGACCCATGCCTAACCCCCGACGACGCCATTCCAAGACCCGCCGAGACAAGCGCCGCACCGGTGATGCCCTGAGCGCGGTGAACGTGGGCACCTGCCCCAAGTGCCACGAACCCAAGATGCCCCACCAGGCCTGCCAGGCTTGCGGCTACTACGACGGACGGGAAGTCATCAAGGTCAAAGAGGCCTGATCGCTCGATGGCTATCCGCATCGCCTTAGACGCGATGGGGGGAGACAGGGCGCCGCTTCCCGAGATCGTCGGCGCGGTGGAGGCTTATCGCCGCTTCGGAGTTCAGACCATTCTGGTGGGCGACGAGGCCCGCTTGCGGCAGGAGCTCCTCCGCCTCAAGGTCTCCGAGTCGGACCTGGGCTTGTCCATCGTGCACGCCGACGAGGTGGTGACCATGGACGACCCGCCCATGACCCCCATTCGAAAGAAGCGCAAGAGCAGTCTGCGTATCGCGGGCGAGCTCGTGAAATCCGGCGAAGCCCAAGGTCTGGTTTCCGCTGGAAACACGGGCGCCGTCATGGCTACGGCCAAGCTGGTCATCGGCGGGATCGAAGTGGTGGAGCGGCCCGCCTTGGCCACGTGGCTCCCCCACCCCAAGGGAGCCTCCCTCGTTCTGGACGTCGGAGCCAACAGCGACTGCAAGGCCTCGCACCTCCAGCAATTTGCCATCATGGGGAGCATTTACGCCTCCCAGGTGACGGGCATCGAGCACCCCAGAGTGGCCCTCCTCTCCATCGGCGAGGAGGACATCAAGGGGAACGACCTCACGAAGGAGGTCTTCAAGCTGCTGCAGCAGAGTGATTTGAACTTCACGGGGAACGTGGAGGGCCACGGCCTTTTCGCGGGAGAGGCCGACGTGATC
>JAKBES010000385.1 GCA_021833665.1 Acidobacteriota bacterium
TCACGCCCGTGAAATCCTCTTGGGTGCACGGCGCTCCCTGGATCTCTACGTCAACGAGCGCCCCGTGCGGCTTCTCGACGACGCATTCACGCCCCTGAAGGGCAGATCGTGCCGCGACGTGAATTTTGTGATCCTCAGGGAAAACACGGAAGGTGCCTACGTGGGTATGGGCGGCCGGTTCAAGGTGGGGACGCCGGAAGAGATGGCCCTCCAGGAAGTGGTGGCCACGCGGAAAGGGGTCCAGCGCATCCTTCGCCACGCCTTCGAGCGGGCCAGGTCGGCACCGCGCCGGCGCCTCCATATGGCCGACAAACACAACGCGCTGGAATTCGTGGGCGGCCTCTGGTACGGGACGTTCCTGGAGATGGCGAAGGACTATCCCGAGGTGGAGGCTTCCCATCTTTATATTGACAGGCTCTGCCACGACCTGGTGCGGGATCCGTCGGCTTTTGAGGTGATCGTCACGAGCAACCTTCTGGGCGACATGATCTCGGACCTCGGTGCAGCCCTGGCTGGCGGCCTGGGCATCGCCCCCTCCGCGAACCTTAACCCGGAAACGGGAAAAGGGCTCTTCGAACCGGTCCACGGCGCGGCCCCCGACATCGCCGGGTTGGGCGCCGCCAACCCCATGGCCGCCGTCCTCTCCGCGGCCATGATGCTTGACTTTCTAGGATTTGCGGAGGCGGCGGAGCAGGTGAGAGAAGCCGTGCGCGGCTGCGCCTCCGCGGGCAAAGTCACGCGGGACTTGGGCGGGATCTTGTCCACCCGGGAGGCGGGCCAAGCGATATGCGAGGCCCTCCCGGCCGCGCAAGGAGGGCACTGATGGGCAGCACCCTGGCCGAAAAGATACTGGCCGCGCACGCGGGCGTCCGCCGGGCCCGCCCCGGTGACCTTCTCACGTGCAAGGTGGACAAGATCATGGCCACGGATGTGACGGCCCCTCTGTCCATCGAGGTCTTCCGCCGCATGGGAGCCACCCGTGTGGCGCACCCGGAGGCCTGCGTCCTGGTGAACGACCACTTCGTCCCCGCCAAGGACATCCTCTCGGCGGACCTCTCCAAGACCATGCGCGCCTTTGCCCATGAACAGGGAATTGTGGCGTACTTCGAAGTGGGCCGCTCGGGTATCTGCCACGCCCTCCTCCCGGAGAAGGGGCTCGTGCGTCCCGGGGAGCTCCTCGTGGGGGCCGACTCACACACGTGCACGGCGGGAGCCCTGGGTTGCTTCGCCACGGGGGTGGGAAGCACGGAGCTGGCCGCTGCGTGGGCCCTGGGAGAGATGTGGTTTCGCGTTCCCGAAACCCTTAGGATTGAGGTGACGGGAACCTTCGCGCCCCACGTCACCAGCAAGGACCTCATTCTTTACCTTCTGGGCGAGCTCGGAGTGGAGGGCGCCCGCTATGCGGCCGTGGAGTTCGGCGGCGAGGCCGTGGAAGCGATGCCCGTGCACGCGCGGCTCACCTTGTGCAACATGGCCATCGAAGCCGGAGCCAAGGCGGGGATGATCGCCGCTGATGCCGTCACCCTGGCCTACCTGGCCGAGCGCGGCGTGGCCGCCCTCGACGCTCCGCAACCCGACGAGGACGCCTCTTACAGCCGCGTGATCCGGGTGGACCTGGATCGCCTCGGCCTCATGGTGGCCGAGCCCCACCTGCCGAGCCAGGTCCGTCCCGCAGAGGCCTTCAGAGACGTGAAGGTGGACCAGGTTTTCATCGGATCATGCACCAACGGGTTTCTGGAGGATCTGGACGCCGCCGCCACGGTCCTCAAAGGCCGCCACGTGGCGCCTTCGGTCCGCCTGATCGTGACCCCCGCCACCCAGGATATCTATCTTCGGGCCATCCAGCGCGGAATTCTGGAGACCCTCGTGACGTCGGGTGCCGCAGTCACAACGCCCACGTGCGGTGCATGCCTGGGCGGGCACAACGGCGTTCTCGGCAAGGACGAAGTGGCCCTGGCCACGACGAGCCGCAACTTCCGAGGCCGCATGGGGGATACCAGCTCCCGCGTCTATCTCGCCAACCCATCCGTGGCCGCCGCCACGGCGATCATGGGGCGCATCGCGCGCCCCGAGGACCTTCCGTGACGGACGGTACGCTTGAAGGACGCGCCTGGCTCTTCGGGGACCACGTGGACACGGACGTGATCATCCCGGTCCGCTATTGCACCACGAGCAACCGGGAGGAACTCGGGCCGCATGCCATGTCGGGCCTCGATCCCGAGTTCGCCGCGAAGATCGCCCCGGGAGACTTCATCGTCGCGGGCCACAACTTCGGGTGCGGGTCCAGCCGGGAGAACGCCCCCTTGGCCCTCCAGGGTGCGGGGGTGGGGGCCGTGGTGGCCGTCTCCTTCGGCCGCATCTTCTACCGGAACGCCATCAACGTCGGCCTTCCCTTCTTCGAATCACCCGAGGCGGTGTCATGCTGCGGCCCCGGCGACCTCCTCCAGGTGCGCATGGAGGAGGGCCTCCTGCGCAATGTTACGCGCGGTCTGGCCTTGGCTTTGGCCAAGTATCCGCCCCAAGTGGCTGAGATCATCGAGGCGGGAGGGCTGGAAGCCTATGTCAGGCGGCGGCTGGCCGGGCGCGGGTCCTGAGGGCTCCCTCGCCACGTCCCCCTCAAGAAAAAGGGCGGCCCGCGATGGGCCGCCCTTTGACGCCGAAGGGGTCCCGCGACTACGGAATCGTCAGGCTCCTGGTCTCGCTGAAGGTCCTGTGAGATCCCTGGTGGTAGACCACGCGCCAATACAGGGTAGGGCTCTTCTTGGCCTTGTGGAGGATGCTGCTCCAAGCCGTGTCGCCGGGCTGCCAGAAGGGCACCTTTAAATCCGTGACCGATTTTTCGCTGGTGTAGATTTTACCCTTGGGGAAGCCCGGAT
>JAKBES010000091.1 GCA_021833665.1 Acidobacteriota bacterium
CGGCCCGCCGGCTCAGCCCTCGCGTCCGCGCAACGAAAACCTTACGAACGGCCCAGGACGGGAAAGGTGGCGCCGCCCTCGGGAAAGATGGCCATCTCGGCGTGTTTCGGAAGCCTGCGCGCGCCCTGGCGATGATCTCCTGGGGGTCCGTAGCGTGGCGGAAGAACCCCAGGCGGTTCGCGGCCTCGGCATCCAGCGTGGGGACGCACAGAAAGAGATCGTGCTCGCGCATCAGCTGCATGGTGTAATAGACGAGGAACTTCTCTTCCACGTTGAGCCCCGGCCGCACTCTCTCCTGGAGGCCCATGACGCGCGAGGGGCCCAACAGCCGCAGGAGCCGCTTCGTAAACCAGAGTGGTTTTCCCTTCTCCGGGACTTTCACGTCGTCCAGGCCGCGCTCTGCGCGGAGGAAACCCGTGACCACGCCGCGAGGCTTCAAGGCGGGGAGGACGTTGCCGACGCACTTCATGCTCTGCTTGAAATTGATGTTCATGGGGTGTGAGGCGGTGATGACGCCGTCCACGCGGCGATCAAGGAGGCGGCCCGAGAGGGAGCGATTGAAGTCCACGGCGGCGCGGTGGCAGGCCACGGGATCTCCCGCGAACGCGGCGAGGACGGCCCCGGCATGGTCGAGCACAACATTGAGGCAGAACACAGGAGCATCGACCATGGCCGCGACTTCCTCCAGGTCCCCCCGGAAGGAGTTGGCCCGGGGATCCGTGCCCACACGGTTGAACAGGTAGGGCGGCTCCGCGATGATGCCGTGATGGGCGGCAATGGTCTCGACGTGGGCCACGCCGGGGAGAATGTTCTTCAAACCGCCCCCGAAGCCCGCCCAGAGGTGCGGCTCCACCATGCCCACCAAGATCACGAGGCCCGCCTCGCGCAGGTGACGGTTCAACAAGACGGGGGTCCCGCGACATGTGGTGCCGAAAAGGTGGTTGGCGTCCCTCCGGAAGGCGTCGTGGTTCTCCCAGGAGATCCGGCTCAAGTTCCCGGCGCCCACCTTGGCCTCCATTTCCCGCCGCGTCATGGGCGTGTGGATGCCGAGGGCGGGAATCAGCAGGACGTCGCGCGCGGCGATCCCAGCTCCTTCTAGCTCGTTCAGGAGCAGGTCCAGAAACCGGTGGGCCGGCGTGGGGCGGGTGTCGTCGTCCACGATGAGGACAACTGGGCGGCGTTTCGGACGGATCTCCGACAGGCGGGGGCTCCCGATGGGCCTCCGCAGGGCGGACCGGACGCGGCCCCGCTCGTCCAGGGCGTCCGCGGGACGGATGGACTCTGCCCGTTGGAAAGACGGTGTGCGCCCCCAACAGCCCTGTATACCATGCCGCCCACTGCCCGGGGACATCAGATGTCCGCCTCACGGGAACCCGCCGCGGCTTGCACCTTGAGAACCGTGGACCAGTTTCTCATGGTGGCCGAATCCGCCGTGAGCCTGGCAAACGCCTGGGCGAGGCTGGAGCCAATCACGCCATTCGGGCACCACAGGTACGCCGCCTTGGACCCCAGGGCAAAGCGCTCCGGTGCCCACGGGCTGAGGAGCAGGGGCTTGGCAGCCGACAGTGAGGCGGGATCGGACACAAAGGCCACCAGGTGCCGGGCGTGGTCCGTGGCGACGTCTCCCAAAGGGTCGCCGTCGATGATCTCCGCGAGATCGCCCGAGGTGATCACCACGACCGCCGCCTGAAACCCAAACCGCCTCACGATCTGGTCCTCGATGGCGGAGGCCGCGCTTCTCACTTTGGGTCGTTCCGTCTGAAACACGGCGTTGCCGCTGTTGAGCAGCGTCCGAACGTTTGAGTGGCCCATGTCTTCTAGCATGCGGCGCAGATCCGCCATGGCCACGCGCTTGGCCCGGCCCACATTGATGCCCCGGATCAGCGCGATGCACGTACTCATTTTCCCCCCTCACGCGATTCTGTAGCCTGCCGGGCCGCGCTCAGGGTCCATTCCGAACGGAGCATCCCGAAGACCACGTCGTCGGCCCACTCGCCCTTAAACCACAGGCTCTGGCGGAAGTGGGCCTCGCGCCGCATCCCGAGGCGCGCGAACAGCGCCATGGACGCGGCGTTGCGAGGATCCACCGAGGCGAACACCCGATGGGTCCCCACGGTACAGAACAGGTGCTCAAGCACCGCGGCGAGGACTTCCGAGGCGATCCCCTGGCGCTGGTGATCCGGCGCCACCGTCACGCCCACTTCCGCCTGGTTCGTATCTCCCGAAGGAAACCGGATGCCCGCGTCGCCCACGAGCAGGTCTGACGCCTTGAGACGTATGCCGAACTGGTGCCAGGCGGACAAATCCGGCGGGCCGCCGAGAATGAACCGCCGCGCATCATCCTCGCCGTGCGGCTCGAAGAACTGGTAGCGGCTCACGCCCGGGTCCGAGCGGTACTCCAAGAGCCGCGAGACATCGTTCACGCCCAGTGGCGTCAAAACCAGGCGGCGGGTGACGATCGAAACGTCCTTCACTTGAGATCCTCCTTCAACCTAACGCGCACGCGCTGAGCTGGCCAGCCGCGTTGACGTCAACCGAGCGGAACACAGGAATTGCTTCTTGGGCTCCCGTAATTAAATTCTGCCTTCTATCCTCCGTATCCTCAAACACTCACCTCATGAGGAACGCCGAGCGAGGTGATCCCCTTGAAGCAGGTCCCGCGAAATGAAGTATGATAGCAAAGATGATCCTTTGGGACAGTGCGACCGCCGGTGCAACCGTTCGGATGGGGCGAGGCCGCCATGAAGGTATGGTCCGTGTACATGATCAGAACCCGCCTGGGCACGCTGTACACGGGCTCCACGATGGACGTGGCGCGCCGGTTCGCGGAGCACGGCCAGGCCGGAGGCCGAGGCTCCAAATACCTGCGATCGAAGGGGCCGCTATGTCTGGCCTATGAGGTGGAGATAGGCGACTCGACCCTGGCCTTCAAAGTCGAGCACCGCATCAAGAGCCTCCGAAAGCCTGAAAAGGAAGCGATCATCTGCGCGAAACTCACCTCCTCCGAGCTTCTGGCTCTCTTGGGCTTGGCCGCGCCCGAAGACACGGCGCCCGCGGGCTGTTAGTTTCAGCGCTGCGGCAACGCGGGAACTTGCTTCGCGCGGTAGGCGCAGAGGACACGTCTCAACACATGGCCCATCGGCCTCCGATGGAGGCTGAAAGCCCCCCGCGGACGGTCTTCACCTGTCCCTTAGCGGGGGGAGCCGAACTCGCACTGAACGACCTCCTCCACCGTGACGCCAAAGATGTGGGCGATGCGAAAGGCCAGGAGCGGCGCCGAGGCCACGGTTCACATCGTGCGGCCGAGAGCGGCTATCTCACGCCTACCGGGGCCAGAAACCTCGCCCAGCACCAGGAGGCCGCTTGATGTTACACTGTGGTCAAGGAATCAGAGGCGGAACACACAGGGCTGGGTGAAGGCCTGTTGGAAGGGAGGCAACGCATGGGACTGCTCGATAGTCTGACCGGCTCGTTGTTGGGGGCTGGTGAGGGTGGGGGAATGCACCCCCAGCTTCTGTCGGCGGTGGCGCAGATGTTCCTTAGCCAGGGCGCCCAGGGAGGAGGCGGGCTACAGGGACTGGTGGGGATGCTTCAGCAGAAGGGCCTGGGAGAGGCGGTCCAGTCCTGGGTGAGCACGGGGGCGAACCTCCCGGTCTCGGCACAGCAGATCATGGCCGCCCTGGGCCAGGGGAACATACAACAGCTCGCGAGCCAGTCCGGGCTCGGTACCGAGGATGTGGGGTCCCAGCTGGCCCAGCACCTCCCTGGCCTGGTGGACAAGATCACCCCCGACGGCCAACTGCCCGACGCGAGTGCTCTCGAAGGGCTCCTGGGCATGCTCAAGGGCTGAGTTATGGGGAAGCCATGGGACGAGAGGAACATGAGACCGGGTTCGAGCCCCGCTCTCGCTTCAAGCCCGACGCAGTGATCGACTCCCCGGCTCCAGGCGGATGCCCGGAGCCGGGTTGAACGATGGTGGGCCCCCGCGAACCTGAACGCGGCCTGTTTCCGAATCACTCTGGAGGGCAAGGGGCATGATCAAGGAATTCAAAGACTTCATCATGCGGGGGAATGTCGTGGATATGGCCGTGGGCATCATCATCGGCGCCGCCTTCGGCAAGATCGTCTCGAGCCTCGTGAACGACATCCTGATGCCGCCGTTGGGGCGACTCCTCGGAGGCGTAGATTTTTCCAACCTCTTCGTGAACCTGTCGGGGAACTCCTACGAAACCTTGGCTGCCGCGAGAGCGGCCGGGGCGGCCACGCTCAACTACGGCCTTTTCATCAATACGGTCTTGGACTTTGTCATCGTCGCTTTCGCCATCTTCCTGCTGATTAAGGCGGTCAATCGCTTCAAGAAGGCCGAAGCACCCGCCACCAAGGACTGCCCCCTGTGCTGCACGGCTATCCCCATCGCCGCCAAGAAGTGCGGGCACTGCACCAGCGACCTGGTTTAAAGGGTTGAAGCGAGCGCCCGTCAATGGTCCCGCGACTCGATTTTGGTGATAAGCACAGACGGTTCTCTTCCTTAAGGGGACGAAGATGAGATTGGCCTGCATGGTTCTGATCGTGACCGGAATTCTGACACCATCCGCTCTGCCCACGTTCGGCGAGGACCCTGCCCCTCCGCCACCGCCATGGACAGGAGGCATCGGGTTCGGCGCCGGGATCACCAGCGGCAACAGCACCACCGCCAACTTCAACCTGACCTTCAACGCCAAGTACGATCCCAAAACCAATAACCTCTTCAAAATGGAGGGGTTCTACCTCTGGGGCCAGGTGGATCACGAGACGAGCACCAACAAAGGGGCGTTGTCGCTCAGGTATGAGCACAAGCTTTCGGATCGGGCCTACCTTTTCGGCCAGGTCGGGTACGTCAAGGACCAATTCGCGGGAATCACCTACCTGATCTCTCCTACCGTGGGAGTGGGTGTTCATGCCGTGAAGAACGACAAAGTGGACCTTGAGCTCATGGCCGGTGCCGGCGGCGCTTTTGAGAAGGACATCGACCGGCCATCCAATTCCAGCTTCGCCGTAAGCGCCGGCGAAAGCTTCAACTGGAAGATCTCGAAAACCGCCACCTTCAGCCAGCACTTGGGAGGACTGTGGAAGACGGATAACTGGTCCGACGCCTATTACCACTTCGATGTCTCCGTCGGCGCAGCCCTCACGAAGCACAGCGAGCTCAAGGTCACAGCGCTCGCGGACTACAAGAACCAGCCGCCCTCTCCGCTCCTGAAGAAGACCGATTCGGCGCTCATGATGGCCATCGTCATGAAGTTCTGATGGGTTCCGCCAAGGCCCGCCCGGGAAGGCCGGGGCCGGATAAGTTGGTCCGTGGCACCAAAGGAGGCATGGATATGCTGAAAAAAGTGGCGGCTGAATTTCTAGGCACGTTTTGGCTGGTCCTTGGGGGCTGCGGCAGCGCCGTGCTTGCCGCAGCGTTTCCCGGGCTCGGGATAGGATTCGTGGGAGTAGCCCTGGCCTTCGGCCTGACGGTCCTGACGATGGCCTTTGCCATTGGCCACATCTCGGGGTGCCACCTGAACCCGGCCGTTTCGGTCGGGCTCTGGGCTGGTGGCCGTTTCCCAGCCTCGGGACTCCTCCCCTACATATTGGCCCAGGTGGCCGGGGCCATCGCCGCGGCAGGTGTCCTTTTCATCATCGCGAGCGGCAAGGCCGGCTTCGACCTGGCCGGCGGCTTCGCCTCCAACGGTTACGGGGCCCACTCCCCGGGCGGGTATGCGCTCCTCGCCTGCCTCACCTGCGAGGTCGTCATGACCTTCATGTTCCTCATGATCATCCTCGGAGCGACTGACAAGCGGGCTCCCGCAGGCTTTGCCCCTATCGCCATCGGTCTCGGCCTGACCCTGATTCACCTCATCAGCATCCCCGTGACCAACACCTCCGTGAATCCGGCTCGCAGCACGGGACCAGCCCTCTTCGTGGGAGGATGGGCCATAGGGCAGCTCTGGCTCTTCTGGCTCGCTCCCCTCGTGGGAGCGCTGCTGGCCGGGTTCGCCTACAAATGGATGTGGGAAAAGGAGTAGCCGGAATCGGTCGGTTCAACCGGATTGGACCGGCCCTGAACCCCTTGGACCGCGCCAGGTCGCACGGGCCGGCAGAGGCCACCGGATTCACTGCCCTCTCGGGTACAAGGACGAACAGAGGGTCCTTTTCAATTGGAGGTGCACCATGGCGGGCAAGTTCGAACTAAAGAAGAGCGACAGTGGTGAATTCATGTTCAACCTCAAAGCGGGGAACAACCAGGTCATTCTCACCAGCCAGATGTATCGCGACAAGGCAAGCGCCCAAAACGGGATAGAATCGGTGAAGACGCACGCCGGGGCCGACGCCAACTACGAGCGTAAGACATCCGTCAAGGGCGAGCCCTACTTCGTCCTGAAGGCCTCTAACGGCCAGGTCATTGGCAAGAGCGAGATGTATACCTCCGCCTCGGCCATGGAGAACGGCATCGCCTCCGTCAAAGCGAATGGGCCCGGCGCCTCGGTGTCCGACCTGACGACGAAGTAAGAGGACCGCAAAGAATGAAGGCTCCGGGTTCAGACAGGAGGAGTGCACGCACATTCTCTGGACGCTGCTGATCGGTCTTCTGGCCGGCATCGTGGCGAAGTTCCTCACCCCGGGAAGGGATCCCGGCGGCTGCATTATCACGATGCTCCTGGGTGTGGCGGGGGCGTTTCTGGCCACTTACCTCGGCCAGATGATCGGCTGGTACAAGGCGGGCCAGACTGCCGGATTCATCGGCGCGGTCGTGGGCGCCGTCATCCTGCTGATCGCCTACCACATTCTCAGGAAGATCATCTCCTGAGAGGCCGACTCCAGACCTCCCGAATCGGAGGTGCGGGCGGCAAATAAGGTCACCGATGGGGGCTCTCCTGAAGGACTACCCCCGCGATCGGGCAGTGACGTGATGCTGAAGGATCGAATGGTGGAGCCCCTCTCGGGGACGGGTCCTACAGGGGATTCGCGCGGAACGCGTCACCTTGGTTGAGATCCCCCGTCTCGTACCCTTTGAGGAACCACCGAAGGCGCTGCTCCGAAGTGCCGTGGGTGAAGGATTCAGGCACCACGTAACCCTGCGCCTGCCTCTGAATATGGTCGTCGCCCACGGCGCTTGCGGCGTTCATGCCCTCCTCGATGTCCCCGGCCTCGAGGATGTTCTGCATACGCTGAGCGTGATGCGCCCAGACACCCGCGAGGAAGTCGGCCTGGAGCTCAAGGCGGACGCTGAGCTGGTTGAACTGCTCCTCACTCATCCGCGGGACAGTAGAAGGGCCCTGTTGAGGAACTCGCGGCGCCGCAGCCGGACCGGGTGATGTCCGTGAAGAGGACCATCTTCTGGTCTCGGTACGCCTTTCCCATGGCGCGGAACACTTCGCGCCAGACGTCTTCCGTATCCGCAAGGATGACGGAGGCGAACTCTCCAGCCTTCTTATCCTGCGAAGAGATCGCCCGGGGGGACGCAGGTGCCATCTGCAACCGGCCCTGCACGGGTGGGAGCACCCGCATGACGTCCGAAGGCTTCCCGCCCAGAAAGAGAATAAGCAGGGCGATGATGATCGTCCCGCAGCCGCCTCCGGCCACCACCAGCTTCCTGCCGCCGCCCCGGACGTCCTCCACGTTGTCGCTCTGCCTTCTTCCCCGCCAGAACATCGTGGTCCCCTTTCCCGCTTGGCGCTCAGGGCGCTCCTGTGCCGCGTGCGGCGATCTGCTCTCAGCAACCAAGGGTGGTCATCGGCTCTCTAATCGGGGATTTTCAGTTTCTGCCCCACCTTGACGAGGTTGGGATTCGAGAGCTGGTCTCGGTTCGCATCGAAAATTTTCACGTAGAGCGAGGCCTTGCCATAGTAATGCTGGGCGATGGCCCCGAGGGTCTCCCCGGAAGCCACCTCGTGGACGCGCGCCGGGGCTGGCGAAGGGGCCGGAGCCGCGGCTGGAGGGGCCGGGTGGGCAGCCACCTCGATGAGGTTCAGCGTGTTCTCAGTCTCCACCAGAGCGTTGAACTTGCTCATGGCCCTTCTTTTCGCATCGAGGTCCGGTGCGCGCCCGCGCAAGAGGCCGAGGCCGACCAAGGCAGCGCTCCCTCGCGCATGAGCGCGAAAGAGGAAGCCAGGCTGGGATAGACCAGCCCCCGCCCGTTGTCCCGCGCTCCTCGGCCCCAGGTTCGAATGTCTGAGATCTCATGGAAGGAGAAGGAACGAGAGCCCTGCCGATGCTGTGCGTCGGCGCACGGTAGAATGTTGCGGCTGATGGCCAGGTCTTTCACGACGAAGCCTCCCGCATCTCAATGGTGCGGCTCTCGATAGCGCCCTTGCTGGCTCCAGGGGTGAATTCGTATTAAATTGTTGCTCAGTCTAGGGCGTCTGATGTGCATATTCTCAAGGCCTTCGGCCCGCTCAAGCGTTTGGAAGAGTCACTGTCCCACCTCTATGCCTGGTACAGCGAGCTTTTTGCTGGGGACGCTGAGGCTGCTCTTGTCTTCATGAGACTTTCCCGCGCCGAGAAGGCGCACGCGGCACTCCTGGACTATGAAAAGCACGTCGTGCAGAAGAATCCAGACCTGTTCAAGAGCATGGAGATGGACATGGAAGCGGTCGACGTCGTATCGTCTCGAATCGGGGTGCTGAGGACTTCGGCGGCACCTGCCCTCGATGCAGCGGTGAAGATCTCTCTCGAATTCGAGTCTTCCGCCTCGGAGTTCCATTACAAGAACGCCATAAAGCAGGCCAACCCCTCCATTTCCAGGCTTCAGGACTGTCTGGGGAAATCCGACCGCAATCACCTTGATGAACTGCTCGAGTTTGCTAAGGTCCGGGGATACCTCGCCAAGTGATGTCACGTGCCCATAGCTTCTCTTAAGAGAGTGTCCTGCAACAGCGGTTCGCCGAATACGTCCAGACGGTCTCACAGGGCGCTAGGGGCGGAGCCCCTTGGGAAGTGCGGCGTCTCCGGCTTGCCCAAATTATTCAAGTTTGTTCTGAGACACCACCCTGATTGGGCGCCGATCCTAGAAAATCTGTTCTGATGCAAAGCACCCAGGAAGCTGCAATGTTACGGCACCCCCAGCCGCGTGCCTCCCTTTTCCTCCTCAGGCCAAGCCGGAGGGAGCCCGTGGCCGGAAGGTGCCGGCAAGGAAGGCGAGACGCGATGCGCTGGGAATTGAGGAGATGGCGGAGAGGGGGGGATTCGAACCCCCGGTCCAGGTTTAAGCCCGGACAACTGCTTAGCAGGAGCTAAAGGCATGAATATAAAGGAGTTACGCCAATTCGACGGAACCCTACAGAAGCCTTATTTCTTCGGACTCTTCCGGGGACGATGGTCCTTTCGGGAGTCGACGGGAATTTAGGCCAACGTGATTTCAAAGTTGCGATTTAGTTGCGATTTTTTGGGGACCGAACGAGGGTACTTGGAGGCCGGGCAACGCGCCCGGCCTCCCTCTTTCCAAGAGCATCTTCGCGAAAATCAACCCTTCTCCCAGAGAGCCCGGATGAAGCGTTATGGCCCGGCCAAGTGCAGGTCTTCTTATCCACTCCCAGCTTGACATTTATATCTGGATGTCCGATATTCTGACTGTCGGATATTCCGACTGGAGGGTAATATGAAGCAACTTCCCGTGAAAGTTGGCCGGCGCGGAACCATTGTTCTGCCCGCAGAGCTTCGCAGGCGGTACAAGATCGAGGAGGATTCCATACTGGTAGCTATGCCTACGGAGGAAGGGATCCTCCTGCATCTCGCGGGCGTCTTCGTCCAGCCGGAGACGTACACGCTAGAACGCCGCGCTGAGTTTCTCCTTATGAACGCCGTGGGTGCGCGCGAGGAGAAGGCTGCCCGCGAGAAGGTGCGAAAGATGGGCCTGAACCCTGACACCGTCCTCGCCTCTCCCAAGGGCTAGGGTATGGAGACCGTTTTCCTCGACGCCAACGTCCTCTGGTCTGCGGCCTTCAAAGAATTCTCCACCTTGCGGGGCTTGTGGAATCTTCCGAACACCAGGCTCCTTACCTCGGAATATGCCGCGGAAGAGGCCCGCCGCAACCTCGAAGACCACCCTGCAGCCGCTGCAGAACAGAAAAGGCTGCTTAAGAGCCTGGACGCCTCGCTTCTGAAGATGGAAGTCGTCCCGACGCCCTACCCTCTGCCCGAGGACCTTGACGTGGATCTTCCCGCCAAAGACCTTCCGATCCTCGCCGCCGCGCTCGCAGCAAACGCGAATTTTCTCATCACGGGCGACAAGAAGCACTTCGGACCGTTCTTTGGCCGCCAGGTTCGTGGAATGAACATCCTCAGACCCGCGGACTACCTTCGCCGCGCTGGGGCGGAGTATGAATGATCCTTGCGACGCACCCGCTCTCAACTAAGATTCATCGGGCCTTCCGACCTTACCCGGTGCTTCAGGAACGACCAAGTTCCAGCGGGAGGTGAAGGTTCCTCCCCCAGAAATCGCAGGAAACCCCGAATTGGCTCTTCCGGGCCCCTCGAAATGGGAGGCCTGCTTATTTTTCTGGGGTCGCTATGGTGTCAGTTTGGCGGGCTCTTCGAGGATCTTGAGCAGGGCTTGGGCACAGTAGACGCGATCCCGCCTTCCCTCGCCGACTTGGGTGAGGACCTTCTGCTTCTCCAGCCGTTCGATGGCCCGCTGGGCCGTTGTGAAGGCCACGCCAAGCTTTTCGGTGGCGCCCTTAACCGTGATGTAGGGGTTGGATGCAAGAAAATCCAAGACATGAAGCGGGACCTTTGAAGGTCCTCCCGCCGCTTCCTTGCGCCAATCCTCCAAGAGCCCCATCATCCGCTCGGACCGGCCAACGGCATCTTCGGACTGACGGGCGACCCCACTCAAGAAGTAAACCAACCAATCTCCCCATGCACCTTCGCGGGTGACTCCGTTGAGGCGGTCGTAGTAGTCGCGTCTGGTGGCGTCGAAAAATGCGCTGAGATAGAGGAGCGGGCTCGGAAGGAGGTCTCGGGCCACCAAGAACAGCGTGATGAGCAGGCGTCCCACCCTGCCGTTGCCGTCCAGGAAGGGGTGGATGGCTTCGAACTGAGAATGGGCGAGGGCGATCTGGACGAGCGGCGGCAGGCTCCTGTCGTGCAGGAAGGTCTCCCAGGCCCCCAGACACTCCATCATTTCCAACGGGGGAGGCGGAATGTAGGACGCGGTTGCCGGAGTGCTTCCCGGCGGACCGATCCAGTTCTGGGATCGGCGGAATTCCCCTGGCGTGGCGGTGTTGCCGCGGACATCTTTCATCAGGCGCTTGTGAATCTCGCGGGTCAGGCGAAGGGAGAGGGGCAACTTCCGGAGCCTTCCCACTCCGTATTCCAGTGCCACAACGTAATTGGCGACCTCCCGGAGGTCGTCGGGACTCCGCTCCACAGCTGCCCCGGCCTCGGATGCCAGGAGCTCGCCGAGCGTGGCCTGCGTGCCCTCGATGTGGCTTGAAAGGACGGCCTCCCGGCGGATGAAGGGCCGAATGAGCAAGTGTGGGTTTGGCAGTCTGCCGCCGGCGCCCGCGAGGCGCCCTAACAGGTGATCGGCTTCCGACAGGGCAGCCACAAGTTCGGGCGTCCAATCCAAGGAAGGGGGAAGGGGGTCGGGGATGAAGGCTATGTAGCCCTCCGCACTGCGGATTGTGCGGCCTGGAGGCTTGATGTTCGTGGCCACCGGAACCTCCTCCCTCAGATCCTGCACGCGCCCCTATTATCGGCCGCGATAATAGCGGCGTATGCTATTAGCGATTAGTGGCACAATCGCTAATAGGAAGTCAAGGGCCAACGCGGCGATTGGCGAAGGCCAAATACGAGTAGGTTACACTGTTTACTAAGTAAATAAAGTTGACTGAGATTACTGAGTAACCTATATTGATTCCAGGAGGTTGAATGTGACAACGATCGCACTAATCAACCAGAAGGGGGGCGTGGGTAAGACCACGTCCGCGATCAACCTGGGGGCCGGGCTGGCCATGCTTGGCAAGTCCGTGCTCCTCGTGGACCTGGACCCCCAGGCACACCTTACCTACGGGCTGGGTATCCAGGCCCACGAGCTGGATTACACAGTTTAC
>JAKBES010000092.1 GCA_021833665.1 Acidobacteriota bacterium
TGGACTCTTGTGGATCGCCATGGGAAGGACGGTACGGAAGGGGGAGGGCGGACCATGAAGGCCCGGACGGTTCTCAAAACCATGGTTCGGGACCAGGTCCTCTCTCGCGGCGTGACAGACCGCCGCGTGCTGGGGGCCCTTCTTCGCGTGGACCGGGGCGTCTTCGTGCCCGCGGCCGCCCGCGCCCTCGCCTACGAAGACCATCCCGTCACCCTGGGCCACGGGCAGACCATCAGCCAGCCGTTCATGGTGGCCCTCATGCTCCATGCGCTCCAAGTGAGGCGGGGCATGAAGGTGCTTGAAATCGGCTCCGGAAGCGGCTACGTCCTGGCCCTCCTCCTGGCCATGGGCTCAAGGCCCCTGGGGATCGAATGGTATGAGGAGCTGGCCGCGGCCATCGCCGGACGCCTTCGGGAGGCGGGGCTTTCGCCGTGTCCCGTGCGCCGTGGAGACGGCTCGGCGGGATGGTCCGAGGAGGCGCCTTTCGACCGCATTCTCGTCTCCGCCGCCTGCCCCCTGGTACCACCACCTCTTCTTCATCAACTGACGGAAGGCGGGATCCTTGTGGCTCCCGTGGATGTCCCGGGCGGCCGAGCTCAGGTGCTGGAACGGATCACCCTAACGGAGTCAGGCCCACGAAGGGAGCGCATGGGAGGATGCGTGTTCGTGCCGCTCCTGGGGGCCTATGGAAATGCCGGGATGCCGGGATGAGGACGAGGCGAGAGAGGGACGGGGGATCGTGTCCTGGCGCGGGGTATTCAAGCGCATGTGAACCGAGGGCCCGCCCTCATCAGCAGCCGGGCCTCATCGTCCCGTTCCGATTGGACGGAGGGAGCGCGCCGTGAGGCTCTTTCTCCTTACCAGGCTCAGGCTCACCCTGGCCTGGCACAAGCTGTGGCCCCCGGGTGCCGTGAAAGGGCTCCTGCTGGCGGGATTCGCCGCGGCCGGAATCCTATTCTGGGCCGGAGACTTCGTGTTCTTCCGCAAGATTTTCGCGAATCTCCTCGCCAATGAGTCGGCGGAAGGCATTCCGCGTGTGCTTCTGGTGGCGGTGGCGGGCAAGCTTATGGGCCTGGTACTTCTCACCACCTTCACCCTGCTTCTTTTCTCGGCGGCCGTGAGCGCCCTCTCCTACTTGTACCTGGATGACGACCTGGCGTTTCTCCTCCCCTTGCCCGTCGCCCGCCGGCGCCTGCGGGCCCAACGCTCCGCGGAGGCGGCCATCAACGCCGGGTACATGGTGGCGCTCCTTCTGGCGCCCGTTGCGGCCTCCTACTGGAGCCTGTCCAAGGCGGGGATGGGGGCGCTGCTCTTGTCGCTGGCGGGGCTGGGCATCTATCTGTGCATTCCGCTGTCACTTGGCATCGTCGTGACGGTGCTCCTGGCGAGGTTCTTCCCCGCGCGCCGGCTTCACCAGGTCCTCACGGTCCTGTCGGTGGTCATGCTCTGCATGCTCGTGGTCCTATTTCGCATGGCCAGGCCCGAGGCCCTCCTGAACCCCGAATCCTCAAGCCAGGTGCTCGACGTCCTGCGGTCCATCAGGATGCCCAGAGAATCCCTCCTTCCCTCCACGTGGCTCGCTGAAGTGGTGGTGAGGAGCGCCGAAGGGGAGTGGGGCCGGGTCTGGCCGGCGCTGGCCAAGCTCCTGGGATTGGCCTCAGGATGCCTGGGCCTCGCGGCGGGGCTCCTGAAAGCCTTCCACTGGAAGGGCTACAGCCGCGCCCAGGAACAGCAGGCCATGCGCCCCGACGGGGGGCGCGCCGTGGCCGGCCGGATCCTTCTCGGCCTTGCCCTCGCCCCCGTGCCGGCCGGGCCTAGAGCCCGGGCCATTCTGAAGCGCGATCTGCTCCTTTTTTTCAGGGACCCCACGCAGTGGGGCCAGCTCATTATCCTCGCGGCCCTCGTAGTGATCTATCTCTTCAATGTTCGCTATATGCCGTCGGGGGTGGCGGTCTTCAAGGTGGCCGTATCTTTCTGGAACCTGGCCACGCTGGGCCTGATCGTGGCCTCGGTGGCGGGGCGATTCGCCTTCACGGCCGTGGGGTCGGAGGGGCGGGCCTACTTTACTTCGAGGGTCCTTCCGATGGATGTCTGGTCGTACCTTTGGGCAAAGTACCTGTTCACGGCCGTGCCCCTCAGCGGCCTCGCGGCCCTCACCCTTTACGGCTCCAACCGATTCCTTGGGATCGAAGGCATGGCTCTCTACTACTCCGTATTCCTCGCTGTGGCTTCGTCGCTGGCCCTGTCGGCCCTGGCGCTGTGCATGGGGAGCGCCCAGCCGGTCTTCGATTCCAAGAATCCCGCCAAGGCCGTCATGAGCGCCTGGGGGCTAGGCTACATGTTCATTTCACTCAGTTATGTAGGAGGGGTGATCATTCTCTCGGCCCGGCCCGTGGCCCAGTATTACAAGCACCTTCTGGGCAGGGGCCCGGAAGCCGCTTATGGCCTTCCCGCCTTGGACGTGGGCGGCGTGAGCGCCGTGATGGTCCTCGCGTGCCTTCTCCTCGCCTCCTGGCGCCTCAAGCGGCTTGAGGCCAGGTGAGGAGGAGCGGAAGTGAGGAGTGAGGAGTGAGGAGTGAGGAGTGAGGAGAAAGGGACAAAGAGGACAGGACACCGCGGTGCATGCCTCTACCAGTTCCTCGTCCTTCCTCCTGAAACGGCGTGAGGAATTGAGCAAAGAGGCAAGCGGACGTGGAGACGGGAGCTTGGTTTCAGCTCTTGTTCTTCCTGCTCCCCGCTCCCTAATCTTGATCGTGAATGGTCTTAAGTTCGAGGACCTCGAAGGTGCGCTTCCCGCCGGGTGTTTGGACCACCACCTCGTCCCCTTCACGCTTGCCCAGCATGGCCTTGCCGATGGGCGACTGGACCGAGTAGAGGCCCTTGGCGATGTCCGCCTCCTCGTGAGTGACGAGCCGGACCTCCAATTCCTCTTCTTTGTCCACGTCGAAAAGCCGCAGGAGGCTGCCGTAGGCCGCTTTGTCCGTGGGGATGGAGTTGAGGTTGACCCTCGCCAAGGCGGCGATGCGGTCCCTCACCTGCATCACTCTGGCCTTCACATACTGCTGCCGCTGAAGGGCCATGTGGTACTCGGCGTTTTCGCTCAGATCGCCCAACTGGCGAGCGCGGTCTATTTCTTTAGGAAGATCGACTCGAAGCTCGTGCTCGAGCGTCTTGAGCTCCTCTTCGAGGATCTTTTTGCTGGCGTCTATGCCCTTGCCGTGGTCCGACATGACGACCTCCACCGGAAGAGTGTAGGCGAAACAGGCGTTCGTGGGAAGGGGGCGGGAGAATTCCGGGCTTAAGGCTCCTCTTTTCACCCCGCCCGCCTTTCTTGGTACCCTCGTACCTTGACCGTCTCGTGGTTGAGCGCTCGCGTGGAGGACTCCTTCCATGGATTACGGACTGAAAGGCAAGGTGGCTGTCGTATGTGGGGCATCAGCGGGCATGGGCAGGGCCGTGGCGCAGGCCCTGGGGCGAGAAGGGGCGGACCTCTTTCTGGTGGCACGGCGCGAGGACGCTCTATCTGCCCTGGCGGGCGAGATTCGCACGTCCTTCGGCGTGAAGGCCGCCTTCTTCGCGGGGGATCTTTCCAGCGCCGAGGACATCTCCAAGATCCTCAAGGAGCTTGACCGGACCTTGGGCCGTGCGGATATTCTGGTGGCCAACGCCGGCGGTCCCCCGGCGGGCTCCTTCGATGCTGTTTCCACCGAGGAGCAGCTCAGAAAAGGATGGGAACTCACCTTCATGTCCGCGGTTCGGATGATCCGGGGCGTTCTGCCGGGGATGCGGACGCGGCGATGGGGCCGCATCGTCGCCATTACTTCCGTGTCCGTCTATGAACCCATCCCCGGCCTAGCTCTTTCCAATGCCTACCGGCCCGGCCTCACGGGCCTTCTCAAAACCTTGGCCACGGAGGCGGCGCCCGACGGGGTGACGGTCAACAGCGTGTGTCCCGGGTACACGGCCACCGAACGTCTCGATGAGCTGGCGGCCGTCACGGCCCGCAACACGGGCAAGACGAGGGACCAGGTGGCCGGAGAATGGGCCGCCGGCATTCCCGCGGGACGGCTGGGGCGGCCCGAGGAGATTGCCGCCGCCGTGGCCTTCCTCTGCTCGGAAGCGGCCGCCTACATTACGGGAGTGGCCCTGCCCGTGGACGGGGGCCGGTTGAAGGGACTCCTCGCGTGAGCGGTCCGCGGCAGAGCTGGGAGCTGGTCGCGGACCCTCGCCATGGGATCGAAGCTAAGGGGAGATTGATACCTTTAGGTAACGCGCGACTTCACCCTGCGGGCTCGGCTCCAGCGCCGGGGTGCTCGTGGTCCGCGCCGCCACTGAACGAGGAATCTGAAGTGAAAACTGAAGAGCGGCGCGTCAGCGCACGGCCATTCTGTTGGCCCCAGATGGGGTTTTGGCGATACAATATGCTGTATTAAAGTTATAAATGAATACTAGATTAGGTGGTATTTCACGCAACAAAGATGCTACGTAAAAGCAGAAGGCCGCCCCGTGCGGCGAGGGCGGCCTTCGAAACGTGCTGTAGATTGTCTGCTCAGCGTTGCGGCTTAAATGAGAGCGTCCAAGCCTTCTTTGAAGTCGGCCAGGAGGTCCTCCTTATCCTCGCATCCGACCGCGAGGCGCACGAGCCCGTCGGTGATGCCCGCCTGCAGCCTTGATTCCCTGGACATGCCGGCATGGGTCATGGAGGCGGGGTGCTGAATGAGAGTTTCGACCCCGCCGAGGGAGACGGCGAGGGTGGCAAGCTTGAGGCTTCCCAACAGCTTCTTGCCGGCCTCGATGCCCCCTTTCAGTTCAAAGGAGATGAGGGAACCCGGCCCCGCCATCTGCCGGGCGATGAGGTCCGCCTGGGGATGTCCGGGAAGGCCCGGATAGGCCACGGAAGCTACGGCGGGGTGCGCCGCCAGGAAGCGGGCGCAGGCGGAAGCGTTCTCCTGGGCGGCGCGGACACGGAGCCCAAGGGTTTTGACCCCCCGCAGCACGAGCCAGGCTTGGTGCGGGTCCATGGTTCCTCCGAGGAAGCCGAGCACCGGCTTGACCCGCTTCATGATCTCCTGGGATTGGAACACCAGGACCCCGCCCACCACATCCGCGTGGCCGTTGATGAATTTGGTCACGGAGTGCACGACCACGTCCGCCCCGAAGCGAATGGGGCGCTGCAAGATGGGGCTGCAGAAGGTGTTGTCCACCGCCAGCAGGGCTCCCGCCTCATGGGCGATGCGGGCGGCCTCGGCGATGTCCGTGATGGCGAGGGTGGGGTTGGACGGGGTCTCGACGTAGATGAGGCGCGTCTTGTCCGTCACGGCGTCGGCCATGGCCTGGGTGTCGCTCGTCTCGACCATGGTGGACCGCACGCCGAAGCGGGCGAAGTCCCGTTCGAGCACGAGCCGGGAAGGTCCGTAGACGGCCTGGCTGCACACCACGTGGTCGCCCGAGGAGAGAAGGGCGAAGAACAGGGTGGAGACGGCCGCCATGCCCGACGCGGTGGCGAGGGCACCGGCACCCTCTTCGAGCGCGGCCACGTTTTCCTCCAGCATGTGGATCGTGGGATTGCCCAGGCGGGTGTAAATATAGCCCGAATCCTTGCCGGCGAAGCGCGCCGCGCCTTGTTCCGTGGATTCGAAGGCGAAGGTGGACGTTTGGTAGATGGGCGGGGCGACGGCGCCGAAAAGCGCGTCCGGGGCCTGCCCCGCATGGATGCATTTCGTGTCCGTAGACCACTTCGGATGGTCGTCGTGGTGGTGGCTCATGGATCCCCTCTCTCCGGCTGCTGCCGGCCCCATAGTATCCCAGGTCTCCCCAGGACCGGCAAGGGGTGAACGGCTGGTGTGGAGATGGGGCGGGAGGACCAGCGAAAGAAAGAGACGAGGGACACGGACGGAAGGTTGAGGGCTCTCGCAGTAAGAGGCACCAAGGGCACCAACGAGCATCGGGGGCCGGGCGCGTCAGGGCGCATCGGGCGGGGTGGAATCCTTCTCTTCTCCCGCATCCCAGTTTTCTATCCGTCCCCGTCCTCTTTTTCGGACACTGATTCCGGTTTCCAACACCTTGACGGTGCCGGCCTTCCCGCAAAGTCCACCGCGGCCTGGATTCAGGATGACGGTCCCTGGCATCGGTGTTGCTAGGCGATATATAGGAGGTGTTGCTATGCCCCGAACAACCTTGCTCGCCACGGCGGCGGCGCTTGTCGGTCTCTTGTCCATCTCGGCCATGGCCGCCCAGGCTCAAGGCGCTCCGTCCCGAATCGTTGTCTTGAAGAACACCACGGACGATCAAGGATCGGCCGTACTCTCGGCGAGCGACCGCCTCGTGTGGGCCCGCGATCTGGGAATCCTGGTGGCCGACGTGCCCGAGGCCAACCTACCGGCCCTTCTCCCCTCCCTGGCGCCCCCGCCCGAAACGTCCCTTTGCGGCGGGCCCGGCGCCTTCCAGGCGGCCGTCGATGCGGCGCTGCCCGGCTACAGAGCCGAGGGGACCTCCTCGGGGAGGTATCTCATCAAGGAGCCCGTGACCCTCGTCCGTCCGGGCGAAGCTCCCCGTCGTCCCGAACGGCGGATGGAAGGCCGCGTCCCCGAGGACACGTGCCTGTCGGAGGGATTTGAGGCGACTCCCATATGGTATGAGGACGGGGGCAATTGGTGGCATTACCAGGGAGGCCAGCCGGATAACGCCGTGGGCGATTACTACTGGCTCGACACCAATTGCGATGCGCACACGGGTTCATGGGACTGCGAGGCCATCATGGGAGGCACCATCGGTTCCACCCTCCCCTGCGGGTCCGAGTACGATTACAACACCGACTCGTGGCTGGAGTATGCCCCCTGGCTCACGTGCCTCTCCGGCGCCCCCGGCGCCTACCTCAATTTCTACGGGAAAGTAGATTCCCAGACGGGCCTCGACTACTTCTATTACGTGGTGAGCGTGGACGGCACCAACTACACGGGATACAGGATCTCCGGCAGCCTGTACGACACGTGGTACCTCTATAGCCAGAACATGCGCGCCTGGACGGGGCTGGGCGACCTCACGACCTACCCTCGGTTCGCCCTCGCGTTCGCGTTCCAGTCGGGCCAGAACATCCCTCCGACCTTCACCGGATACGGCGTTCATCTGGACGACATCGCCATCACGACCACGAGCGTTTCGGTGGTCCGGGTGAACAAGATGGGTAACCCCTTCAGGCTGAGCGTCACGGGCGGCGGCTTCCTGCCCGGTGCTTGGGTCTACATCGACGGGGCGCAGGTTCCCGCCGTGGCGTACAAAGGTTCATCACGGCTCGTGGCCAAGGGCGGGGCCGCCCTCAAGGCCATGGTTCCCCTGGGAGTCCCCGTATGCATCACGGTCGTGAACCCCAACGGCGGCTCGACGTCCTGCTACACCTTTACCCGCTGACCTCCCGCAATTCTCGCGCCGCCACCCATCCCACCACAAAGGGCCCCTTTCCGGGGCCCTTTGTTTCGTTCTCCAAATTCGGGATGGCACGATCCGCTACGCCAGCCCCATCTCGCGGAGGACGGAGGCGTTCTCGCGCCAATCGGGGCGGACCTTGACGAAGAGGCGCAGCTCCACGCCGCAGCCCAGAATCTGCTGGATCTCCTTCCGGGCGGCGATGCCGATGGCCTTCAGGGTCTGGCCCCCGTGGCCGATGATGATGGGCTTCTGGCTATCGCGCTCCACGAGGATGGCGCAGTGGAGGACGACCTTGCCGCCCTCCTCCTCGGGCTCATCGAAGGCCTCTACCAGGACGCCCACGCAGTGGGGCACCTCCTGGCGGGTGCGGAGGAAGACGTGCTCACGCACCACCTCCGCGGCGAGCTGCCGCTCGGGCTGGTCCGTGTAGAGTTCGGGGGGAAAGATGGCCTCGTGTTCGGGCAGGAGCGGGAACAGAAGATCGAGCAGCCCTGGGTAGTCCTTGGGGTCCAGGGCGCACAGCGGGTACAACGCGGCACTGGGGAAACGCTGTGAAAGGCCGGCCATCAAGGGGAGGAGCTGGGCCTTGTCCTTGATCCGGTCCACCTGGTTCAAGGCAACGACGAGGGGGCCGCCGAGGTGCCCGATGCGCTCCGCCAGGCGCTCCTCCTCGGCGCGCCACGATTCGGAGGCGTTCAGGACCCAAAGGACGGCGTCCACCCCCTCGAGCGACTCCAGGGCGAGGCGCACCATGGCCTGGTTCATGCGCGTCTTGGGCTTGTGCAGGCCGGGCGTGTCGAGGAAGACCATCTGCCCCCGAGGCTCGTTGAGGATGCCGCGGATGACGTTGCGCGTGGTCTGCGCCTTGGACGTGACGATGGCCACCTTTTCGCCCACCAGGCCGTTCACGAGGGTGGACTTGCCCACGTTGGTCCGCCCCACGACCGCCACGAAACCTGCTCTCATGCCAAGCCTCCAGCGCCATGATAGCCTAAAACCTGGCGCGGGGCGCTCGCCGGTGTTGAACTCCGCCTTCCTCTCCTGCTAAACTGAATCAAAAGGATCCCGCCCGGGGCAAGCTTTCTCGGGACAGGCTCGCGTGTCATCCGCCGTTCGCGCGAGCCAGATGATGACAGGCGGACCAGAAGGAGAGGGACGCGTGAACACCATCAAACGCACCTGGATCTCAGTGCTACTCGGGGCGCTGATCCTGCCCGTCGTGGGCGTCATGGCGGCGGGCATGGCCGACAACCCGCTGAAAAACGCCAAGGTGGGGGATTGGCTCCAGTACAACATGACCACCAGCGCCATGGGCCAGAACATGGTCATGAAGATGAAGCAGACCGTCGTGGCGAAGGATGCCACGAGCGTCACGCTGCGAACGGAGACGACCATGATGGGCAAGGCCATGCCTCCCCAGGACACGAAAATTCCCTTGAACCAGGCCTACGAGCCTTACAAAGTCGACCCCGCCGTTACCGACGCCAAGGTGACCCCGATCGGCGAGGGCAACGAGACCATCACGGTGGGCGGCAAGGCCTACCCCTGCCACTGGGTGAAGGTCAAGATGGTTGCCACCAAGCCCGCCCCCACCGACGGCACGGTGAAGGTCTGGACGTGCAAGGACGTGCCCGTCTCTGGCGTTGTGAAGATGGAGACGGAGACCACGATAAAGGCCGGAACCCAGACCATGAACACGAAAATGACCATGGAGATCACGGGCTCAGGAAGGTAAGCCGTTCCGGGAGCCATGCGCCGCGAAGGGGAGCCGCCATAACGTGCGGCTCCCTTTCGCGTTCTCGGCGGATCTGGCGGCCTCCGGGCCGGGCCGTCTCCCTTTGTGTCTCCCTTTGTTGACTCCGCGGTTCCAAGGCATTACATTCTTCCTGCTACAGCGTTCATCTGCCGGCCGGGTACCCCTCCACCCTGCATCCGGCAGGTTCGTCGGCTTTGCACCGGACTGGAGGCCCCCTTTCTCCTGTGCGGGCGCCCTCCTCCGAGGGCTCCGCGTCCGGTGAGCGCCCCGCCATGAAGTCGGCGCGGGCGCCTCAGGGGAGGGCCGGGAAAGGGGTCCGTCTCGAACTCACCTCCACCCCGCCCGCCCTCCCCGTCTTTTTCTCCCCCCCTGATCCGGGTTTCGCGGGAGCGGCGAAAGGGCCGCTGTTTCCGCCGCAACCCCTGAGCGCGGCGTGATATACTCGCGCGTCCATGAAGGAGAATGGTTCATGAGGAAAGGTATCCTTCTCGCCCTGGCCCTCTCGGTTCGTGTCTGGGGGGGCCAACCCGAGATGGATCTGGTGGAAGCCGTGAGGGCGGGGAACCTGGACACGGTCAAAGCCCTGGCCGAGCGGGGGGCGGACCTCAACGCCCCTGCCTTCGAGGCACCCCCCGTCATGTGGGCCGCCTACTCTGGCCGGGGGGACATCCTCCGTTACCTGGTAAGCCGGGGCGCCAACCCCAACGGCAAGGGCATCATCTGGCTGGGGGCCCGCCGCGAGTCGTTCTATGGCAACACCCTAGGAGCGGCGGCGGGGGAGGGCCGCCTGGAGGTGGTGGCCTACCTCGTGGAGGGATGCCGTCTCTCGCCCGATGACCAGGAGTTCGTGGAAGACGGGACAGAGACGGGCTGGACGGGGCTTATGTGGGCCGCATTCAACGGGCACGGGGCCGTCTGCGACTACCTCCTGGCTCACGGAGCTTCCGTGAACGTCCGTGACGGGGGCGGCAAGACGGCCCTCCACTGGGCCGCCAGCAAGGGGCGCTACGAGATTTGCGAGCTCCTTTTGTCTAAGGGTGCCGACCCCGTGGCACGGGACGAAGCGGCGAACCTTCCCCTCCACGAGGCCGCGGGTTCAGGCAATCTGAAACTCTGCGAACTGCTGCTGGATCTTACGGGCCATACCGACGCGGCGGCGGAGAAGGGGCTCCGTCCCCTTCACGCCGCCGCCGCCCAGGGCCACGAGGAAGTCTGTGCCCTTCTCCTGAAGCGGGGAGCCGAGGTGAACGCCAGGACGGCCCAAGGCTGGACCGCCCTTCATTTCGCCGCCAGGAACGCGCATCTCCAAGCGTGCCAGATCCTCCTGACCGCGGGTGCCGATCCCTCGGCGGAGACCGAGGATGGGGACACCCCCCTCCAGTGGGCCGCCTACAGTGGGGATCGAGGGCTTTGCGAACTCTTGCTGGGCAAGGGCGCGCTCCTCTCGGCGGGAGGAAAGGACGGCTACACCCCCTTGCATATAGCGGCTTTGCACGGCCGCGCCGAAGTGTGCGGTCTTTTCCTGGCCAAGGGCGCTCGCAGCGAGGTCCGCACCGTGGAGGGGTTCACGGCCCTTCACATGGCCGTCATGGGGGGGCAGAAGGCCGTGTGCGAGCAGCTCCTCCTTCACGGCGCGGCCGTGAACGCCCGGGACGGTGACGGCTGGACGCCCCTCCACTGGGCGTGCTACGAGGCGGCCCCCGAGGTGGTTTCTCTCCTGCTGGCGCGCGGGGCCGACCCGGCGGCCGCAAACTTATCTGGCGAGACTCCCCTCCACCTGGCTGCGGCCTCGGGATCGGCCGAGACGTGCGCCCTGCTCCTCAAGAAGGGGGCCCCGGTGAACGCCCGTGACATCCGCGGCAGAACCCCAATCCAGCGGGCCTTCCGGCGCGGGTGGGTCCCCGTGTGGAACCTCCTCCTGGCCAGCGGGGCAACCGTGGCGGCCGGCGACGGCGGGGGCCAGGCGGGCCCTCTCCAGATGGCTGCCCTGGCGGGACAGAAGGACATGGTGTCCAGGCTTCTGGCGGCCGGGGCCGATGCCAACGCGCGAGCGGCCACGGGGGCCACGGCCCTCCATTTCGCCGCCTCCATGGGGAATCAGGAGATCTGCGAGATGTTCTTGACGGCCGGGGCCGATCCCAACGCCAGAGACCCTAAAGGCCGAACTCCCCTGCACATGGCCGCGGCCTCGGGGGGGAAGGAGCTGTGCGCGCGGCTTTTGGCGGCGGGGGCCGACATCAAGGCCAGGGACAAGGGAGGCCGGGATCCCCTGGCCGCAGCGCTGGAGGAGGGCCGCGGCGATGTGGCGGCGCTCCTGCTCGATCAGGGCGCCGACGCCGACGGGGCCTCCGAAGGCGGCATGACGCCTCTCATGCGCGCCTGCGGCGGGGGGCAGGTCAAGGCCGTGGAGGCCTTGCTCGCCCGGGGCGCCGATCCCCAAAAAGGCGATGACGGCGGCATGACCCCGCTGCACGTGGCCGCCTACGCGGGCTCGCAGGATGCGGCCGCCCTGCTTCTGGCCAAAGGGGCTGGTCTGGATGCCGCTACGGCTTCAGGTCTCACGCCCCTGTCCATGGCCGTGGCAGCCGGCCAGGAGCCCATGGCGGCCTGGCTGAGGGAGCGCGGAGCCAGCGAGAAGGGGATGGACGGAGCCAAGCTCCTGCGCGCCGTGTCCTCGGGGGATGGCGACCAGGTGCGGGCCCTACTCGCCGCGGGTGCCAAGACCGACGCCCGAGGTCCGGGGGGCCTTACGAGCCTTGCCCTGGCGGTGAGCGGCGGGAACACGGAACTGGTCCGCCTCCTCATCGCCGCCGGGGCCGATCCGAATGTGGCGGA